>JAIBJM010000066.1 GCA_020029535.1 Gammaproteobacteria bacterium | reverse complement strand
GCGCACGGCCGCAAACGGGGGACGGGTCCATCTCATCTCGCTGCGGCCTGCGCTTCGCAAGGCAAGCTTGCTCAGCGCTATACGGCCTCCGCTCGGCGCGCCTTATTTCGCGATCACAGGGTCAGCTACTCCACGACTGTCCGTGCCCGGTTGTGGGTCGGTGGTTCCGATCGTAAACAGCGGTAAACCGGCTTCGCGTTGAATCAGGATCGTCCACTGAGAACGTGCTGCCCAGCTGCCACGAGGTACAGCAGGCACGCGGTCGTGGAGTGGATGTCTCTGTGATCGCGATTTAAGGCGCGCCGAGCATTGCACGATCAGCGCGTTGCAGACCTTGAGTCTGCGACGCGCCGGGCAATGCGAGGGCATGCCCGCAGGGCACGCGCCGCCATGAGCGATCACAGAGACATCCACTCCACGACCGCGCGCTAGGCTGTTGCGTCAGCGAACTGCAGCAGCCCCTTCTCGGCCAGCCAGTTGCGGTTGAACAGGCGCGACAGATACTTGGAACCGTTGTCGCACAACACCGTGACGATGGTGTGCCCCGGACCCATCTTGCGCGCGACACGCACCGCGGCGGCCACGTTGATGCCGGTGGTGCTGCTGACGAACAGCCCTTCTTCACGCAGCAAGCGATAAACCCAGGTAACCGTTTCGCCGTCTTCAACATGCTCGGCATCATCGACCGGCGCATCGCGCATGTTGGCCGTCACCCGCCCGATGCCGATGCCTTCGGTGATCGAACCGCTGCCGGTCACCTTCACCACGCCATTGCGCACGTATTCATACAGCGCGCTGCCCGGCGGATCGGCCAGCACGGTACGGATTCCCGCATTGCGGGACTTCAGATACTCGGACACACCGCCCAGCGTTCCGCCGGTGCCGCTGGCCGAGACGAAGGCATCGACCTTGCCGTCGGTCTGCTGCCAGATTTCCGGACCGGTGGTTTCCACATGCGCGCGGCGGTTGGCCACATTGTCGAACTGGTTGGCCCAGATGGCATCGGGCAGTTCATCAGCCAGCCTGCCGGCCACTTTCTGGTAGTGATTGGGATCGCTGTAGGGCACGGTCCTGATCCGTCGCACCTCGGCACCCAGCGCTTCGATCAACGCATATTTCTCGGGCGACTGATTGTCGGGCATCACGATCACACAGCGATAGCCGCGCGCATTGCAGACATGGGCCAGGCCGATGCCGGTATTGCCGGCGGTGCCTTCGACCACCGTGCCGCCGGGCTTCAGCACGCCGCGACGTTCGGCATCCAGCACGATGTGGCGCGCGGCGCGGTCCTTCACCGAGCCGCCAGGATTCATGAATTCGGCCTTGCCCAGGATTTCGCAACCGGTTTCCTCGCTGGCCCGGTTCAGGCGGATCAGCGGTGTGTTGCCGATGGCTTCGAGAAAATCGCGGTTTACTTTCATCCCTGCCTCAACTCCTGACGATGTGCCGCCACCTCACCCACAATCAACAACGCTGGTGCACTGACGCCGGCGGACTGCGCGCATGCGGCGATGTCGTCCAGCGTGCCGGTAACGATACGTTGTCCCGGCAATGTCGCGCGCTCGACAATGGCCACCGCGCGATCGGCCGGCGCACCATGTTCGCGCAGTCTGGCCACAATGCGCGACAGTTGCGCCACACCCATGTAGAAAACAGTGGTCTGCAGCGGCGCGGCCAGCGCGCGCCAGTCCAGCTGCTCGGCGGCCTCGCCCATCGCGGTCACGAAGGTGACCGATTGCGCCACCGCCCGATGCGTCAGCGGAATGCCGGCGACGGCGGCCGCACCCAGCGCGGCAGTAACCCCAGGCACTACGGTGACCGGAATGCCGGCGGCAGCCAGCGCTGCCATTTCCTCACCGCCACGACCAAAGACAAACGGATCGCCGCCCTTGAGCCGCGCGACGCGCAGACCACGCGCGGCGTACTCGACCAGGAGCTCGTGGATGCGCTGCTGCGTGATGCGGTGACGTCCGGATTCCTTGCCGACGTAGATGCGTTCGGCATCGCGACGCACGCGATCCAGCACTTCAGGCGAGACCAGCCGATCGTAGAGCAGCACATCGCATTGCTGCAGCAACTGCTGCGCGCGCAATGTCAGCAGATCCGGATCGCCGGGCCCGGCGCCGATCAGCCACACCTCGCCGCGCGGCGCGCCGGCGCCATCCGCTGCGGCCAGTGCGCGCTGTAATTGCCCATCCAGTGCCGCAGCATCCGATGCAAGACCGGCGGCGGCAGCCTGATCAAACCATCGCTCCCAGAAGCGCCGACGCTGCGCCATGTCGGGCAGGACTTCCTTCACCCGTGCGCGCCAGCGCGCGGCAGCGGTCACCAGCGCACCCAGCGACTGCGGCAGCAGGGCTTCCAGCTGTGCCCGCACGCGTCGCGCCACCGTCGGCGAGCCTCCGCCGGTGCCGATGGCGACGATCAGCGGCGAACGATCCACGATGGCCGGCATCAGGCAATCGCCCGCCGATCCATCGTCGACCACATTGACGAAAATGTTGCGGGCGCGGCCCGCCGCGAACACCGCACCATTGACCCCGGCATCATCGGTGGCGGCAATGGCCAGCGCCGCTCCATCGAGCGCCGCTGCCGTAAATGGCTCGTGGCGCACTTCGGCCCGCTGCTGCAACAGCCAGCGCTCGAATCCGGCCTCGAAGCGCGGCGCAATCACGCGCAGCCGCGCGCCGGCCCCGTGCAGCAGCACGGCCTTGCGCTGCGCGACCTCGCCGCCACCCACAACGGCGACGGTGCGATCGCGCACATCGAGAAACAGCGGAAGATAGTCCATGCGGGCTGATTGCCTGCGAACGCTCAGCCCCCGGCAGCGGGTCGCTGCCGCGGTTGCAGACCGCACTCACGCGACTCGGGATTCTCCCACCACCAGCGGCCGGCGCGATGGTCCTGGCCCGGTTCGATCGCGCGGCTGCAGGGCGCGCAGCCGATGCTGGGATAACCACGATCGTGCAGCGGGTTGTAGGGCAGCTTGTGGCCACGGATGTAGGCCCACACCTCGTCTTCGGTCCATTCCAGCAAGGGGCTGATCTTTGCCAGCCCGTTGCGCGGATCGAGCTCGATGGGTGCGCCACTGGCGCGCGCCGCCGACTGCTCGCGCCGCACGCCAGTCACCCAGGCGGCGTAGCCGGCCACCGCGCGATTGAACGGCTCCACCTTGCGGATGGCGCAGCAGCCCTGGCGCAGCGCCAGGCTGTTGTAGAAACCGTTGATGCCGTTCTCGTTGACGTACTGCTGGATGGCCTGCGCGTCCGGGTAGTAGACCCGGATACGCTTGCCGTAGCGACGCTCCAGCCGCTCCAGCAGCTGCAGTGTTTCTTCGGGCAGCCGGCCGGTGTCGATGGTGACGATGTCGATGCCGGGCACCTGGGTCCAGATCAGATCGGTGAGCACGATGGCTTCGGCGCCCAGGCTGCTGGCATACACCACTTTGGCGTATTTCTGCACCGCCTCGCGCATCACCGCGACGCTGTCCGCGGCCTTGCGGGCCAGCACGGCGGCGTCCACCGGCACCTGGCTGTGATTCTGTGCTTGTGTCATGGCGGCCATTGTCCCCGTCATTCTCATAACTTTGGCGAATAACTGCGACCGGCGTAGGCGGCGGTGACATTGCGATGACGCCGGCAGCCGCCGCTGCGGCACAATAAGCCCATGAGCAATCTGACCCTGCGGCGCCTGCGCCAGGACCGGCATGTGCGCGCCCTGACGCGCGAAGTAAGCCTGTCGCTGGAGCAGATGATACAGCCCTGCTTTGTCGCCGAAGGGGTCTCGAGCCCCGAGGCGGTACCCGGACTTACCGGCGTCTACCAGGAAACCCCGGATTCGCTGCTGCGCCGGACCGAGAGCGATCTGCGCGCCGGGGTCAGCAAGTTCCTGCTGTTCGGCGTGCCCCGGGCCCGCGCCGAGCGCCACGTGGACTGGTCCTTCACCGCCGGTCAGATCCGCGCCCTGAAAGAACGCTTCGGCAAGGATATCTGGCTGGCGGCCGATGTCTGTCTGTGCTCGTCCACGCCGCATGGACATTGCGGCGTGCTCAATGCCGAGGGCGACCACCTGGACAATGCGGCCAGCGTGAACGAACTGGTGGCCGCGGCCCGCGCCTACGCCGATGCCGGTGCCGATTGCGTGGCGCCCAGCGACATGATGGATGGCCGCATCGCGGCGATCCGCGCCGCACTGGACCAGCATGGCCACGAGCGCACCGTGCTGATGAGCTATGCGGTCAAGTTCCAGTCCGCACTGTACGGACCCTTCCGCGTGGCCGCCGACTCGACGCCCAAAGCCGACCTGCTGCGCGACCGCGGCAGCTATCAGCTCGACCCGGCGCGGCCCGGCGATGCCTGGCTGTGCGCCGAACGCGATGCCGCCGAGGGCGCCGACATATTGATGGTCAAACCCGGCCTGCCCTACCTGGATCTGTTGCGCGAGCTGTCGCGCGAGATCCGCAAGCCCTGGGCGGTGTACCACGTCAGCGGCGAATTCGCTGCACTGGAAGCGCTGGCGGCGCAGAACCTGGCGCCGCGCGCAGCGTTGCATCGTGAAATCCTCACCGCCTTCCGGCGCGCCGGCGCCAGCATCATCATCACTTATGGCGCGCGCCACGCGCGCGAATGGTTGAACGCATCTTGAGCCGCTCCGACGATCTCTACGCCCGCGCATGCGCGGTGTCCCCCGGCGGCGTGCATTCGCCGGTGCGTGCCTTCCGCAGCGTTGGCGGCACGCCGCGCTTCATGACCAGCGGCCATGGCGCAATGCTCAGCGACGTGGATGGCCGGCAGTATCTCGATTTCTGCATGGCCTTCGGCCCGCTGATACTGGGTCATGGCAATGCCGCCGTGCGTGAGGCGGTGATCGGCGCACTGGACCGCGGCTGGAGTCTGGGCACCGCCGAGCCCTACAGTCTGGAGCTGGCCGAGTTCATCACCCACCGCATTCCGTGGGTGCAGAGCATCCGCTTCGTCAACTCCGGCACCGAAGCCGTGATGTCGGCCTTGCGCGTGGCGCGCGCGGCCACCGGCCGCAGCCGGATTCTCAAGTTCGAAGGCTGCTATCACGGTCACGCCGACAGCATGCTGCTGCGCGCCGGCTCGGGGCTGGCCGATGCGCCGGTGCCCGACAGCGCCGGCATCGGCATCGATGCCGCACAGGGCACGTTGATTGCGCCGCTGGATGATGAAGCGGCGCTGGAGCGCATCTTCGCCACGCATGGCGCGGAACTGGCCGCGGTCATCATCGAGCCGTTGCCGGCCAACAATGGCCTGCTGCCACAGCGGCCGGAGTTCCTGCAGGCGCTGGCCGAACAGGCCCGCCGCGCCGGCGCGCTGCTGATTTTCGATGAGGTGATTTCCGGTTTCCGCATCGGCTTCCAGGGCTATGCCGGCTACTGCGGCATTGCGCCCGATCTGGTCACCTACGGAAAAATAATCGGCGGCGGCTTTCCGGTGGGTGCCTACGGCGGGCGGCGCGAACTGATGGAACTGGTGGCGCCAGTGGGTCCGGTTTATCAGGCCGGCACGCTCAGTGCGAACCCCGTCGCCATGTGTGCCGGACTGGCAGCATTGCAGCAACTGGCGGACGGCCAGCTCTATCGGCAACTTGAAACGCTGGGCGGGACGCTGCAGAAAGCGCTGTCCGGAATCGATGGCGTCACCGTGCAGCGTCACGGTTCCATCTTCTGGCTGGTGCTCGGTACAGCGGCCCATACCATCCGCAGTCCGTCAGCCGTGCCTGCCGAGGCCGGCAAGCGCTACGCCGGTATCTATCATTCGTTGCTGGACCAGGGCATCTACCTCGCACCCAGCGCCTTTGAAGTAGGCTTCCTGTCTGCGGCGCATGACGCCGGTTCCATCACGGCTCTGACGAGCGCATTGCGCCAATCCCTGCTGCCGCGCTGAGACGACCCACCCGCTGGTGCAACGCGAGATTGTGATCTGTCGCCCATTGCCGTCACCAGGTAGCTAATAGGTTCAATGCCTATCCTCGAACTGTGAGCTGCCGCGCAGTGTCAAATGGCCCCAGCACACAAATTGCGCCGAACACGGGGCACAGGGCTGTTCGCGTCTTCGAAAGGATCCGCACCGCATGAATTCCACGGCAAAAATAATGGCGCCAGCTGCAACCAGATCATCGCGTCGTCCTGAAGCTTTCATTCTCTCCAGCGACGATGCCTTGTTGCTGGAGCTGGGACCCGCCTTCGGCGACCGCTTCCGCAGTCGCCCCATCGATCAGATCGAAGAACTCAATGCCAGCGGGGAATCGGGCTGGCTGGCCATCATCGATGCGGTGAGCCGCACCGACGGCCGCGCGCTGGTGGCGCGCATTGAACAGAAACATCCGCAGGCGCCATTGATCGTCATCATCGCCGATGGCGAAGAATCGCAGTGGCAGCAGGCACTGGCACGCGGCAATGTGTGCCGGATACTGACCCGCGACCAACTGGAATCGCCAGCGCTCAGCGAAGCGCTGGCGACGGCCGAGCGGCGCCTGCAGTCCGGCAGCGCAGGCAATACACCGCCCGCCGCCACCCGTTCGTTGCCGCTGCTGCCCATCGCCATCGGCGCCGCGGCAGTGGTGGCAGGCGCGGCAGTGTGGTGGCTGTTGCGCAGTCCCGATGCCCCGTCCGCAGCGAGCACCGGCACCACTGCAGCGTCGGCCACCGCAGCACCGGCAGCCGAAGCGCGCAGCACGCCCGCCGACACCCGTCCGGTGTTCGAACTGCTCTCGGCTGCGCGTGTTGCCTTCCGCGACCAGAACATGCTGCTGCCTCGCACCGAGGGTGCCGCGCGCGGCGACAGTGCGCTGGAGCTGTATGCGCTGGTGCTGAGCCAGGAACCGCAGAACGAAGAAGCGCTGGATGGACTGCAGCGTCTGCAGAGCGTGGCGCGCAACCGGCTGCAGAGCGACCTTTCGGCCGGACGCCTCGATGAAGCGCAGCGTCTGGTCGGCCTGTTCAAGTCGGCCGGCTTTGATGCCGAAGCCACCGGGGCCATGGAAGCGGAAATCACCGCCGCCCGGCCGCGCGTACTGCTGGCACAGGCGCGCCGCGCCATTGCCAGCGGTGATGCCGTTGATGCCAATGCACTGCTGGCCCAGCTGACCGCCAGCGGCGCCGATCGCAATGCGGTGCAGGAACTGCGCAAGACGCTGGAAAGCCGTGAAGCCGATCAGCAGATGAACGACCTGGCCAGCGGCGTGCGGGCGGCCATCGCTGCCGGCAACCTGCTGGAGCCCACCGGCAACAATGCACGCACGCAATGGCTGGCCATGCGACAGCAGAACCGTAGCCATCCGACCGTGGCAGCCACGCAGCGCGAGCTGCAGCTGGCGCTGATTGCCAGGGGCCGCGACGCGCTGAAAGCGCAGCAACCCGAAACCGCGCAGAGCTACGCCACTGCGGCGGCTGAATTCGGTGCCGGCAGCGAACTGGCCGACCTGCGCAAGCAGATCCAGACCGACAACGAACAGATAGCCGCGGCCGCCGCTGCTGCGGCCAAGGCCGCCGCCGCACCGCCGCCTGCAGCAGCGCCGGCGCCAGTGGCCGCGGCAGCGCGCCCCGCCACACCCGCCTATGTATCCGTGCGCGCCACGCGCCCGCTGAATGTCGAGTATCCCGAGCAGGCAGCGCGAACCCAGCAGACCGGTTACGTGGTGGTCGAATTCACGCTCAATGCGGATGGCTCCGCCACCAATGTGCACGCCGTCGAATCGCAGCCGCAACGGGTCTTCGACCGCTCAGCCATCAATGCAGTCAGTCGCGGGCGCTTCGATACCCATGTGCTGGGCGCCGACAAGCAGCCGCGCATCGCACGCGTCCGTCTGACCTTCAAACCTTCCTGAGTCCTGCGGGAGCTGCCGAATGGCCCGTTTCACGCTTGTAAACCGCGCTCAATGGCTGCCCATCGCGGCGACGATACTGTTCACCGCGGCGCTGACAGCGCTGCTCGCCTATGGCATGCAGCGCGCATCGCGCCTGCAGTCTGCGTCAGCCGCTCTGCAGCTGGCTTCCGAGCTGGGCGCGCAGCCCTCGCTGCTGCGCTCGGAACTGACGCTGATCCAGCGCGGACTGGAAACCCGCACTTACGTCGGCGATTCACTGCGCACGGTGGCTACCAGCAATACCGCCAGCGAACGTTCCTTCAAGGAACTGGCAGCGCGCATCAACGAAGCGCAGCTGCAGCGCGATGCGGCCATCAGCAGCCGGCTGAACAGCGCCACTGCCAGCTGGCAACCGATCAACCAGCAGCTGCAGGCGCTGGCTAATGCCCGCTCCGACCAGCTGTATGCGGACTCCGTCAGCGGCTCGGCGCTCACTCTGCGCGGCCAGCAGCTGAAAGATGCCGTGGATGAAGTATTGACCGCGCAGACACAGCAGATGCGCGTACTGACCACCAGCCTGGGCGAACTGGCCGGGGCGCTGCGGGGCGCCGTGGTGCAGAACGGACAGAGCCTGCGCTCGCTGCTGCTGGCGGGCACCGCACTGGCCGGCATGCTGCTGGCCATGATGCTGTATTTCGCGCTGCGAGCCCGGCGTTCGCAGGCCGCTGCGCGCAACGCCCAGCACCAGGTCGAGAACATCCTCGGTACGGTGCGCGAGGGCCTGTTCCTGGTCGACCGCGAGGGCGTCATCGGCGCGGCGCATTCCGATTCACTGGCATCGCTCCTGCATTGCACCTCGCCGGCCGGCCAGTCCCTGGAAGATCTGCTACGGCCGCTGGTCACCGAAAAAACGCTGACCGCCGCCACCAAGTATCTGGGTCTGCTGTGGAAGGATCGCGTCAACGAAGAACTGATCGAGTCGGTCAATCCGCTGAACTGCATCGAGGTCAGCCTGGCGCGCGGCCAGAGCGGCCGCGAGAACCGTTACCTGTCGTTCATGTTCCGTCGCGCGCGCGACGCCGGCGACTATCTGCTGGTGGCCGTGGCCGACATTTCCGACCAGGTGCTGCTGCAGCAGGAACTGGAACAGCTCAAGTCGAGCAGCGACTCGCAAGGCGAGCTGCTACTGCAGCTGCTGCGCATCGATCCGCAGCAACTCGAAGCACTTCTGGTCTCGGCCAACCAGGCGTTCCGCCGCTGCAATGCGCTGCTGACGGCGCCCGGCAAGGAAGCCAGCAAATTGCGCGAGAAGGTCAACGGCGTGTTCCGCGAGCTGCACAGCGTCAAGGGCGAAGCTGCGGCACTGGGTCTGGAAGGCTTTGCCAGCCGCATCCACCAGATCGAAGACATCCTGGCTGGCCTGCGCGCCCAGGACGAACTGAGCGGCGACCAGTTCGTGCCGGTGGTGACCAAGCTGGACGACCTGATCGGATACGCCGCCAGCCTCGGTGAGGCCCGCGAGCGGGTAGCCTCCCTGCCACAACAGCTCCCCGGCCCGCAGCAGCGACAGACGCCATCCGGCGGCGATGAAACGGTTCCCATCATTCCCACCCTGCCGTCGGCGCCAATGCAGGCGGCAGCGCTGGAATCGCTACTGAAGTCGCTGGCGGGCGAAGTCAGCCGTGCCTACAGCCGCAGCGTGCAGCTGAAGCTGGACGGCCTGCAGGACGTGCCGCCGGAACACGCCAACCGCATCAAGGACATCTGCGTACAGATGGTCCGCAACTCGGTGGCGCATGGCATCGAAGCGCCGGAGAAGCGCGCCGTGGCCGGCAAACCGCCGGGCGGCACCGTCCGCATCAAATTCGAGCACGCCGATGCCGACAACTACGGCCTGCTGATCGAGGATGACGGCCAGGGCCTCAGCTACGAGCACATACTGAACCGTGCTCTGCAACTGAATCTGCTGCGCCCGACACAGGCGGTGGAAATGGATCGCGCGGCGGTGCTGCGCCTGATCTTCCATCCGGGCTTTTCGACCGCCAAGACCGTATCCGAACACGCCGGCCGCGGCGTCGGTCTCGATGTGGTGAATGCCATGGTCCGCGACTGCGGCGGGCGCATTGGCATCTCGACCGCTCCGGGGCAGTACACCCGTTTCAAGGTGTTGCTGCCGAAATCCGCCACCCTGCAATCCTCAGCAGCCTGAGGAGCATCGACGTGAATGCCGAAGTCATGCACCGGCTGATGGTCGTGGACGATTCAAACGTGATCCGCCGACGCATCGAACGGGCGCACGATCTGCCCGGCATCGAGTTCGTCGGCGCAGCCCGCAATGGCGTCGAGGCGCTGGAAATGCATGCGCGCCTGAAACCCACGCTGGTGACCATGGACCTGACCATGCCGGAGATGGATGGCGCCGAATGCGTCGAAAAGCTGGTGGCGCGCGACCCGGAACTGCGGATACTGGTAATCTCGGCGCTGGCCGACAAGCTGACGGCAATCGAGGCAATCGAGAAAGGGGCTAGCGGCTTTCTGTGCAAGCCATTCACCGACCGGCAGCTCAACGATGCGTTGCGCAAGCTGATCACGGGCTAGGGAACGGATTTTCGACATGGCGCTGGAATCTGATGTAGCGGTATTCGTGGATGGCGTGCTGCGCTATTTCCAGAACACCGTGCAGCAGGCTGCGGAGTGCGGCACGCCCTATCTGGCCATGGATGCCGATCCGGAAACCAGCGACTACACCGGCATCATCCGCATCGACGGCCGGCGCGAAGGCATGGTGGCCTTCACCGCGCCCAAGAGCATGCTGAGCGTCATGCTGATGCGCATGCAGGAAACCGACATGGGCCACGACAACCTGTGCGATCTGGTCGGTGAAATCGCCAATACGCTGTCCGGCAATGCGCGCCGCGACTTCGGAGCGCAGTTCAACATTTCAGTGCCCACCGTGGTATTCGGCCGCAGCGGTCCGCTGCAATATCCGGACAGCACCCGCCCGATCGTCATTCCGATCCACTGGCGCAACTACAACGCCCGTCTGATCGTCTGCCTGAAGGACTAGAGCCGCATTCGCGGACCGGCGGCAGTCCGCCGGCTCATGGCGGCGCGATTGCCGCATAGCCCAATGTTGACTACAGTGCCGCCGAAGGGATCAACCAATGCTTCAGGCTGCAATCACAGGGCTGGGATGGTGGGGCGGCACGCTGGTGGAATCCATGCAGGACAGCCCGAATATGCGGTTTTCCGCCGCCTTCACGCGCTCGCGCTCGGCGAAGGATCAGGAACTCGCCGCGAAATATGGCCTCAAACTGTTCGACAATTTCGAAACGATGGTCGCGGACCCGGCCATCGGCGCCGTCGTGCTCGCCACACCGCCGGTCGGGCATCACCGCCAGATTCTCACGGCGGCCAGACACGGCAAGCATGTGTTCTGCGAAAAGCCGTTCGTGATGAGCAGCGCCGAGGCCGAAGAGGTCATCGCCGCCGTCACCACAGCGAAGATCGCGCTGGGCCTGGGCTACAACCGCCGCTTCCATCCCTCATGGGTCGATCTCAAGCGCCGCATCAAGGCGGGTGAGCTCGGCATCATCCTGCATGCCGAATGCACGATGAGCGGCCCGAACGGCCTGTGGCTCACCAGGGAGGCGTGGCGCGCGCGCAAGGAAGACGCGCCCTGTGGCGGCCTGTTCCCGATGGGCGTGCACGCGGTGGATGGTCTGATCGACCTGTTCGGTGCCATCGACAGCGTGTTCTGCCAGAGCCTGCGCCGCGCGATACCCAACGACAACGACGACACCACCTCGATCCTGTTCCGGATGAAGGAAGGTCCCACCGCCTATCTCTCGACGATGATGGCGACCGCCGGCACGTTCCGCTTCCAGGTCTATGGCTCGAAGGCGATGGCGCTGCTGGGCGGCAATGTTCATGTCATCGGCCAATCGTCGCACCAGCGCCGCGCCGGCCTGTTCGGCTCCTATGTCATCCAGCCGGTGAAAGGCGATGCCGAGAGCATTGAGGTGGCGGATTTCGACGTGAACAAGGCCGAACTGGAAGCCTTCGCCGCCGCCGCCAATGGCGGGCCGGCCTACCCCATTCCCCATGCAGAGATGATGCATGGGGTGGCCGCAACCGAAGCCATCATCAAATCGGCCCGCTCCGGCATGGCCGAGCGCGTCAGATAATCCGCATCGCATAAAGAGCAACGCCCATGGATCTCGGCAAATACGGCCTTCTCACCTATTCGACGCTGGTGCATCCGGCCGACGACTGGAATGAAATCTGGGACAGCCTGACCAGGTATGTGCCGCGCGTGAAGGCACGGATGTCTCCCGATCAGCCGTTCGGCGTGTCGATGCGTATTGCCAACAAGACGGCGCAGACGCTCACCGCATCGCCGGAAAAACGCAGGCAGCTCAGGCAGTTCTTCGACGACAACAACATGTACGTCTACACCGTGAACGCCTTCCCCTATGGGTCGTTCAAGAACACGCTGGTGAAGGAACAGGTCTATGAGCCCGATTGGCGCCATCAGGACCGCCTGAACTATTCGCTTCAGGTCGCAGAAGTTCTGGCCGAAGTGTCCCCGCCTTTCGTCAATCCGTCGATCCAGACCCCGCCGCTCGGCTTCAAGCCGAACGTTACAAGCGATGCCGTGATCGAGGCCTATGCCGCCAACATCCGCCACATGGCCGCCGGCCTGCATCGCATTCATCAGCGCACCGGGCGCATCGTCACCCTGGCGATCGAGCCGGAACCCTGCTGCTTCCTGGAGACCACACCGGAAGCAATCAACTTCTTCAACAACTGGTTGCGCACCGACAAATCGATCGGCCTTCTCGCCCATGAGCTTGGCGTGTCCGGGCTGGAGGCGAACGCCATCATGCTGCGCCACGTCGGCGTCGTTTACGACATCTGCCATCAGGCGGTGGAATTCGAAAACATCAGCGCATCACTGCAAAGCCTGGTCGATAACAGGATCCCGGTGTTCAAGTTGCAGGAAGCCGCCGCCGTGCGCATTCCCCGCGTGACGCAGGCGATCGTCGACAAGCTGCGCAAGTGGGCCGATACGGTATACCTGACCCAGACCATCGAGATGAAGGATGGCAAGCTGACCCGCTTCCTCAATCTGGAAGACGCGTTCGAGGCCTGGCAGAAAAATCCGGGCGAACGCGAATGGCGCATCCATTTCCACGTCCCGGTGTTCCTCGAGCATCTCGACGATGGCATCGAGACGACGCGCTTCGCCATCGCCGAAGCGCTGGCCTTCCACAAGAAGAATCCGCTCAGTGCCCAGCTGGAGATCGAGACCTACACCTGGGATGTGCTGCCCCCGCACCTCAAGAGCGGCGACGTCGTCGACTACATCTGCCAGGAGCTGGATTGGGTGAAGGGCGAGCTGGCTTAGCGGCCTGACGCCCTGGCCTCGGACAGCTGGCCGCGAACACCGCGACGCAGCGACATCCCGCGATCGCTGCCGGACTGGTAGGCCACCGTGAAGGTGCCGAAGCAATCCAGCGCAGCCTGCAGGTTCTCCGCCGGATCCAGATCGAAGGCATCGAAGCCGCAGCGCGCCAGGAAGAACAGGTAATCGCGTTTGATGTTGCCGGCCG
The DNA here is from genome assembly GCA_020029535.1 of Gammaproteobacteria bacterium. GTDB lineage: Bacteria > Pseudomonadota > Gammaproteobacteria > Steroidobacterales > Steroidobacteraceae > FEN-1191. The sequence goes on along the minus strand of JAIBJM010000066.1, from coordinate 1,187 downwards.
CGCGCAGTTCGCCGCCGAAACGGTAGCGCTGCCGCAGCAGCTGCGCCTGCGTGAAGCCGCGCCCCTCGCCGTTCTTCGGAAAATGCAGCACCACCAGCGCCACCCGCGACAGCAGCGGGGCAAGCGCCTCCACCTCGTCAGCAGGCTCCAGCCATACGCCAACGCCCGATGAGGGCGCGGTGCCGGCCTCAACGGCGGCACGCAACGCGGCCAACGTCAGGACTTCGCGTCCCTCGCCAGCCTGGCCGGGATAGCGCCAGTCATCGGCGACGACTTCACGCTGCCGTATCAACTGCCGCATAGACACGCTCCTTGAATGGACCCACGCCGATGCGGCGTACCGTCTGCAGGAAAGACTCGTCGCCATCGTTGCGCCGGCCGACATACACCTCGAGGATGCGCGCGATGGTTTCGGCCACCTCGGTCTTCGCCACCGACGGGCCGATCACTTCGCCCAGCGCGGCGTTTTCACGCGCCGAGCCGCCGATGGTGATCTGGTACCACTCCTCGCCATGCTTGTCGACGCCGAGGATGCCGATATGGCCGACGTGATGATGGCCGCAGGCATTCATGCAGCCCGACATCTTGATCTGGATTTCGCCGAGGTCGTACAGATAGTCGAAATCGCTGAACTTCTCGTGGATCTGCTTGGCGATCGGAATCGAAGTGGCATTGGCCAGACCGCAGAAATCCAGTCCCGGGCAGCAGATCATGTCGGTCAGCGTGCCGATGTTGGGCGTGGCCAGCCCCAGCTTGTCCAGCGCGGCATGCAGCGTGGCGAGATCTCGCTGCGGCACATCGGCCAGCACCAGATTCTGGTCGTGCGTGACACGGATCTGGCCGAAGCTGTAGCGATCGGCCAGATCGGCCACGGCATCCATCTGCGCACCGCTGGCATCCCCCGGCGCTTCGCCGTGCTTCTTCAGCGACACGAATACCGCGCGATAGCCCGGCACCTTGTGCGCACGCGTGTTGTGGCGATGCCAGGCAGCGAAAGCCGGCGTGGCATCGGCCGGTATGCCGCTGTCGGCCAGCGGTTGATAGGCCGGCGGCACGAAGAACGCGGCGACGCGCTGCACTTCGGCACGGCTCAGCGCCGGCGCGAACTCACGATTGGCGGCGTACTCGGCTTCGACCTGGCGCGCGAACTCGGTCGCACCCAGCGCCTTGACCAGCACCTTGATGCG
>JAIBJM010000104.1 GCA_020029535.1 Gammaproteobacteria bacterium | reverse complement strand
TGCTGCTGCAGATGAGTCTGGTGCTGCTGCAGGGCATGAAGCGTCCCATCGTGCGCGTCGGTCGTTTCGCCGGTCAGTACGCCAAGCCGCGTTCGGCCGACACCGAGACCCGCGACGGCATCACGCTGCCGTCCTATCGCGGCGATCTGGTCAACCGACCCGAGTTCATTGCCGCGGCGCGCCGCCCGGATCCGCAGCTGCTGCTGCGCGGCTACGAGCGCGCGGCGTTGACGCTGAATTTTGTCCGCGCGCTGGTCGATGGCGGCTTTGCCGACCTGCATCATCCCGAATACTGGGATCTGGGCTTCATGGTGCATGCGGAGCTGCGCGAGTCCTACGAGCGCATCGTGCACTCGATCGCGTGGATCGGCATGCGCACGGCGCAGCTGGATGGCGCGCATGTGGAATTCTTCCGCGGCATCGCCAATCCGGTCGGCGTCAAGATCGGCGCCGGCATGAACGATGAATGGCTGCAGCAGCTGGTGACCACGCTGAATCCGAACAACCAGCCAGGCCGCTTGACGCTGATCCATCGCTTCGGCGTCAAGGAAATCGAGCAGCATCTGCCGCGCGTCATCGAGGCGGTGCGGCGCACCGGCCATGAGGTGTTGTGGGTCTGCGATCCCATGCATGGCAACACCGAGACCAGCAGCGGTGGTCTGAAGACGCGGCGTTTCGAAAACATCATGAGAGAGATCGATCTGGCCTTCACCGTGCATCGTGGCATGGGTTCGCACCTGGGCGGCATGCACATCGAGCTGACCGGCGACGATGTCACCGAGTGCACCGGCGGCGCGCGCGGCCTGACCGATGCCGACCTGCAGCGCGCCTACCGCTCGCAGGTGGATCCGCGTCTCAACTACGAGCAGGCGCTCGAGCTGGCGATGCTGATTGCCGAGCGCAGCCGGCAGAAAACCTGAGTCGCAGGCCGCACGGCTGCGGCAGGAATCCGCGATGAATGGCGCGGCGGCGGATCTGAAGACCGTGATTGCCAGTCTGCCGCGCCGTCCCGGCGTCTATCGCATGTACGACGCCGCGGGCATTCTTATATATGTCGGCAAGGCCGCACGGTTGCGCGACCGGGTTTCCAGCTACTTCAGTTCGCGGCCGCTGGCACCCAAGGTGGCCGCCATGGTGCGGCGCGTGGCCGGCATCGAAGTGACGGTGGTGGGCTCGGAAACCGAAGCGCTGCTGCTGGAATGCAATCTGATCAAGGCTCACCGTCCGCGCTACAACGTCATCCTGCGTGACGACAAGAGTTATCCCTGCATCATCTGTCCGGCCGATCATCCGTACCCGCGGCTGGTGTACTGGCGCGGTCCACGTCGTCCGGCTGGACGCGTGTTTGGTCCTTTTCCCAACGCCACCGCCGCGCGCGAGGTGCTGCAGCACCTGCAGAAAGTGTTCCGCATCCGCAATTGCCGCGACAGCTTCTTCGCCAACCGCAGCCGGCCCTGCCTGCAGCACCAGATTGGTCGCTGTTCGGCGCCCTGCGTCAGGCTGATCAGCCAGCACGACTACGCCGCCGATCTGCAGGGCGCGGTGCGCGTGCTGGAAGGCCGCAGCGCCGATGTGGAGCTGCAGCTGCAGCAGCGCATGGAAGCGGCGGCCGTCGACCGTGACTATGAGCGCGCCGCACAGCTGCGCGACCAGCTGGCCGGACTCAAGGAAATACAGACCCGGCAGATTGCCAGCGCGCCACGGCCGCGCGACCTGGATGCAGTGGCGCTGATCGGCGAACCCGGTCACTACGCCATCGCAGTGCTGACAGTGCGCGATGGTCAGGTGCTGGATACGCACAGCCATGTGCTGACCAATCTGGGCGAGCCGCAGGAAACACTGGAAGCCTTCCTGTTGCTGCACTATGGGCAGCATTCGATGCCGGCCGAGATCATGGTCAATCTGGCCTTGTCCGACATCGAGTCGCTGGGCGCTGCGCTGGCCGAACAGTCCGGACGACGCACGCAGGTTCATCAACCCGCGCGCGGCATGGCCGAACGCTGGGTGGGGATGGCGGCCGACAATGCGCAACAGGCGCTGCGCATGCACGGCGCGCGCGCTTCGGTGTTCCAGCAAGCCAGCGAGGCGCTGGCCGGGCTGTTTGGTCTGCCCGCACCGCCGGTGCGCATCGAATGTTTCGACATCAGCCATACCGGGGGCGAGGGCACGGTGGCTTCCTGCGTGGTGTTCGGCCCGGATGGCGCCGAGAAGCGCAATTACCGGCGCTACAACATCGAGGGCATTACGCCCGGTGACGACTACGCAGCGCTGCAGCAGGCTTTGCTGCGCCATGGCCGGCGTATTGTCAGCGGCGAGCTGCCGCGTCCCGATCTGCTGCTGATCGATGGCGGCGCCGCGCAGCTGCAGGCCGCCAGCGCTGGTCTTGCGGAAGCGCAATGCACCGGTCTGCAACTGCTGGGCATCTCCAAGGGGCCGGCGCGCCGGCCGGGCCAGGAACTGCTGCATCGGCCGGGCCAGGATGCGCCGCTGTCACTGCCGCCGGACAGTCCGGCGCTGCACCTGCTGCAGCGGGTGCGCGATGAGGCGCATCGTTTTGCGATCACCGGGCATCGGCGGCGGCGCGCCCGGCGCTTCAATGAATCGGTGCTGGAAGCCATCGACGGTCTGGGGCCGGCGCGGCGGCGCGCGTTGCTGCTGCACTTCGGCGGCCTGCAGGGCGTGTTGCGCGCCAGTGTCGAGGATCTGGCGCAGGCGCAGGGAGTTGGCGCAGTGCTGGCCCGGACCATTTATGATCACCTGCATCCGGGGAGCTAGATGATCTGGAACCTGCCAAATGTCCTGACCTGGTTGCGCATACTGGCGATACCGCTGGTGGTGGGTCTGTTCATGATCGGGCGCGACAATCCCGGTGGCTGGGAGGACCAGGCGGCCGGCGCGCTGTTCGCGCTGGCTGCGATCACCGATACGCTGGATGGTTATCTGGCGCGGCGCTTCAACCAGATCACGCCGCTGGGTGCCTTTCTCGATCCGGTAGCCGACAAGCTGATCGTGACGGTGGCGCTGGTGCTGATCGTCAGCCGCGATCCGCGCTGGGTGATGGTGCTGTCGGCCATCGTCATCGTCGGGCGCGAGATCGCGGTTTCTGCCTTGCGCGAATGGATGGCCGAGATCGGTCATCGTGCCAAGGTGGCGGTGTCAGGGGTGGGCAAGTACAAGACCACGCTGCAGATGATCGGCCTGGCGCTGCTGCTGTACCGGCACGACATCTTCACGTTGCCCATCTATCTGATCGGTGAATGGCTGCTGGTCGCCGCCGCGCTGCTGACACTGGTCTCGATGGTGCTGTATCTGCGCGCCGCGGCGCCGTATCTGACGCAGCGCTGATCCAGCTCCCCTCAAACTGTGATGCAGGTCGCGTTGCCTGCGCGACCGGGCTGCGCCGTCTCTTGCCCCGCTTAAGTAGCCTTCTCCCGGGTCGATAGCCATTCGGTAATTTGCTGACAAAAGGGGAGATTGTTGTGAATTCACCTGCGCCTGCCACGGCCGAATCCGTCTCCTTCGCCTTTGTCCAGAAACTGGCCAGCGAACTGTCCGCCGGCAAGATCGATCTGCCCAGCTTTCCGGACATCGCCATGCGGGTACGCAAGGTGCTGCAGGATGAAGAGGTGTCGCCGGACAAGGTGACCCGCGTGGTCGGCGCCGAACCGGCGCTTGCAGCCCGCATACTGCAGATTGCCAATTCGGCGGCGGTCAACAGCAGCGGCCGCAAGGTCACCGACCTGCGCATGGCCGTGGCGCGCATCGGCTTCAACCTGGTGCGCAGCACGGCGATCTCGTTCGCCATGTCGCAGCTGACCCGTTCGGCCGAGCTCAAGGGTCTGGAAAAGCCGCTGCGCGAACTGTGGCAGCGCAGTGCGCTGGTGGCGGCCATGTGCTACGTGGTGGCCAAACGCCTGACCAAGGTCAATCCCGACATCGCGCTGCTGGCCGGCATGCTGCACGGCGTCGGCAAGCTGTACATCCTGGTGCGCGCCGCAGGCATGCCGCAGCTGTTCGCCGATCCGGCGGCCTATCAGCGCATCGAACAGATGTGGCACGCCAACATCGCCAAGGCCGTGCTGGAGAATTGGGAGATCAGCGAGGAGGTGGTCGCAGCCGTGCACCAGCAGGAAGATCTCGAGTACTCGCATGAAGGAACCACCGATCTGATCGATGTGCTGCTGCTGTCCAGCCTGCTGGTCAGCTATCGCGAACATCCGGAGTCGATCGAGCTGAACCTGCAGGGCGTGAAGCCGGCTTCACGCATGCGTGTCGATGTGGGCGGCTTCAAGAATCTGCTGGTGGATTCCAAGGCCGAGATCGATGCCCTGCGTTCGGCGCTGGCCTGATCCGGGGATTTCAGCGGAAGTCGCGCGAGCGGCGCGTCATCGATCCCAGCCAGTGCGTGCGATCGTGCAGGTTCTGCGCCACCACGTGCAGCACCTGCTGCTGGCGCTGCAGCTGTCCCTCGATCACCAGCAGATTGGCGGCGAGGGCAGTGTCTTCCTGTGCCTCAAACAGGCTGCGCCAGACAATCACATTGACGATGCCGGTTTCATCTTCCAGTGACACGAAGGTGACGCCGCTGGCCGTGCCCGGCCGCTGCATGTGCGTGACCAGCCCCGCCACCCGCACGGTGGCGCCATCGGCCATGCCCTGCAGTTCATCGCGGCTGTGGATGCGATGGCGGCGCAACCAGGGTCGCAGCAGAGCCAGCGGATGCCGGCCGGTGGACAACTGCAGGCTGGCAAAGTCGGCCGAGATCAGCTGCGCCTCGGTGGGTGCGCCGGCCCCGGCCAGCAATTGCATGCTGCGTCGTGACAGCCGGGCACGCAGCGCCAGATCCTGCACATCGTGGAAGGGGCCGCACTCACGCTGCTGCATGATGCACAGTGCATCGGCTTCGGTCAGGCCGCCGATCTGGCGCAGGCCGATGCGCAGCGCCAGTCCGCGCGCGCCTGCCGATTCCAGGGTGTAATCCCAATCGCTGTGCTGCACATCGGGTGGCAGTACGGTGACACCGCTCCGTCGCGCCTCCTGCAGCAGTTGCGCCGGGTGATAGAAACCCATCGGCTGGCTGTTCAGCAGTCCGGCCATGAAGGCGGCCGGATGGTGGCATTTGAGCCAGCTGGATACATAGGTCAGCA
>JAIBJM010000065.1 GCA_020029535.1 Gammaproteobacteria bacterium | reverse complement strand
GCCGGATATAAGGTCGCAATCTGTCCGCTACCTCCGATCAAGAACGTCGTTGCAGTCGGGGACGGGTCCATATAAGGGCATGCCCCAGCACGCGCCGCCATGAGCGTCGGCAGGGTCATCCACTCCGCGATTGGGCGCAGGCTGAAGGCCTGATCAGCGCTTCGACACCTGCAGGATCTGCAGCGAATTGGTGCCGCCGGACACACCCGACAGCTCGCCCTTGGTCAGGATCACCTGATCGCCGGTCTGCACCAAACCGAGCTCCAGCAGGCGTTCGAAGATGGCCGGATACAGCGACTGCGGCTGGTCGGAGGCAATGTCGAAGGGCACCGCATAGACGCCGCGATACAGCGTCACGCGCCGGCGCGTCGCCTCATGGCGCGTGAAGGCGTAAATCGGCATGTCGGAGCGGATGCGGCTCATCAGCAGCGGTGTCAGACCGGATTCGGTCAGCGCCACGACGGCGCGCAGCCGCATGTGATTGGCGGTGTACATCACCGCACGCGCAATGGCCTCTTCGGTGTTGACGAATTCCTCGTCGGGCCGCACGCGGTTCTGCACGGCACCGAGCCGGTACTTCTCGGCGCCCTGGATCACCTCGACCATGGCCTGCACGGCCCGCACCGGATACTTGCCGGCCGCGGTCTCGGCCGACAGCATCACCGCATCGGTGCCGTCGAGCACGGCATTGGCCACGTCGCTGACTTCGGCGCGGGTGGGAATCGGATTGTTGATCATCGATTCCATCATCTGCGTGGCGGTGATCACCACGCGATTGCTGGCCAGCGACTGGCGGATGATGGTCTTCTGCAGGCCGGTCAGCTCGGCATAGCCCATCTCGACGCCGAGATCGCCGCGCGCCACCATCACGGCATCGGTGGCTGACAGGATGGCCGGCAGATTGTCGAGCGCCTCGTGGCGTTCGATCTTGGCCACCACCTTGGCATCGCCGCGCCAGCGGCGCAGCTCGGCCTGTGCGCGGCGGATGTCATCGGCATCGCGCGCGAACGACACCGCCAGATAGTCGATGCCCAGCTCGGCCGACAGCTTGATGTCGTCGAAATCCTTTTCAGTCAGCGCGGGCGCGGAAATGCCGCCGCCCTGGCGATTGACGCCCTTGCGGTTGCTGAGCTCGCCGCCCACGCGCACGGTGCACTGGATGCGCGTGCCCTGCACCTTCTCGACGTTGAGCACGATCTGCCCATCGTTGAGCAGCAGCACATCGCCGCCGTGCACGTCGGCCGGCAGGTTCTGATAGGCGCAGCCCACTTCGGTGATGCTGCCGGCCTGCGGATCCAGTGCGGTGTCCAGCGCGAACGGTGCGCCTTCGACCAGCTGCACCGGTCCGTCGCGGAAACTTTCGATGCGGATCTTCGGGCCGGCCAGATCGGCCAGCAGGCCCACATAGCGGCCGGCCTCGCGCGCCGCGGCGCGCACCGCCTCGACCCGCTTGCGCTGCGATTCGCGCGAGCCATGCGAGAAGTTGATGCGCGCCACGTCGAGACCGGCACGCACCATCTCCAGCAGTACGCCGGGCTCATCGGTGGCCGGTCCAAGCGTGGCCACGATCTTGGTGCGTCGGGCGGTATCCATAAGAGCCTTCATGTGCCGGCTCGTGCCTGCAGTACAGCCACCGCCGGCAGCGTCCGGCCCTCGACGAATTCGAGAAAGGCGCCGCCGCCGGTGGAGATATAGGAGATGCCATCTTCGACACCGTATTTTTCGATCGCGGCCAGCGTGTCGCCACCGCCGGCCAGCGAAAAGGCCTTGCTGCGCGCAATGGCATCGGCCAGCGTGCGGGTGCCCTCACCGAACTGATCGAACTCGAACACACCCACCGGACCGTTCCACAGAATCGTGCCGGCGCTCGCCAGAATGCCGGCCAGTCGTTCAGCGGTGTCCGGGCCGATGTCGAGAATCATTTCATCGGCCTTCACTTCATTCACCGGCCGCACGTCCGCATGCGCGGTGGCGGCAAATTCGCGCGCCACCACCACATCGGTGGGCAGTGGAATCTCGGCGCCGCGCGCCCGTGCACGCTCGAGCAGCTTGCGCGCCATGTCCAGCATCTCGGCTTCGTGCAACGACTTGCCGACGGCAACGCCGGTGGCCGCCAGAAAGGTGTTGGCGATGCCGCCGCCGACGATCAGCTGATCGACCTTCTCGATCAGTGTCTCCAGCACCGTCAGCTTGGTGGAAACCTTGGAGCCGGCGACGATGGCCACCAGTGGCCGGGCGGGTTTCGACAGCGCGCGTTCCAGCGCTTCCAGTTCTGCCACCAGCAGCGGACCGGCACAGGCCACCGGCGCGTACTTCGCCACGCCGTGCGTGCTGGCCTCGGCGCGATGCGCGGTGCCGAAGGCATCCATCACGTACACATCGCACAGTGCCGCCATCTGGCGTGCCAGCTGCTCGTTGTCCTTTTTCTCGCCCTTGTTGTAGCGCACGTTCTCGCACAGCACGGCGCTGCCGGGTGCGCAGTCGACGCCATTCAGCCAGTCCTTGACCAGTGGCACCGGCGTGCCCAGCAGTTCCGACAGTTTGGCGGCCACCGGCGCCAGCGAGAATTCCGGTTCGAACCTGCCCTCTTCGGGCCGGCCCAGGTGCGACATCAGCAGCACGCGTGCGCCTTTGGCCAGCGCCAGACGGATCGTCGGCAGCGAGGCGCGGATGCGCGCGTCGCTGGTGACGACGCCATCGGTGACCGGAACGTTCAGATCCTCGCGGATCAGGACCCGTTTGCCGGCAAGGTCCAGATCCACCATGCGCAGCGGAGGCGTACTCAAATTCAGCCCGCGCGCGACCAGGCCAGCGTGGTGTCCAGCATGCGGTTGCTGAAACCCCATTCGTTGTCGTACCAGGCGCAGACCTTGACCAGGTTGCCGTCGATGACACGGGTCATCGTTGCGTCATAGGTCGAGGAATGCGGATCATGGTTGTAGTCGATCGAGACCAGCGGCGCATTGGTGTACGCCAGGATGCCCTTCAGCGGCCCTTCGGCGGCGGCCGCCTTCATCAGCTGGTGCAGCTCTTCCACCGTGGTGGCACGCTTCGGTGTGAAGGTCAGATCCACCAGCGACACATTGATGGTGGGAATGCGCACCGAAAAGCCATCCAGCTTGCCCTTCAGCTCCGGCAGCACCAGACCCACCGCCGCAGCGGCACCGGTCTTGGCCGGAATCATCGACATGGTGGCCGAACGCGCGCGACGGATATCCTCGTGATAGACATCGGTCAGCCGCTGGTCGTTGGTGTAGGCATGGATGGTGGTCATCAGGCCGCTCTGGATGCCCACGCTGTCATTCAGCACCTTGGCCAGAGGCGCCAGGCAATTGGTGGTGCATGAGGCATTGGAGATCACCGTGTGGCTGGCTTTCAGCACATTGTGATTGACGCCATAAACCACGGTGGCGTCGACGTCCTTGCCGCCCGGCGCCGAAATGACCACCTTCTTCGCGCCACCGGCCAGATGCTTGCCAGCGTCGGCCTTGGTGGTGAAGAAGCCGGTGCACTCCAGCACGATCTCGGCGCCCACTTGAGCCCAGCCGATCCTGGCCGGATCGCGCTCGGCGAACACCTTGATGCGATCGCCGTTGACGACGATGGCATCGCCTTCGACGCCGACCTTGCCCGGGAACTTGCCGTGCGCGGTGTCGTACTGCGTCAGATGGGCGTTGGTCTGCGGATCGGCCAGGTCGTTGATGGCGACAATCTGAATGTCCTTCTGGCGGCCTGACTCATACAGCGCGCGCAGGATGTTGCGACCGATGCGACCGTAGCCGTTGATGCCAACCTTCAGTGCCATTGCCATGCCTCTTTAAGGAGTTCAGAGATCCCGGGATTCGACGGATTCTACTATCGCTTTCAGCACGCTGTCTGGCGTGAGTCCGAACCTGCGAAACAGGTCGGCTGCCCGGCCCGATGCACCGAATTGATCGATGCCCAGCACCTTGCCGGCGCTGCCCACGTAACGCCACCACAAACCGGTGGCGCCCGCTTCCACGGCAATGCGACGGGTCACGGCCGGCGGCAGCACGGCCTCGCGCCAGGCGGCATCCTGCGCATCGAACACATCGGTGCTGGGCATGGACACCAGCCGCACGCGCAGGCCGCGGGCCTGTGCCGCCTGCACGGCTTCCAGCGCCAGCGATACCTCCGAACCCGTAGCGATCACAATGCATTGCGGAGTGCCTGCGCAGTCGCGCAGCACATAGCCGCCGCGCGCGATGTCCTCGATCCGCACCGTCTGCGCCAGCTGTGGCAGACCCTGCCGCGTCAGCGCCAGACAGGTGGGACCCCGATCGCGTTCCAGCGCTGCACACCAGGCCACCGCGGTTTCGGTGGCATCGGCGGGCCGCCACAGACTGAGATTGGGTATCAGCCGCAGGCTGGCCAGATGCTCGATGGGTTGATGCGTGGGCCCGTCTTCGCCGAGGCCGATCGAATCATGCGTGTACACCAGCATTACGCGCTGATGCATCAGCGCCGCCATGCGCACGGCATTGCGCGCGTAGTCCGAGAAGGTCAGGAAGGTGCCGGCGTAGGGAATCAGGCCGCCATGCAGCGCGATGCCGTTCAGCAGCGCCGTCATGCCGAATTCGCGCACGCCGTAATAAACATAGTTGCCGCCGGCGTCGGCCGCGGTCACCGCCTTCGAAGTCTTGCCCAGCGTGTTGTTCGAGCCGGTCAGGTCCGCCGACCCGCCCAGCAATTCGGGCATCACCGGCAGCAATGCATTCAACGCGGTCTGCGAACTGACGCGCGTGGCCTGCGCGCCGGTGACAGCCGCTGCGGCGGCCATGACCTGGGCGCGGATTGCCTCCCAATTGCCGGGCAGCTCGCCCTGCATGCGGCGCTCGAATTCGGCGGCCAGCTGCGGATGCGCTTCGTGATACTTCGTGAACAGCGCCTGCCAGCGCGTTTCGGCGGCACGGCCGGCGTCCTGCCGGTTCCAGGCTTCGCGCAGTGCGGCGGGCACTTCAAACGGCGGCAGCTTCCAGCCGATCTTGGCGCGCACCGCGGCGATTTCCTCGGCGCCCAGCGGTTCACCATGCGCCTTGGCGGTACCGCCGCGCGTCGGCGCCGGCCAGCCGATCACGGTCTTGCAGCAAATCAGCGTGGGCCGATCCTTTTCGGCCAGCGCGGTACGGATCGCGGTGGCCACTTCGTCGCCATCGTGGCCGTCCACATTGGGAATCACCTGCCAGCCGTAGGATTCGAAGCGCTGCGGGGTGTTGTCGGTGAACCAGCCGGCCACCTTGCCATCGATCGAGATGCCATTGTCGTCGTACAGGCAGATCAGCTTGCCCAGCTTCAGCGTGCCGGCCAGCGAGGCCACCTCGTGCGAAATGCCCTCCATCAGGCAGCCGTCGCCGAGGAATACCCAGGTGTGATGGTCGACGATGGGCAGCCCGGGACGATTGAATTGCGCCGCCAGGATCTTCTCGGCCAGCGCAAAGCCCACGGCATTGGCCAGACCCTGGCCCAGCGGACCGGTGGTGGTCTCGATGCCAATGGAGACGTCGTGTTCGGGATGGCCGGCGGTGCGACTGCCCAGCTGGCGGAAATTGCGCAGCTCCTCCATGCCCAGTGGATAGCCGGTCAGATGCAGCAGGCTGTACAGCAGCATTGAGCTGTGGCCATTGCTCAGCACGAAGCGGTCGCGGTTCCACCAGTGCGGATTGGCCGGGTTGTGCTGCAGAAATTCGCGCCACAGCACCTCGGCCATGTCGGCCATGCCCATCGGTGCGCCGGGATGCCCGGAATTGGCCTGCTGGACAGCATCCATTGACAGAACGCGGAGGACGTCAGCGAGTTCGCGGCGCGTGGGCATGGCAGCGGGCGGGGGCAGCAATGGGGCGCGCATTGTCCATGAGCCGCGCCGCGCAGGCAATGCGATGCGGCGGCCGAACAACTACCATTGAGCGGCACCTGGGGCGTATAACATCAGTTATAACGTTCTCTGGAGCCTGCATATGAAGCTCAAAATCACCGCCATCGGCAATTCCGCCGGGGTCATCCTGCCGAAGGAACTGCTGGCGCGCCTGCGCGTGGACAAGGGCGACGCATTGCACGCCGTCGAGCTGCCGGACGGCATCAAGTTGACGCCGTTCGATCCGAAGCTGGCCGAGCAGATGGAGGTCGCGGAAAAGGTGATGCGCGACGATCGCGCCGTCTTGCGCAAGCTCGCGGAGTGACCATGATCACCTGGATCGGCAAGGATCTGGCGTTCGCGATTCATGCCCGGCAGCTTGCCGAGCATGGCGGCAGCAGTGGCGTACGCGACGAGACGCTGCTGGAATCCGCGCTGGCCCGCCCGCAGCAGCACCACACATACGGCGATCCGCCCCCCGATCTGGCTGAGCTTGCCGCAAGCCTGGCATATGGTCTCGCCCGCAATCATCCATTCGTCGATGGCAACAGGCGCACCGCGCATGCCTGCTACCGCACTTTCCTGCTGCTGAACGGCTTCGAGCTGGCGGCCACGGATGAGGAGAAGTACGTCGCCATGCTGGCGCTCGCCACCGGTAATCTCGGTGAAGCCGACTTCGCTGCCTGGCTGCGCCCGCGGCTCGCACCACGCGCTCCGCGCGGAGTGCACGAGTCACGCGGCCGCTATCCAGTAAAGCGCCGCGCGCGCCGGACGGCGCCGCGGAAGCGGGCCTGAGCTAGGGCTTGCGCCAGCCCTCAGCGATGGCGCGCGCTTCACCGGCGGCATCCAGCGCGTCCCCCGCCAATTGCGTCCCGACCACCGCCATCAGCGTAGCCGGCCACGTGGTGGTGGCCATGCGCAGCCCGCCGGCCTGGTCCGCAATCTGCGCGGGCATCACATGTGTCACCGACCATTGCCCGTCAGCATGGCAGGCCAGTCCGGCCATGGCCGTCGGCGATGCCAGCATGAAGGTGCGGCAGTAGTGAGCCTCATGGTCGCGGAAGCTCAGTCCGATGCGGATGACCTCGGCGCCGGCACTGCTGGGCTGACGATCCAGCGCCTCGCGCAATGCGCCGCCGGCGATCAGGCCGTCGGCACCGCTGACCAGAGGCGCTGTCGGAGAGCCGCCGGACAGGTAGATGCCCAGCGCGACGCCGATGGCCAGCGACGCCGCCACCGCTCCCGACCAGACCCACGGCACGCGACGTGCGGCCGCTGCGTGCGGCTTGCGTCGCTGCGACAGATCCACCAGCGCAGCGTTGCCGGCGGGCGCCTGCCAGACCGCGTCAGCCAGGCGCTGCGGCACCGGCCGCTGCAATTCCTGCTGCATGACCTCCTGCAGTTGCCGGCGCAGCGCCTGCTGCGCGGCCACCCATTGCGCCAACGCCGGATTGCGCTGCAATTCGGCCTCGATTCCGGCGCGCGCAGCGGCATCGAGCTGACCATCCACATACGCCATCAGACGTTCGTCATCGGTATTCATTTCATTGCCTCCGCCAGTGCCTCGCGCGCGCGGCTGAGCCGGCTGGTCAGCGTACCCACTGGAATCTCCAGCAGCTGCGCTGCCTCGTCGTATGAAAAGCCTTCGACCAGCACCAGCGCCACCACTTCGCGATGCTCTACGGACAGCGCGGCCAGTGCCTGGTTGATGGCCAGCGCTGTCTGCTGCTGCTCATCGCTGGCATCGCCGACGGTTTCACCGAGCTCTTCCGGCACGAACACCTTGGCGCGCCGCTGCCGGCCACGCAGTTCGTCGATCCAGGCATTTCTCAGCACGCCGAACATCCATGCATCCAGCCGGGTACCCGGTCGCCATTGACGCCAGTGCAACAACGCCCTTTCCACCGCCAGTTGCACCAGATCGTCGGCGTCGGCCGGATGACCGGTCAGACTGCGTGCGAAGCGGCGCAGCCTCGGCAGCAGCGCCACCAGCTCGCTGCGAAAGGCCTGCAGATCACTCACTGTCCTGTCCTTTCATACGTCGCAGCACACTTCTTCCATCCACCAGGGATTACAAACCGGCCGGCGGACGTTAGCTTAGCAATGATGAACCATGCGACCGTCCGGACCGCGGCGGCGATGGCGCTGCTGATGGCCGCCATGGTGCCGCCGGCACAGGCGCAGATCGGCGTACCGCAAGTGCAAGTGCCGTTGCCGCAGCTGCCGGTGCAGCTGCCACCGCTGGTGCCAGCCGCGGCCGGCGCGCTGCAGGCGCCACTGCAGACCTTGCGTCAAGCGCGCCAGACCCGCATCCGCGCCCTGCTGCGCGACAACCCCGCCACACTGGAAGCCGACCCGGAGGGCGCGCCGCTGCGGCGCGCCGAGCTGCTGGCCTTTGCACCCAGCGAGGCCGCACTGCAGGCCGCGCAGGCGGCAGGATTCCAGCTGCTGCGCCGGCAATCGCTGGACCTGATCGGCGAGGTAGTGGTGCTGGGCGCGCCGCCTGGCATCACGACGCCGCGCGCACTGACGCAACTGCGCGCGCTCGATCCCGGCGGCAGCTACGACTACAACCATGTCTATGTGCAGAGCGCCGCTGCGACACCCAGCCACATCACTGCGAATGCCGCCCCGGTGGCGACGCCGGATGCCAGCGGCGCGCGCATCGGTCTGATCGATGGTGGCGTCGACAGCTCGCATCCGGCACTGCTGCACGCGGCCGTGACGCGCAGCGGCTGCAGTGACCAGCCGCGACCCACTGCGCACGGCACCGCGGTGGCCTCGCTGCTGGTGGGCAACGCACCCGGCTTTCATGGCGCGGCGCCTGGCGCGCGGCTGTTCGCAGCGGATGTGTACTGCGGCGAAGCGGCGGGCGGCGCCGTCGACAGGCTGGCCGAAGCCTTCGCCACACTGCTGCGCCAGCAGGTTTCGGTGATCAACATCAGCCTGGTCGGCCCACGCAACGTGACGCTTGAGCGGCTGGTTCAGTCGGTGCTGGCACGCGGCGTCATCGTGGTTGCCGCCGCCGGCAATGACGGACCGGCCGCGCCGCCGTTGTATCCGGCCGCGTTTGCCGGCGTGGTTGCGGTTACGGCCGTCGATGCGCGACGCAAGGTGCTGCCCGAGGCCTGTCGCGGCGCGCACATCCAGTTTGCGGCGCCAGGCTCCACCATGATGGCCGCCGATGCACAGCAGTCGTGGACCGCGGTGCGCGGCACTTCATTCGCCGCTCCCCTGGTGACCGGACTGATTGCACTCTTGCAGGCCGGGCAAAACCCGACCGACAACCAGAACGTGCTGCAGCGGCTGTCGCAAAGCGCCATCGATCTCGGCCGCCGCGGTCGCGATCCCGTCTATGGCTACGGTCTGGTAGGCGAATCGATGCGCGTGGCGGCCGTCAGCCGCTGACATAACACCGATCTTCGGCGGCGATGGAAGGAATCCATCTGCTGATTCGTTGTTCTCCACAGAAGGCGCCGATTGGTTCGGGCCACTGGAGAAGACGATGAAGACGACCAACATCCTGATTGCCTGCACGGTTCTCGGTCTGGGTTCGACATTGGCGCAGGCCCAGCTCGGCGGCGCTCTGGGCGGCGGACTGAGCGCCCCGCAGGCCGGCATACTCAATGGCGCGGCGCAGTTCGATCAGAGCTTCGGCGCACAGGGCAGCCTGCGTACACCGAATGTCGATGCGCGTCCCGCCGTGGACCGCGTACGCCAACGTTCGACGCAGACGGTTGCGACGGCTGCCGATACAGCGGCCGAGTCCCGAAGCCTCGCCGTCGGCGCTGCGGCGAGCGGCAAATCGAAGGCGGAAGGTGCGGTGCGTCAGCTACTTGCTCCCGAAGCCAGCGCCGATGGCAACGCCGGCGCTCGCATCGACGCTGATCGTGGCAATGCCGCAGCCAGCACGGCCGCAGCCAGCGCACCGCACGCGTCGGTGAACGGTTCGGCGAATGGCGCTGCATCAGCAAGTGTCAGCAAGACGGAAACCTCTGCCTCACACGAGTGAGTGACGGACCTGGAGGACGGCGCGGCGCAAGCCGCGCCGTTTTCCTTTCAGAATTCGTTGCGGGTTTCCGCGACGGCAGCGCGCAGCAGCCGGCGATACTCATCGGCGGGACCGGGACGGCCCAGGTGAAAGCCCTGCACCTCGTCGCAGTCGCTGGCGCGCAGCAGCTGCAGCTGTTCGGCTGATTCCACGCCCTCGGCCACCACCTGCAGGCCCAGCGCGTGACCCAGCGCGATGATGCTGCGGACGATGATGGCGTCGTCCTGACTGTGCGCCATGTCGGCGACGAAGGAACGATCGATCTTGAGGTGATCGACCGGGAAGCGGCGCAGATAGGCCAGGCTCGAGTAGCCGGTGCCGAAATCATCGATGGAGATGCGCACCCCCAGCTGCTTGATGCGGTTGATCATGTCGAGAAAGCGTGCGGCGTCCTGCATCAGCACCGACTCGGTGATCTCCAGTTCGAGCGCGGCAGGTTCAATGCCGGTTTCGGCCAGCACCTGCGCCACCAGGTCGGGCAGCTCGCCGCTGCGGAACTGCTGCGCCGATACGTTGACCGACACCGAGCCCGGCTCCAGACCTTCGTCGATCCAGGCACGCAGCTGCCGGCAGGCCTCGCGCAGCACCCAGCTGCCCAGCGACACGATCAGGCCGGTTTCCTCGGCCAGCGGAATGAAGCGCGACGGCAGCACCAGACCCTCGCCCGGCAGATTCCAGCGTACCAGCGCCTCGGCGCCCACCATGCGGCCGCTGGCCAGATCCACGCGCGGCTGGAAGTACAGCTCGAACTGCTGCAGCTCCAGCGCACGGCGCAGCTTGCTCTCCAGCTCCACCCGTTGCGCCAGCTGGGCAGTCAACTCGCGGGTGAAGAACTGTGCGTTGTTGCGACCGCTGTCCTTGGCGCGATACAGCGCTGTGTCGGCATGCTTGAGCAGCGTTTCGGCGTCCAGTCCGTCATCGGGATACAGCGCCGCGCCGATGCTGCAGGTCATGTTGTACTCGCGTCCAGCCACCCGGCAGGGCTCGGACACGGCCTGCATCAGCAGCTCCAGCGTGCGGCCGGTGGGATCGCCGCCCGGCGGCGCATTCAGTATCACGACAAATTCATCGCCGCCCAGACGCGCCACGGTGTCGGAACCGCGAGCGCAACGCTGCAGCCGTCTGGCCACGATCTGCAGCAGCTCATCGCCCACCTGATGACCCAGGGTGTCATTGATCAACTTGAAGCGGTCCAGATCGATGAACAGCACGGCAACGCGAGCGCGGTCCTCGCGGGCGCGGTCGATGGCCAGGTCCAGCCGCTCCTGCATCAGCAAGCGGTTGGCGAGACCGGTCAGCGCATCGTGCGTGGCCTGCCACTCCAGCCGGCGCTCGTAATGCTTGCGTTCGGTGATGTCCTCGACCGTGCCTTCGTACAGCAGCACCTTGCCGGTTTCATCGCGGATGGCGCGTGCGTTCTCCGAAATCCAGATGACCTGGCCGTCGCGGCGGTGGATCTGCGACTCGAAGCCGCTGACCTCGCCGCGTTCGCGCATGATGCGCATGAACTCGATGCGGCGCGCCGGTTCCACATACAGCTGCGAACCGATGTTGCGCACGGACTGCATCAGCTCCACCGGGTTGCCATAGCCGTAGATCGAGGCCAGCGCCGGATTGGCATCCAGGTATTCACCCTCGACCGTGGTGCGGAACACACCCTCGATGGCATTGTCGAACAGACCGCGATAGCGCTGCTCGGCATCGCGCAGCGCCTGGTGGGCCTGTTTGCGTTCGGTGATGTCATGCACCAGCCCTTCGATGGCCACCACGTTGCCGGCGCCATTGGCCACGCCGGTGCCGCGGTCCCACACCCAGCGCACACCGCCGTCGGCGCGCACGATGCGGTATTCGATGTCGAAGGGCTGGTGGGCGGCCAGCGAGACCGCAATGGTCTCGCGCACCCAGATGCGATCGTCGGGGTACATCAGTTCATCAAAGCTGTTGCGGCCGCCGCGCAAAAGGTCGCCGCTGCGCCAGCCAGTCAGCTGCAGGCAGCCGGCGCTGACAAAATCCATGCTGCCGCGCACATCATTGCGGCGCCGGTAGACCATGCCGGCAATGTTGCCGAGCAGGGTGCGCAGCATGCGCGAGTATTCCTGCTCGCGCGTCAGTGTGCCCGCCACCGGTGACAGTACGCGCCCCGTATCGTCGGGCTGCATGAAAGTCGACAGTGCCTTGAAACGGTCGGTCTGGCCATTGTCGGCCGGTAACTCGTCAGCCACCGATAGAGCGGCGCCATTGCTGAATGTGGTCATGCGCTGAGGCTAGCGGTGCAGACATAAGTCCCTCCGTGCATGGATCGCACTACAGCAAGTCCATCGTCATACGAACCATTTCATTCCAGCGGCGGCCCCTGATTGGTGCGCACATTCCAGCCATTGCACGAATTTGAGCGCGCTATACTGCGCGTCCCTTACTCAATCCATTGCGGTCGCGCCCATGTCGAACAGTTATCTGTTTACCTCCGAATCGGTTTCCGAAGGTCATCCGGACAAGGTTGCCGACCAGATCTCCGACGTGGTGCTGGACGCCATCCTGGCCGTCGATCCGGACGGTCGTGTGGCCTGCGAAACATTGGTGAAGACCGGTGTGGTCATCGTCGCAGGCGAGGTCACCACCTCGGCCTGGATCGATCTGGAAAAGCTGGTGCGCGATACCGTGCTCGACATCGGCTACAACAGTTCGGAGATGGGCTTCGATGGTGCCAGCTGCGGCGTCATCAACATCATCGGCAAGCAGTCGCCGGACATCGCGATGGGCGTGGACCGCAAGTCCAAACGCAAGCAGGGCGCCGGCGACCAGGGCCTGATGTTCGGCTATGCCAGCAATGAAACCGACGTGCTGATGCCGGCGGCCATCACGCTGGCGCATCGCCTGGTCAAGCGCCAGGCCGATGTGCGCAAGCGCGGCCGGCTGGACTGGCTGCGCCCGGACGCCAAGAGCCAGGTCACGCTGCGTTACGAGAACGATCGCCCGGTGGGCATCGAGGCCGTGGTGCTCTCGACCCAGCATGCCGATTCGATCTCGACGAAAAAACTTCGCGAAGCGGTGATGGAAGAAATCATCAAGCCGGTGCTGCCCAAGCGCTGGCTGGACAAGCGCACGCAGTACCACATCAACCCCACCGGCCGCTTCGTGGTCGGTGGTCCGGTGGGCGATTGCGGCCTCACCGGCCGCAAGATCATCGTCGACACCTATGGCGGCTTCGCGCGCCACGGCGGCGGCGCCTTCTCGGGCAAGGATCCCTCCAAGGTGGATCGCTCGGCGGCCTATGCCGCGCGCTATGTGGCCAAGAATATCGTTGCGGCCGGCCTGGCCGATCGCTGCGAGGTGCAGGTGTCCTACGCCATCGGCGTGGCCGAGCCCACCTCGATCATGATCGAGACCTTCGGCACGGGTGCGCTGTCGCGCGAGCAGCTGACGGCGCTGGTGCGCCGCCACTTCGACCTGACGCCTTACGGCCTGCGTGAAATGCTGGATCTGGCGCGCCCCATCTACCGCCAGACCGCGGCTTATGGTCACTTCGGTCGCAAGGAAGCCGAATTCAGCTGGGAACAAACCGACAAGGCGGCAGCGCTGGCCGATGCCGCCGGCCGGCTGGCCCGACGCACTCGCAGCTGACAGCGCGGGCGGCTAAAATGCCGCCGCCGCATCCGCGGCACACCGGCACTCGAGGAGCGCTGCGACAGGGTCGGCCCTGCCAGGCTTGAGTCTCCCGGCTATTTCAACGGCGCTCGTTTGCCAACCACAGTTGGAGACGATGATGAACGCCATTGCCAAGAATGCTGCCAGCGGTGATTTCCACGTGGCCGACCTGTCGCTTGCCGACTGGGGCCGCAAGGAAATCGCCATTGCCGAAACCGAGATGCCCGGCCTGATGGCCCTCCGCGAGGAGTTCGCGCCCACGCAGCCGCTGCGCGGCGCACGCATCACCGGTTCGCTGCACATGACCATCCAGACCGCAGTGCTGATCGAGACGCTGCAGGCGCTGGGCGCCGAAGTGCGCTGGGCCTCGTGCAACATCTTCTCGACCCAGGATCATGCCGCCGCCGCCATTGCCGCGCGCGGCACGCCGGTGTTCGCCTGGAAGGGCGAGTCGCTGCGCGAGTACTGGGATTTCACGCACCGCATCTTCGAATGGCCGCAAGGCGCGCATGCCAACATGATCCTCGATGACGGCGGCGATGCCACGCTGCTGCTGCACCTGGGCGCGCGCGCCGAGCAGGACACCAGCGTGCTGGGCCATCCGTCGAGCGAAGAAGAGACCGAACTGTTCGCCAGCATCAGGGACACTCTGAAGCGCGATCCGCGCTGGTATTCGGCGCGACTGCAAGCCATCAAGGGCGTCTCGGAAGAGACCACCACCGGCGTCAAACGCCTCTACCAGATGGCGAAGGACGGCCAGCTGGCCTTCCCGGCCATCAACGTCAACGACTCAGTCACCAAGAGCAAGTTCGACAACCTGTACGGCTGCCGTGAATCGCTGGTGGACGGCATCAAGCGCGCCACCGACGTGATGGTGGCCGGCAAGGTGGCCGTGGTGGCCGGTTACGGCGATGTGGGCAAGGGCTCGGCACAGGCGCTGCGCGCACTGTCTGCACAGGTGTGGGTCACCGAAATCGACCCGATCTGCGCACTGCACACATGAAGCGCATGAAGAACCAGGCCATCGTCTGCAACATCGGCCACTTCGACAACGAAATCGACTGCGCCTCGCTGAAGCAGTACCAGTGGGAAAACATCAAGCCGCAGGTCGATCACATCATCTTCCCCCCGGAAAATGGCCAACCCTCCAGGCGCATCATCCTGCTGGCAGAAGGGAGGCTGGTGAACCTGGGCTGCGGCACCGGTCATCCGAGTTATGTGATGAGCTCCTCCTTCGCCAACCAGGTGATGGCCCAGATCGAGCTGTATACGAATACAGCGAAGTACCCGGTCGGCGTGTACGTGCTGCCCAAGCACCTGGACGAAAAAGTGGCGCGGCTGCAGCTGAACAAGCTGAACGCCGAGCTCACCACGCTCACCGACCAGCAGGCCCGCTACATCGGCGTGCAGCGCAGCGGTCCGTTCAAGCCCGACCACTACCGCTACTGAACCGCTGCGGAACCTGTCGCCGCAAGGCGACCGGTTTAACATCTTCGGCGCGCGCCATAGAACTGTGGCGCGCGTCCGTTGTCCATGTGGCATGACTCACACGGCCTTGACCCAATTCACCGAGACAGCGGGAGGCGATTGCTAACATGCCGGCAATGAACGACGTACTCCGCCTGCTGCAGTTCACCGACCCGCATCTGTTCGGGCGCACCGACGGCGAACTGAAGGGCGTGCGCAGCTACGATTCGCTGCGATACGTACTGGCGCATGCGCGAATGCATCACTGGCATGCCGACGCGCTGCTGCTGACCGGTGATCTGGTGCACGATGATGCCGGTGGTTATGTCCACCTCCGCGAGCTGTTCGGCAACCTCGGCAAACCGGTGTACCTGCTGCCCGGCAATCACGACACGCCGGAGCTGGCGGCCGCGCTGGCCGGCGCGCCATTCCAGCACAACGGTCATGCGGATCTGGGCAACTGGCGGGTCATCATGCTGGACAGCACCGTGCCCGGCGAGGCGCATGGCCTGCTCGGCGATGCGGAGCTGCAACGTCTGGATTCGCTGCTGGCCTCGGCCGACGAACGCCATGTGTTGATCTGCCTGCACCATCATCCGGTGCCCATGGCCAGTTCGTGGCTGGACAGCGTGCGACTGCACAATGCCGACCGGCTGTTCACCATCACCGATCGGTACGCCGGGCTGCGCGCCATCGCCTGGGGCCATGTGCACCAGACGTTCGACGCGCGTCGCAAGGGTGTGCGGCTGCTGGGCACACCCTCCACCTGCACGCAGTTCATGCCCTACTCCGAAACCTTTGCCGTGGACGGCCGCCCGCCGGGCTATCGCCGTCTGGCGCTGCATGCCGACGGCGCCATCGATACCGAAATCGTGTGGGTGGAAATCAACGACGACGCGCTGCGCTCCGCCGCAGGCTGATCCGCCACTCTCGCAGCCATGGAATCGACGTTGATCGCTGTGGCTCGCCGGCTTAACCTGTAGCCGGACATGGGGCTGGGTGCGCCTCACGCGAGGGGGGCTTCGCGGAACTTCCCGGGCGCTCGTCGACGTCAGCAAATTCAACAGGAGAAACCCGTGCGGAAAACCGTTTCGCCAGTGGCGTCCATAGCCACCGCGCTGCTCTTCGTATTCGTCGCCTCGCCGAGCTCGGCGCTGCCCTCCGATCACAAGCAGCTGGAAAAGAACAAGGATGTCGTCGAGCGGTTTTTCAGGATCGCCAACAGCGGCAAGGTCGCCGAGCTCAACGCCATCGTGCGTGAGGACTACGTCGAGCACACGGACATCCGCGACTTCCGTGCCGGCCTGGCCGAAGCGATCGCATCCAATCCGGCGACACCGATCACCGCCACCTACGAGGCGGAGCGCCATCGCATTCGCGGCGACATTGTCCGCATGATCGCCGAGCGGGATCATGTGTGGACCTTTTCAGCGGTGGTGGGTCCCCAATCCAGGGTCGCGCGCATCGACATGTTCCGCCTGAGCGACGGTCAGATCGCAGAACATTGGGCTGTGGTCCAGCAGGTGCCTGACAAAAGTCAGCATAACAACGACTCGTTCGGGCTCGGCCAGGGACCGCAAGACTACAAAAAGCAGCCGCGCCGGATTTCCAGGGTCACGACTGAAAAAGAGGCGGACCTGAATCGCCGACTCGGTCGTGCTTTCTACCAATACTTCTGGGCCGGCGATATCAAGGGGATGGACTCCATCATGGGCATGGGATACATCCAGCATCATCCGGGGCATCCGGATGGCGGCTGGCCCGTAATGCGCGAAAACATGGTTCAGACGATGGCCATACTCGACGTGGAGCGTGCGAAGCTTGCCAGCGGGCAAGTCCCTCCGCGGCCGCCTTATGGGCCCGTGCGGATCCTGACCGAAGGAAATCTGGTGTGGGTATTGGTCGAAAACGGGCAGCAGCCGGCGCAGTTCAATCAATACACTGTTGTGGACGGCAGGCTGGGCGAGCACTTCGGCACCTATGAGACCTTTCCGTTGCAGCGGCTGAACAACAACAGCTTCTTCGGTTATGGCCGCGGCCCGGCCTATGATTTCTCCGACTGAAATCGGGCATCGCGCAATCCGGGGTCAGGGGGCTTCGATCAGCGGCGCCAGTCGTCGCAGCCGTTCGGCCGGATCGTCGATCTCCAGCAGGCCCTGCTGCAGTTCGCGGCTCAGCGGCAACAGCTCGGCGAAGCGGTAGCTGACCCAGGCGGCATGCTCGAAGTCGGGCTGCAGGAAGCGCGCCAGCTGACCGTATTCGTCGACCACCTGGCGGAGCACCCGGCCCAGCGACTGCTGCCCCGCGGTCAAGGGCACATCGGGCCCTTCGGCCTGCCACTCCACCTCGCCAATGTGCAGCCCGTCGGCAGCGGTGCGCCGCTGATGCACACGGAAGCGACGTTCGCCGCGACACATCAGGCCCAGCAGGCCGTCCGGCAACTGCTGGAAATCGACGATGCGCGCGCTGCAGCCGACACCGGCCATATCGCCCACCGCGCCCACTTCGGCGCCCTCGAGAATCAGCACTACGCCAAAGCTGCCCTCTTCGCGCAGGCAGCGGCCCACCATGTCGACGTAACGCGGCTCGAAAATGCGCAGCGGCAGCAGACCGCCCGGGAACAGCACGGTCCGCAGCGGAAACAGCGGCAGTTCCGTCATCGGACCTGCAGGGCCTGCAACAGCCGCGTGTGCAATCCGCCAAATCCGCCATTGCTCATGATCAGCACATGGTCGCCCTCGCGCAGCGAACCGCCCAGCGTCGCCAGCAGCTGATCGAGCTGCTGCGCCACATGCGCGCGCGAGCCCAGACCGGCAACGGCCGCATGGGCGTCCCAGCCCAGATCGGGCGGTGCGTACAGCCACACTTCATCGGCCGCCTGCAATGACGCGCCCAGCGTCGCGCCGTGCACGCCCAGACGCATGGTGTTGGAGCGCGGCTCCAGCACCGCGACGATGCGCGCGCCGCCGACGCGCCGGCGCAGTCCATCCAGCGTGGTCGCAATGGCCGTCGGATGATGCGCGAAGTCGTCATACACCGAGATGCCAGCCACGGTGCCGCGCAGTTCCATGCGCCGGCGTACGCCGGCAAAGCGGCTCAGTGCATCGATGGCGCGCGCCGGCGGCACACCGGCATGACGTGCGGCGGCAATGGCCGCCAGCGCATTGTCGACATTGTGCGCACCGATCAGCGGCCAGCGCACTTCGCCGCAGGCGTTGCCGCCCTCGAGCACTTCGAAGCGCGAGCCATCGCCACCCTCGGGCAGCCGCGCCGACCACAGCGCGCCCCGGTCCGCCTCGCCGGAAAAGCCTTCGATGCGAGTCCAGGCGCCCATCTTCAGTACGCGCTGCAGATTGGCATCGCCGGCATGGCTGACGATCAGCCCGCTGCCCGGCACGCTGCGCACCAGGTGGTGCACCTGGCGCTCGATGGCGGCAAGGTCGGGATAGATGTCAGCGTGGTCATACTCGAGATTATTGAGGATTGCGGTACGCGGCCGGTAGTGCACGAACTTGGCGCGCTTGTCGAAAAAGGCCGTGTCGTATTCATCGGCCTCGATGACGAAGAACGGCAACTCGCCCAGTCGTGCGCTGACCGGAAAATTGCCCGGCACGCCGCCGATCAGGAAGCCCGGCGACAGTCCGGCGTCTTCCAGTATCCAGGCCAGCATGCTGGAGGTGGTGGTCTTGCCATGCGTGCCGGCCACCGCCAGCACCCAGCACTGGCGCAGCACCTCGCGCGCCAGCCATTCGGGGCCCGAGGTGTAGGGAATATTGCTGTCGAGCAGTGCTTCGATCACCGGCTGGCCGCGGCTCATCACATTGCCGATCAGCACCACATCGGGGGCCGGCCACAGCTGCGCGGCGTCATAGCCCTCGGTGAGTTCGATGCCCAGCGCTGCCAGCTGCGTGCTCATCGGTGGATAGACATTGCGGTCCGAGCCGGTGACGCGATGACCGGCGGCGCGCGCGATGGCGGCGATGCCGCCCATGAAAGTGCCGCAGATGCCGAGAATGTGTACGTGCATTGAAACCTATCTCAAGGCAGGGCCGATACCAGCAGCTGCTCACTGACCAGCTGCGCGATGACCAGTATCACGCACAGCGCCAGCGGCCGCTCCAGCGCGTGCCGCAGAATATGCGCCAATATCAGTACGCTCCACACCACCAGGGCGGCAATGGCGCACAGCATCAGCGGCGCCAGCCAGGCGATGCCGCCGTTGCTGCTGGCGATCAGCAGCTGCGCGGCCAGCGCCAACGGCAGCGTCAGCAGCGCCGTGCAGCCGAAGATCGCCGCGGTGGTCTGCCCATAGCGCTCGCTGCGGCGGAACAGACGCAGCAGCAGCCAGTACCAGCCGGCCACATACAGCACATCGAGGGCCAGCGTGACCACGCTCAGCCCGTTGGAGACATCGCCGCGTACGATGCGGCGGGCCAGCCACTCAGACGCGATATAGACCATGAAATAGGCCAGCACCGACAGCGGCAGCAACAACGGGGCCGTCGGCAGATCCTGCGGACCGCGCCGCCATACCGCGATGTCGATGTAAAGACGCAGCAGCGAGCTGCCACGATCCGGTGAATTTGCGCTCAAGTCAGGTTCCGCATGTTTCAATAGGCATTCTAGCCTCGACCGCCCGCCTCCGGAGAATGCATGTCCGCGCCGTTGACCGATGCCGAATCACTGCACGCGCGCCTGCAGCGCGTCGGGCGCCCGCTGGCGCTGGGCGTCGATACCGAATTCCTGCGCGAACGTACCTATTTTGCGCAGCTGTGCCTGCTGCAGCTGTCCACCGCGGACGATGCCTTCTGCGTGGACACGCTGGCGCTGCAGGCCCTGCAGCCGGTGGCGGCGCTGACCGCCGATGCATCGGTGTGCAAGGTGCTGCATGCCGCGCGTCAGGATCTGGAAGTGCTGACGCCGGTGACCGGTCCGCTGCGCAATGTATTCGACACGCAGATCGCCGCCGCACTGCTGGGCTTTCCGGCGCAGGTGGGCTATGGCGATCTGGTGTCGCAGCTGCTGAACGTACAGCTGCACAAGGCGCATACGCGCACCGACTGGTCGCAACGTCCGCTGAGCCCCGAGCAGCTGGAATATGCGCTGGACGATGTGCGCTACCTGCTGCCGCTGCGCGAGCTGCTCAGCGAGCGGCTGCAACGCCGGCAGCGCTGGCAGTGGTTTGTCGAAGAATCGCGCCAGTTCGAAGTGCTGGATGGATTCAGCGTGGACCCTGAGCGCGCCTGGTTGCGCCTGCGCGGCCTGGCGGCGCTGGACGAGCCGCGCCGCCGTCTGGCGCAGGCGCTTGGCGCCTGGCGCGAACGGCGCGCCATTGACAGCAATCGTCCGCGCGGCTGGTTGCTGCCCGATCCGGCGCTGCGCGACATCGTGTTGCGTGTGCCGCGCACCGCGAAGGATCTGGCGGCCATCGGCGAATTGCCCGAGGGCATCCGCAACAACAGCGGCGCGCAGTTGCTGCAGCTGGTGGCGGCGGCCGAGGTGCCCGAGCCGCCGGCGCCGCTGCCGCAGCGGCGGCGACCCGATCCCGACCGGCAGGATGCCGTGGCGCGCATGCAGGATGTGGTGCGAGGCTGCGCACGCGAGCTGGAGCTGGTGCCGGAAATTCTCGCCACGCGCGGCGAGCTGGAGCAGATCGTGGCCGGCAGCCGCGAACTGGGCCCGCTGCTGGGCTGGCGGCGCGCGGTGGTCGGCGAGCAGTTGCTGGCGGCGCTGTAGCGGCTACCGGCGTGCGCGGCGCTTGCCGGCAGCACGCCGCTTCGCCGTGACCCGACGCGGCGTGGCCTTGGCCCGTTTCACGCGCTTCACGACCTTGCGCTTTGCCACCGTTTTGCGCTTTGCCGTTACCTTGCGTTTTGCCGCTGGCTTGCGCTTCGGTGTCTTGCGCTTCGCCACGGGCTTGCGCGCCGCCTTCTTCTTCGTGGCGCGCTTCGGTTTCACCGGTTGCAGCAGCGCGCCGATCAGCCGCGAGGTCACCACATCCGGCGGCGCGTTGGCATCGATGGCGCGCAGCAGGCCCTGCCGCGCGTAGTGATCGATCAACGGGCGGGTCTGCTTCTCATACACCTCAAGGCGGCGCGACACCGTGGCTTCGTTGTCGTCAGGACGCTGCACCGGTGCGGGATGATCGGCGCCCTGCGTACAGCGCAGCGGCGCGCCCGGCGGCACATCATGAATGTTGTACACGGCGCCGCACTTCGAGCAGGTACGCCGGCCGGCGATGCGCTTGACGATTTCGCCATAGGGCACATTGAACAGCAGCACGGCGTCCAGCGGCCGGTCGATGGCCTTCAGCATGGCGGCCAGCGCGCGGGCCTGCGCCTGGTTGCGCGGAAAGCCATCGAGCACATAGCCGCGGGCGGCGTCGGGCTCGGCCAGCCGCTCGCGGATGATGCCCAGCACGATGTCATCGGCCACCAGCTGGCCGGCATCCATGGCGGCCTTGGCCTGCAGGCCATAGGCCGTGCCGCGCGCCACTGCCGAACGCAACAGATCGCCGGTGGACACTTGGGGAAGACCAAAACGTTGCACCAGGCGCTGAGCCTGGGTTCCCTTGCCGGAACCCGGCGCGCCTAACAGGACAATTCGCATGGGGCGAGAAGGTACCGAGCCGGCCGGAAACGGTCAAACCGCATCGGCCGCATTCCGCCGTTGCGCTATCCTAGCCCGCCCCATTTTCCAGCCGGTTCGGAGCCACCGACCAATGAAAACCAGTGCCCCGCGCAATGCCTTGTATGCCCAGTCCGGCGGCGTCACCGCCGTCATCAATGCCTCGGCCTGCGGCGTCATCGAGACCGCGCTGAAGGCACGCCGGCAGATTGGCCGCATCTACGCGGGGCGCGACGGCATCGTCGGCGCGCTGACCGAAGACCTGATCGATGTCAGCGCCGAAAGCGCCGCCACCATCCGCGCGCTGCGCCACACGCCGGCTGGCGCCTTCGGCTCGGCGCGCTTCAAGCTCAAGGGGCTGGACAAGAACCGCGCCGAGTACGAACGGCTGATCGAAGTGTTCAAGGCGCATGACATCGGCTATTTCTTCTACAACGGCGGCAACGATTCGATGGACACCGCGCTGAAGGTGTCGCAGATCGGCGCGCAGCTGGGCTATCCAGTGACCTGCATCGGCGTGCCCAAGACCGTCGACAACGATCTGCCGCACACCGACTGCTGTCCCGGTTTCGGCTCGGTGGCCAAGTACATTGCGATCTCGACGCTGGAAGGCGCGCTGGACGTGGCCTCGATGGCGCGCACCTCCACCAAGGTGTTCGTGCTGGAAGTAATGGGCCGTCATGCCGGCTGGATTGCCGCGGCCGGCGGCCTCGCCGGCAGGAAGGCGGGCGAGCCGCCGCACATCATCCTGTTCCCGGAAATTCCGTTCCAGAAAGAAGCCTTCCTGGCGCGCGTCAAACAATGCGTCACCGACTACGGCTACTGCGTGGTGGTGGTGTCCGAAGGCGCGAAGTACCCGGACGGCACATTCCTCGCCGAAGCGGGAACGAAAGATGCCTTCGGCCACACGCAGCTGGGCGGCGTGGGTCCGGTGGTCGCCAACATGGTGCGTGAAGCGCTGGGCTACAAGTATCACTGGGCGGTGGCCGACTATCTGCAGCGTGCCGCGCGTCACATCGCTTCGAAAGTGGACGTGGAGCAGGCCTATGCCGTGGGCAAGGCTGCGGTGGAATACGCGGTGAAGGGCATGCATGCGGTGATGCCGGCCATCAAGCGCACTTCTTCAAAGCCTTATCGCTGGAAGATCGTGCCGGTGCCGCTGGCGGACGTGGCCAATGTCGAGAAGAAGGTGCCGCGCGAATTCATCACTGCCGACGGCTTCGGCATCACGCCGACCTGCCGCCGCTATCTCGAACCGCTGATCGCCGGTGAAGACTACCCGCCCTACGAAGGCGGACTGCCGAAGTACCTGCGCCTGAAGGGCAAGCCGGTACGGCGCCGGCTGAAAACCGCGTTCAAGATCTGACCTGATGACTTCCGGGCCCACGTGGATCGATGTCGGCGCCGCGGATGAACTGGCCAGCACGCCGGTGCGCGAGCTGCGCGTCGGCAGCCGGCACATTGCGCTGAGCTTCGCCGACGGCAGATTCGGCGCCGTGTCCGGCCGCTGCAATCATGTGGGCGGACCGCTGGGCCAGAGCGCGCTCGATGGCGAATACCTGGTGTGCCCCTGGCATCAGTACAAATTCCATCGCTGCAATGGCGCTGGCGAGCCGGGCTACGAGGCCGATCGCGTGCCCTCCTACGACGTGAAGGTCGAAAACGGCCGCGTATACCTCAGCGCCGAGGCTGTTACACCGCGCGGCCATCTGCCGCATGAGCCGCATCCGCTGACGCGCAAGCTGGAACGCGCCGATGGCCCGCTGCGCGTGGCCGGCATCTCCACCACCATCATGCAGGCCAATCATCCGCGCTACTCCACTTCCGAAGCGCTGCTGGACACCGCGCTGGCGCATGCCGCGAGCGTGGGTGCCCAGACGCAGCTGATCCGCCTGCGCGATCTGAAGTTCCGTCACTGCGAAGGCTACTACTCGCGCAGCGCGCATGCCTGCACCTGGCCCTGCTCCATCACGCAGGCCGACAGCTCGGATCAGATGGAAGTGGTGTATGAGGCCGCCGTGCACTGGGCCGATGTACTGCTGATCGCCACACCGATCCGCTGGGGCGCCGCCAGCTCGCTGTACTTCAAGATGATCGAACGCATGAACTGCATCCAGAACCAGATCACCATCGCCAACCGCGTGCTGATCCGGCGCAAGACCGCCGCCTTCATCGTCACCGGCGGCCAGGACAATGTGCAGGCCGTGATCGGCCAGCAGCTGGCCTTCTTCTCCGAGCTGGGCTTTGTGTTTCCGCCCTTTCCGTTCGTCGCGCACTCGCTGGGCTGGAGCGCCGAGAACATGGAGAAGAACATCGCACAGGTGCAGCACAGCGAGGAATTGCGCGCCGGCACCCGTGCCCTGATCGAACGCGCGCTGGCCACGGCGCGTGAACAGGTGGCGGCTGCCGAGCCGCAGCGGCTGGAACGTGGCGGCCGCAAGGCGCACGCCGAACACAGCGCGCCTGCAGCCGAAAGCTGAGCGAAGCAGTCGCGTCAGCGACCCCGGTGTTTACCCTTGCGCGGCGGCGGACCGCGCCCTTCGATGCGCGTAATCGCCAGCGGACGACCGCGCACTTTCACCCCGGCCAGCCGCTGCAGCACTTCATCCGACGTGCCGGCCGGCAGACGCACCAGCGTGTGATCGTCGCGGATCTTCACGCCATTGATCTCCGAGCCATCCAGGCCCGCTTCGTTGGCGATGGCGCCGACGATGTTGCCCGCCTGCACGCCGTGCCGCTGACCCACTTCAAGACGGAACAGCTCCTGCGGCGCGAAGCGGCCTGAACGTGGCTTGCGCTCGCCGCGCGGTTCTTCCGTGTGACGGCGCGCCTTCGGCGCCGGTGCGCCCCCCTCTTCACGGCGCGGTTCGCGTGGTTCACGCGATTCACGTGGCTCGCGCGTCTCGCTGAGCAGCAGCGGGCTCCTGCCCTGCGCCAGCGAGGCCAGTGCGGCCGCCAGATCGGTGACATCGGCACCGGTCTCCTGCACCAGTTCCTCAACGATGACACGGAAGTATTCCGGCACCCCACGTTCCACCGCGGCCATCACCTTCTGCTTGAACTTCGCCACGCGCACGGCGTTCACATCGGCCACGCTGGGCAGGTTCATCGGCTCGATGGGCTGGCGCGTGGCGCGCTCGATCAGCCGCAGCATGTTGCGTTCGCGTGGCGCGATGAACAGGATGGCTTCGCCACTGCGGCCGGCGCGGCCGGTGCGGCCGACGCGATGCACATACGATTCGGTGTCGTGGGGCACGTCGAAATTCACCACATGGCCGATGCGCTCCACATCGATGCCGCGCGCCGCCACATCGGTGGCCACCAGGATGTCGATCTGGCCGTTCTTCAGCCGCGTGACGGTGCGTTCGCGCTCGGACTGCTGCATGTCACCGTTGAGCGCAGCAGCGGCAAAGCCGCGTGCCTCGAGCCGCTCGGCCAGTTCCACGGTGGCCAGCTTGGTGCGCGCGAACACCAGCATGGCATCGAAGGTTTCGGTCTCGAGGATGCGTGTCAGCGCGTCCAGCTTGTGCAGACCGCTGACCATCCAGTAACGCTGGCGGATGTTGGCAGCGGTGGTGGCCTTGCCACGGATGCTGATTTCCCGCGGCTCGCGCAGATGCCGCTGCGCGATGCGCTTGATCGGCGGCGCCATGGTGGCCGAGAACAGCGCCACCTGCCGTTCGGCCGGCACCTGCGCCAGGATGGCTTCAATGGCATCGACAAAACCCATCGCCAGCATTTCGTCGGCTTCATCCAGCACCACTTGACGGATGCCGGCCAGGCTCAGCGTGCCGCGCTCCAGATGATCGGTGATGCGCCCCGGCGTGCCGACAATCACATGCGTGCCGCGCTTCAGCGCCGACAGCTGCGGCACATAGCTCTGGCCGCCGTAGATGGGCAGCACATGGAAGCCCGGCATGGCCGTCGCGTATTTCTGGAAAGCCTCGGCCACCTGGATGGCCAGCTCGCGCGTGGGCACCAGC
>JAIBJM010000064.1 GCA_020029535.1 Gammaproteobacteria bacterium | reverse complement strand
TCGGACCCCGGACTAACCTGACATGGAGATTTCTCATGGCTAAGGCAAAGAAGAAGGCCAAGAAGAAAGCTGCGAAGAAGAAGTAAGGCCTTCTTACTTAGCGAAGCGTGAATTCAAACTCACGTAACGCACTTCGAAGCTTGAGACTGTGCCCGCGAAAGCGGGCACAGTCATTTCAGGAGGCAGGAAAATGGCTATTTCTGCAGCAGAAAAGAAGCAGCGCGCAGCGGCAGCAGCCATGCAATACCTGCGTGATGACATGCTGCTGGGCGTCGGCACCGGCTCGACGGTCAATGCCTTCATCGAGCAGCTGCGTCCCTGGCGCGACCGCTTGCGGGGCGTCATCTCAAGCTCGGACGCCTCCAGCCGCAAACTGTCCGAACTCGGCATTCCACTGTTCGACCTGAATGAAGTCGGCGAACTGGAGCTCTATGTGGATGGAGCCGACGAGGCAACTCGCCAGCGGATGCTGATCAAGGGTGGTGGGGCAGCGCTGACGCGCGAGAAGATCATTGCCGCCGCCTCCCGCCGCTTCGTCTGCATCGTCGATGATTCAAAGCTGGTGGATACCCTGGGCCGTTTCCCGTTGCCGGTCGAGGTGATCCCGATGGCGCGTGCGCTGGTAGCGAGACAGCTGGAATCACTCGGCGGACAACCGGTCTGGCGCCACGGCGTGGTCACCGACAACGGCAACCAGGTGCTGGACGTACATGGACTCCGGATCGATGACCCCCGGTCGATGGAAGCGACCATCAATCAGCTGGTCGGAGTGGTGACGGTGGGATTGTTCGCCGCCCGTCCCGCGGACGTGCTGCTGGTGGCAGGCGCTGAAGAAATCAGCGCAATCTGAAAGCCGGGGCTGAATAAAGTGGCTGGGGGACTAGGATTCGAACCTAGGTTGACGGAGTCAGAGTCCGTAGTCCTACCACTAGACGATCCCCCAATTCTGGCGCAGCGCCTGCCGGACCGGCTTGCCGGTCCGGCAGCGTCTGCTTAACGCTTGGAGTATTGCGGGCCGCGGCGGGCCTTGCGGCGACCCACCTTCTTGCGCTCGACTTCGCGCGCGTCGCGGGTCACGAAACCCGCCTGACGCAGCGGCTTGCGCAGCGATTCATCGTGCTCCATCAGCGCGCGGGCGATGCCGTGGCGGATCGCGCCGGCCTGACCGGTAATGCCACCCCCAGCGACCCGCACCGAGATATCGAAACGCTCGGTCATCTGCACCAGTTCGAGCGGCTGGCGCACGATCATGCGGCCGGTCTCGCGGCCGAAGAATTCATCCAGCGGACGCTGGTTGACGGTGATCTTGCCGGTACCCGGCGCCAGATAAACACGCGCGGTCGAGGTCTTGCGGCGGCCAGTGCCGTATTCGGGTTTGACGGTGCTGCGGGCAGAGTTTTTCATGACAGTTCCAGCGGCTTCGGCTGTTGGGCAATGTGCGGGTGCTTGTCGCCGGCAAATACGTGCAGCTTGCGGAACATGCTGCGACCCAGCGTGTTCTTGGGCAGCATGCCCTTGATGGCGAATTCCAGCGCGCGTTCGGGGTGCTCCTTCAGCAGCTTGCCCAGCGCGATCGACTTCAGGTTGCCCATGTAGCCGGTGTGATGGTGGTAAAACTTGTCGTCGAGTTTGTTGCCGGTGACGGCAATTTTCTCGGCGTGCAGCACCACGATGTGATCGCCCATATCGACGTGGGGGCTGTAATCAACCTTGTGCTTGCCCTTGAGGCGATGGGCGATCTGCGAGGCCAGACGGCCCAAGGTCTTGCCGCTGGCATCGATGACATACCAGTCACCGCGCACGGTCGCGGAGTTAGCAAATACGGTCTTCATTTACGGCTGCCGGTGTGCTGAAAAAGGCGCGGAAGTGTACTCAAGGCTCCCCCGCTTTGCAAAAGGTAAAACGGCCCGGTGCCTCACACCGAATATAATGTGGCCATGACTCGTACAACCCCTCTGGATGGCCTGCTGCGGTCGGCTGACAACGCCCTGCGGGCCTTGTTTGCGTCTGCTCCCGTCCGCCTGCCGGCGGCGCTGCCAGCTGAAGCCCCGCTCCCGGAACCTGAACGGCAGCACGCCGCCGGGCTGATGCGGATCAATCACGCTGGGGAAATTGCCGCCCAGGCGCTGTATCACGGCCAGGCCCTGTTCGCACGCGATGAACGTACCCGGCAATTGCTGCTGCGGGCGGCGGCTGAAGAAGGGGAACACCTCGCCTGGTGCGAAACACGGCTGCGGGAGCTCGGCGCCCACACCAGCCGCCTGAACCCGTTCTGGTATGCGGGTTCCTTCGCCATCGGCGCCCTTGCTGCCGCCATCAGCGACCGGCTCAGCCTGGGCTTCGTCAGTGAAACCGAAAAACAGGTCGAAGGGCATCTGGACCAGCATCTGCAGCAGCTGCCGGCCGCGGACGCACGCAGTCGCAGCATCGTCGAATCAATGAAAGCCGATGAGATCCGTCACGGCGAAGCGGCGCGCAACGCCGGCGCCATCGAACTCCCGCATGCTGCGCAATGGTTGATGAAACTGACCTCGAAGGTCATGACGAGCACCGCGTACCGGATCTGAGCAAACAAGTTTCGCTTGCAGCATCCCCGCCTTATGTAATAAAAAGCCTGCGATGAGCGCAGTCTCACTAGAACAAGGCGTCCGTCTTATGGAAGAGAATGTCAGACCGCTGAGCGACATTCCTGCAATCAATCGCTTTCTCACTTATTGCCGCGTACGCACGGTGCCGTCCAAGACGGTGCTGATCCACGCCGGCGATCTGCCCGATGTCCTCTACTACATCATGGGTGGCTCGGTCGAAGTGATGATTGAGGATGAGGAAGGAAATGAAATGGTGCTGGCCTATCTGAACAAGGGCCAGTTCTTCGGTGAAATGGGCCTTTTTTACGAACAGCCCACCCGCAGCGCCTGGGTGCGCACGCGTACCGCCTGCGAACTGGCGGAAATGACCTATCCGCGCTTCCGGCAGGTCGCCACCGAGAGCCCGGGGCTGATCTTCGAGCTGGCCACACAGCTGGCCACACGTCTGGACCGCACCAACCGCAAGCTGGGCGATCTGGCCTTTGTCGATGTCACCGGTCGCGTGGCCCACGCCATCATGGATCTGTGCAATGAGCCGGATGCGATGACGCACCCCGAAGGCATGCAGATCAAGGTTTCACGCCAGGAACTGTCGCGGCTGATCGGCTGCTCGCGTGAAATGGCCGGCCGCGTGCTGAAGGTGCTGGAAGAACAGGGCCTGTTGCGCGCCACCGGCAAGACCATTGTCGTATTCAATGCGCGCCCCAAGATGAAGACACGCCCGGTCATCGTGCCCGCCAAGGGTGGAGCTGCAGCCGCCAGCGCGGCCAAGCCACGCCCGGTTGAAGATTTGGACGATGATGAGGACGACGACGAGGACTGAGCCCCTCGCGGCCCGTCGCGCCTGCCCTTACATCTGATCACACGCTGAGTGGCTGGACTTTCGTGCGGCGCATGAGGCGCGCCGAGTATTGGCCGATCAGCGGCGCGCAATGTCTTTAGCTTTGCGAGCCGCCGGCCAATGCGAGGGAATGCCCGTAGGGCACGCGCCGCCTAAGCCACCGTCTGACAGTCCTTGTCGGCGAATGCGCGTCTACGCAGCCGCGATCGCCGCGCGCATGGCCTTGATCGTCGCCGCGTAGTCGGAGCTGCCGAAGATGGCCGACCCGGCGACGAAGGTATCCGCCCCGGCGCGCGCCACCTCGGCGATATTGTCCGCCTTGATGCCCCCGTCCACCTCGATGCGTATGTCGCGGCCGCTGCGCTGCACGCGCTCGCGCACGGCGGCAATTTTCTTCAGCACACCGGGGATGAACTGCTGTCCGCCGAAGCCCGGGTTCACCGACATCAGCAGCACCAGGTCCAGCTTGTCCAGCGTGTAGTCGAGATACTCCAGCGGCGTGGCCGGATTGAACACCAGCCCGGGACGGCAGCCGTGTTCGCGGATCAGCGCAATGGTGCGGTCCACGTGTTCGCTGGCCTCGGGATGGAAGGTGATCCAGGTGGCCCCGGCGCGCGCGAAGTCCGGCACGATGCGATCCACCGGCCGCACCATCAGATGCACATCGATGGGTGCCTTGACGCCGTGTTTGCGCAAGGCCTCGCAGACCAGCGGTCCAATGGTCAGGTTCGGCACGTAGTGGTTGTCCATCACGTCGAAGTGCACGATGTCGGCGCCGGCAGCCAGCACCGCGTCAACTTCAGCGCCGAGCCGCGCGAAATCCGCGGAAAGAATCGACGGTGCAATCCAGGCTGGGTTCATGCAGCTAGTCTACGCGAGGCATCGCCGCTAACCCATGCCCCGCACCGTGCGCAGCACCTGATAGGCCGCCTGGATCTGCTGCGTGCGTTCCTTGGCACGTTCCAGCATGGACTCCGGCAATCCCTGCGCCTGCAGCTTGTCCGGATGATGACGGCTCATCAGGCGCCGGTAGGCGCGCGTCAGCTGCTCGTTGCTGGCCTCGGGTTTGACCTCCAGCACGGCATACGCCTCGACAATGCGCTGAGCATCGTTGCGCGCGCTGGTGCTGCCTGGAGCGTAGCCAGCGCGCCAGCGGATCAGCTGCTCGATACGCTCGTAGGCCGCGCCGGAGAGACCCAGCAGTCCGGCCACCTGTCGCAGCCGCTGCCGTGCAGGCTGTGCCAGACCGTTGCCGGCCAATGCCACCTGCAGCTGCAGCTCCAGGAAAAACTGCACCAGCTGCGGATATGGCGTTATGGCGTCGCGCAATTCGGCCAATGCCGCTTCGGGCCGGAATCCGGGCTGCTTGCCTTCGGTGAAATGCGCGATGGCGGCTGCCGTCTGGGCCTGATCCAGCCGCAGGGCCTGCATCAGCGAGCGGGCCGCGGCAATTTCCTGTTCGGAAACCCGACCATCGGCCTTGGCCACATGCCCCATGACCCGGAAGGTGGCGGGCAGGAACAACCGTTGCACGCGCAACCCGCCACCGCGATCGACGCGCGCATCGTACTGATGGCCCAGCAAGGCCCCCAGCACCGCGCCCCAGGGACCGCCCAGGGCGGCGAACCCCAGCAATCCGCCCAGCAATTTGCCATTCCAGCTCATCGTCCGCTTCTTGACCTCGGCCGCGCCGGAACGGCAAGATGCGCCCCCTTTTCGCAGCACCCTCATGGTACCCGAGCTTGGTCACCGTCCCCGCCACGGTCTATGAAACCAGGCTGAGCGGCCTGCCGCTGCTCCATCGTGGCAAGGTGCGCGATATCTACGCAGTGGACGCGCAGCATCTGCTGATCGTCACCACCGACCGTCTCAGCGCCTTCGATGTGATCCTGCCCGATCCGATTCCGGGCAAGGGTCAGGTGCTGCACCAGATCTCGGATTTCTGGTTCAACGCCACACGGCACATCGTCCCCAATCATGTCAGCGATCGGCCGCTGCAGAGTGCGATCACCGATCCGGCCGAGCTGGCGCTGCTGCAGGGGCGCGCCGCCATCGTCAAGCGATTGCAGGCCTTGCCCATCGAGGCCGTGGTGCGCGGTTACCTGATCGGCTCGGGCTGGAAGGACTATCAACGCAGTGGCGCCATCTGCGGCATCCGGCTGCCGGCCGGCATGCAGCAGGCACAGCAGTTGCCCGAGCCCATCTTCACGCCGGCCACCAAGGCGGCCATCGGCGAGCATGACGAGAACATCGCCTTCGATGCGGTGGAGAAGCTGATCGGGGCTGCCCAGGCAAAGGCGGTGCGTGACGCAGCACTGGCCATCTACCGTCACGCTGCAGCCCATGCGCGGGCACGCGGTCTCATCATCGCCGACACCAAGTTCGAGTTCGGCCTGGATGCGGACGGACGGCTGACGCTGATCGATGAGGTGCTGACTCCGGACTCATCGCGCTTCTGGCCGGCAGCCACCTGGCGGGTCGGCACCAGCCCGCCCTCCTTCGACAAGCAGTATGTGCGCGACTATCTGGAAACCCTGGACTGGGACAAGCGCGCGCCCGGCCCGCGCCTGCCGGCCGAAATCATCAGTCGTACCAGCGAAAAATACCGCGAAGCGCTGGCACGCCTGAGCGGCCCCGCCAGCACCTGAGGGCAGGCGCGCATGTGGGACAAGGCGCGCCATCACTTCGAAGACCGGCTGTTCGGCCCGCTGCCTGCCCGTCGCTGGCTGGCACTATTGCAGCGGCTGGCGCGCTTCCCCTATGCGCTGCTGCGCGATCTGCTGGGCGGCCAGCTGACGCTGCATGCCATGGGGCTGGTGTATGCCACGCTGCTGGCCGTAGTGCCGCTGCTGGCGTTCAGCTTCGCCATCCTGCGCGCCTTCGGCGCGCACCGTGACCTCGAGCCGCTGATCCACGAATTCTTCCGGCCCATGGGCGCGGCAGCGGCCGATCTCACGCAGCGGGTGATGGCCTTCGCCGAGAACGTGCGCGCCGGACTGGTGGGTTCGGTGGGCCTGGCGCTGCTGATCTGGACCCTGCTCAGCGCACTGAAGAAGGTCGAGGACAGCCTCAATTACGTCTGGCATGTCGATGTGTCGCGCAGCTTCGCGCGCCGTATCACCGAGTACCTGACGCTGCTGGTGCTCGGTCCGCTGCTGCTGGTGGCGGTGGTGGGGCTGTCGCAGCTGGCATTGAACAGCGAGTCGGCGCGCCTGCTGACCGGCCTGCCGCTGATGGCGCGGCTGCTGGCGCTGGGCGTGCAGCTGGCACCCTTTGTGGTGGTCAGCGTTCTGTTCGCACTGGTCTACGCGCTGGCGCCCAACACCACCGTGCGCTGGATGCCGGCGCTCGTCGGCGGCCTGGTGGCCGGCGTGCTGTGGGCTGCCACCGGCAAGATCTTCACCACCTTCGTGGTGTACTCGGCGCGGCTGACCATTGTCTACGCCGGTCTCGCCATCCTCATCGGCGCGCTGGTGTGGACCTATCTGGGCTGGATCATCCTGCTGCTGGGCGCGCAGCTGTCGTTCTACGTACAGAACCCCAGCTATCTGCGTCTGGGACTCAAGGAAGCACGGCTGTCGAACTACGAGAACGAACAGCTGACGCTGGCCGTCATGTACCTGGTGGGCACCAGTCATGTGGAAGGCGCGGCGCGCTGGACCATCAATGGCCTGGCTGCACGACTGCAGTTGCCGGGAACCGTGGTGGCGCGTTGTGTCGACGCGCTGGAGGCGGCCGGGCTGCTGATCGCCAGTGAACACGAAACGCTGCTGCCCGCACGTGACCTGGCCGGCATCCGTGTGGTCGATGTGCTGGGCGTGGCACGCACGCAGGGCGCCGCAACGCGCAGCCAGCAGATACCGATCCCGGCTCCGGTGGCCGAGCTGTGCGGCGAGCTCGATCAGGTCTGGCGCAGCGCGGCCGGCGAACGCAATCTGCGCGAGTTGATTCAGCAGCGCTGATCCGTGCCCGTCGGCCTATTCGCCGGCAATGGTCATGGCGCCGGCAAGCAGCGATCCGCAACGGATGGCACCCTGCTCGTCAATGTCGGTGCCCACAGCAACGAGGTCGCGATAGATCTCGCGCAGATTGCCGGCGATGGTGACCTCATGCACCGGATACGCTATCGCTCCATTCTCGACCCAGAAGCCGCTGGCGCCGCGTGAGTAGTCGCCGGTGACGGCATTGACGCCCTGCCCCATCAGCTCGGTCACGTACAGCCCGTTGCCCATGCGTCGCAGCAGCTGCGCAAATTCGACTGATTGCGGACCACCGCTGACCAGCAGGTTGTGAATGCCACCGGCATTGCCGGTGGTGGTCAGGCCCAGCTTGCGCGCCGAGTAGCTGCCGAGGATGTAACCGTCCAGCACGCCGTCGCGCACCAGCTCGCGATCGCGGGTGACCACTCCCTCGGCATCGAAGGGCGCACTGGCCAGCGCGCGCGGCAGATGCGGACGCTCCTGCATCTGCAGGAAGGACGGAAAGATGGCCTCACCGGCGGCGCCGAGCAGAAAGGACGCGCGCCGGTACTGGCTGGCGCCACGGATCGCCGCGACGAAGTGACCGAAAATGCTGCGCGCCATCTCGGTCGAAAACAGTACCGGCGCACGACAGGTGGCAATGCGCCGCGCGCCCAGCCGGCCCAGCGTGCGTTCGGCCGCGCGCCGCCCGATCGCCCCACCGTCACCCAGATCCTGCGGACGCCGCGCCACCGAATACCAGTAGTCGCGCTGCATCTGCGCGCCCTCTTCGGCCACCAGCGTGCAACTCAACGAATGACTGGTGCTGGGGAAGCCCGCCAGAAAACCATGGCTGTTGCCATACACGCGCACGCCGCGGTGGCTGGTCAGCGTGGCACCTTCGGAATTGCGCAGGCGCTTGTCCACCGCCAGTCCGGCTGCCTCGCAGGCCCGCGCCCGCTCGATGGCCTCCTCGGGTTCGATGTCCCAGGGATGATCGAGATCCAGATCGGGAATATCGCGCGCCAGCGCCCCGGCATCGGCCAGACCCGCGTATTCATCAGCCGCCGTATGCCGCGCGATGGCGCAGGCCTTGGTCACCGTTTCGGCAACAGCCTCGGGCCGCAGATCGGCGGTGCTGGCCGACCCCTTGCGGTTGCTGAAGTACACCGTGACCGCCAGTCCGCGATCGCGGTGATACTCGATGGTGTCGACCTCACCGAGACGGACCGTGGTCGTCAGACCCTTCTGCAGGCTGACATCGGCCTCGGCCTGGGTGGCACCGGCTGCGCGGGCCTGCTCCAGCGCCGTGGCAATGACCTGGCTGAGTTCCGGAATACGGGTGGCATCGATTTCCTGTGGCATGAGGCAGAATTGTAGCTGCCACAGCGCTGAACCGCCGGAGTACCGCATTGAATGACGATTCACCAGACTTCGATCAAGACGAGCGCCCGAGCCGCTCGGCGCGCAAGCGGGCTGCCGAAGCCCTGCAGAAACTGGGCGTAAAGCTGATTGCCTTGCGCGATGCCGAGCTGGATGCGCTGACACTGCCCGAAGAATTGCTGGCGGCGATCCACGAGGCGCGCCGTCTCAACAGCCGCGCCGCACTGGCCAGACAGCGGCAATACATCGGCAAGCTGATGCGCGACGTGGATCCCGAGCCCATAGAAAGGGCGCTGGCGCATCGGGCCGGCAATCTGCCGCGTGCTAAGATGCCGCGATGAAGCCATTGGTCGGCATCATCATGGGCTCATCTTCCGACTGGGAGACGATGCGGGCCGCCTCCGAGATGCTGGACAAGCTCGGCGTGGCGCACGAGACGCGCGTGGTCTCGGCGCATCGCACCCCCGATCTGCTGTTCGAATACGCTGCCGGTGCTGCAGCGCGCGGTCTGAAGGTGCTGATTGCCGGCGCCGGTGGCGCCGCGCATCTGCCCGGCATGACCGCTGCAAAGACCGCGCTGCCGGTGCTGGGTGTGCCGGTGCAATCCAGAACCCTCAATGGACTCGATTCGCTGCTGTCCATCGTGCAGATGCCGGCAGGCATACCGGTGGCGACCTTTGCCATCGGCAGCGCTGGCGCCACCAATGCAGCGCTGTTCGCCGCCGCCATGCTGGCTGCCTCGGATACGAAGATTGCCGAAGCGCTGCAATCGTTCCGCAAGACGCAGACCGAGCGCGTGCTGGCCGAGCGGGATCCGCGCGCCGGCGCGCAATGAGACGCTGACATGACCGTTGGTATCGTCGGCGCTGGCCAGCTGGGTCGCATGCTGGCATTGGCCGGCTATCCACTCGGCCTCGACTTCCTGTTTCTCGATCGCACCGCCGACACGCCGGGCGCGCAGGTGGCGCCGTCGCTGCTGGGCGAATTCACCGATCCCACGCTGTTGCGCGAACTGGCGACGCGCAGCGAAGTGCTCAGTTTCGACTGGGAAAACATTTCGGTGGAAGCATTACGCGCAGCCACGCGCGGCCTGCGCACCCGCATTGCGCCACCGCTGACAGCGCTGGCAACAGCCCAGGACCGCAAACTGGAAAAACAGCTGTTCGACCGGCTGGGCATTCCCACCACCCGCTACGCCTGCGTGGAATCGCTGCCGCAGCTGCACGCCGCCGTGCAGAAGATCGGACTGCCCGGCGTGCTGAAGATCCGCCGCATGGGCTATGACGGCAAGGGACAGAAGGTACTGCGCAAGCCGTCGGACATTGCAGCGGCCTGGGCGCAGCTGGGCGGCGTACCCCTGTTATACGAAGAGTTCATTCGCTTCGACTACGAAGTCTCTGCCATCGGCGTACGCAGCCGGAACGGCCAGATCGCGCTGTATCCGCTGAGCCGCAACTATCATCACGATGGCATCCTGCGTCTGACGTTGGCGCCGTGGAGCAATCCCGCATTGGCGCGGCAGGCGCATCGCCAGCTGCGCCTGCTGCTGGCGCACTTCCGCTACGTGGGCGTGCTGGCCGCCGAGTTCTTCGTGCGTGACGGCCGCCTGGTCGCCAATGAAATCGCGCCGCGCGTGCACAATTCCGGACACTGGACCATCGAGGGCGCGGTCACCAGCCAGTTCGAGAACCACCTGCGCGCCATCCTTGGCCTGCCGCTGGGCAGTACCGCCGCGTTGGGCCACAGCGCCATGATCAACCTGATCGGCAGTATCCCGCCGCGCCGGCAGCTGCTGGCCGAGGCCGATGTGCATCTGCACGACTATGGCAAGCAGCCGCGTCCTGGCCGCAAGGTGGGGCACATGACGGTGCTGGCTGAAAGCGCGCGGCAGCGCGATATGCGGGCCCGCGCGTTGCTGCGCCGTTACTATCGCCGGCTGCCGGCGATCCCGTAAGATCGGGCGCAGCAAGCCGCTCCGACATGCGGCACTTTCCGGACTCTGCATGTATCTGGACCTGTTCAAACTCAAGGAATTGCCGTTCCGGCTCAGCCCGGACCCGCACTTCCTTTACCTGAGCAAGGCTCATGCGCGCGCCAAGGCGTACATGGAGTCGACCATCTGGTTCACCGACGGCTTCGTCGTGATCACCGGCGAAATCGGCTCCGGCAAGACCACGCTGATCGAAACCTTCCTGCACGAACTGGACCAGAACGTGGTGGTGGCGCAGGTCAACCAGACCCAGGTCTCGGCGGTCGAGTTCCTGCAGGTGGTGCTGGCGCAATTCGGCTTCTCACCGTTCAAGATGAAGAAGGCCGAACTGCTGTCCACGCTGAACAACTTCCTGATCGAGCAGTATGCCGCCGGCCGCAAGGTACTGCTGATCGTCGATGAGGCGCAGAACCTCGGTATGCGCGTGCTCGAGGAAATCCGGCTGCTGTCCGGCATCGAGACCACCAAGGAGAAGGTGCTGCGCATCATCCTGGCGGGGCAGCCGGAGCTGAATGAAAAACTCAATGCGCCCGAACTGACGCAGCTGACGCAGCGCGTGCGCCTGCGCTTCCATCTGTCGGCGCTGTCGGCGGACGACATGCGCGCCTACATCCTGCACCGTCTGGCGGTGGCCGGAGCGCAGGACCGCGAGATTTTTTCGTCCGACACTTTCGCGCTGATCTACCGCTATACCGGCGGCGTGCCGCGGCTGGTCAATACCTTGTGCGACACGTCGATGCTGGCGGCCTCCAATGCCGATGCGGCGGTAGTCACTGTCGATCATGTCAACGAAGCCGTCGACGAGCTGCAATGGCTGCCATCGGATACGCGCGCCGCGCTGACGGCGGCTGCCGCACGCGAGACAGGATTGCCGCATAGCGCAACGCAGGTGCACACCCAGACCGCCGTGTTCGGTGGCAGCGCCCCGGCCGTCACCCCACCCTCCAATGCAGCACCGCTGGCCAGGCTGATCCTGGCCCGCAATGGCCAGACCGTGGCCGAGCGCGCGTTGCATCCGGGCCGTTTGATCATTGGCCGCACCAGCGGCAACGATCTGCAGATCGACAGCCGCTTCGTCAGCCGGCATCACTGCCAGATCCTGACCAACGCCGAGCACTCAGTGCTAGAAGATCTCAACAGCACCAACGGCGTGTTCATCAAAGCCAGCCGGGTACGCCATCACAATCTGAACGACGGTGACGTGGTGTCGCTCGGCGAACATGAACTGATCTATATCGACGAACGCCTGAATGGCCGCGCCCGAACTACCGATACCGGACAGCAGCCGACTCCGGTGACCGAAGACGCGCCGGCCTGAATCAGAGGCCGCCGTCGTCGCGGCGGTCGAAGCTTTCGTTGCGATGCCGGTATTCGTCGCGGGTGGCGCGATAGTCGCGACGACGCAGCGCGATGACCCCGGCCAGTATCACCGCGGCAATTCCCGCCAGCGTAAACAGCAGACTCCACCAGCCCTGCTGCAAACGGTATCCCACCGCCAGCGCGAACACGCCGCCGATGGCGTACAGCCATGGCAGGCTTTCGTACACGGGCTTGGAGAGGCGACGTTGACGATCAAGAGCCATGCGGCATCGTAGCCCGGCCGCCGGGCCGGAGTCACGGGAACGATGCAGGCCCCGCTGCAGCGGGGCCCCATCGGCTGACCCACCGTCCGTGGTTCACCGTCAGCGGAGGTCAGTGTGGCCGGCGGGCATGAAACCGGTGAGCCACGAATTTACCGTGATCGCGGTGAAAGTCTCGACGTCATTGGATTCGCAGGCGCAGCCCTTGAGGCCGTCGGCCATGCGAGTCTGCCAACCAGGACCTGTCGCGCGCCAACGCTTCACCACCTCAGACGGCAAGCGGAGGGAAATGAGCTGACGCGGATTCGGAGAGCGAGGCCGGCCGCCCTTGTTGACGACGGCACGACGCAACATCTCATCATTCAGCTGCGGGAGTTCCTTGTACTCCGAACGCCGAATGCGGTGCGCGTCGACGCGCTTCAGATCAGAGCCCAAAGTACGGCGCGAGACGATCTTGCTCACGTTTATTGGCCTTTCT
This sequence comes from Gammaproteobacteria bacterium, assembly GCA_020029535.1. Lineage (GTDB taxonomy): Bacteria > Pseudomonadota > Gammaproteobacteria > Steroidobacterales > Steroidobacteraceae > FEN-1191. The sequence continues at coordinate 2,042 of JAIBJM010000064.1, read as the reverse complement.
CATGCTGAATAATGTCTGGCGAATACGATCGGGGCATCTTCAAAGTCCGAGCCTCATTTCTCCGGCGTAGGCGCCAGTTTCGGGTCAACGGTCCTGAACCCGGTGCTGTCAGTACTCTGGCCGACGCGAGCAATGCGCGACCGCGAAAATGACGACGCCGTCAGTATCTGGACGGTAGACAACTGCGAAAGGAAAGTCCCTGACGAGTACGCGCCGGGTATTCTTTGAAGCGGGTGATCCCGTCAGAGGAAATGCGACGGCACGTGTCGCGGCTTCCTCAATGGCAGCGGCGAAACGAGCTCCAAGCCCCGGCTCCTTGCCATTGTAGAAAGCGACCTCCGAGAGGAATTCACGCCGGGCAGGCGCGATAAATCGCGCGCGTTTCACCGTGAGAGGCGACGAGCTTCAGCGAACACATCCTCGGCGGCATAAGAAGGAATTTCGCCATGATCGAATGCCACAACCCGACGCTCAATTTCTTCGGCCCACGCTGATTCGATTTCGGAGAGAGGCACGCGCAGCGATTCGAGCATGGACTCCGCGAGCTTGGCGCGCTCTTCGGCGCTCAACGCACGGGCTTGCTCTTCGATCTTTTTCAATGAAGCTGACATATTGAGCCTCCGTGGCTTCGAATCAAGAGTCTACGCTTACCCCATTTCGTTGTCTTGAACCGCTGACGTTCCAGAATCGAAGGCACTTTTATTCCTGTCGCAGTCAACCCATGGCTATTGAGGTATAGCCAAACCATTGGCTCAATCCACGCCCCTCATCGCTGAGGGGCGAAGCGTTCGCGGCGGCTGCGCAATGAGTCGGCCGGCCTGTTTCAATCCACGCCCCTCATCGCTGAGGGGCGAAGCTGCTGTCGTTGACCGGGTGCAGCGCCCTGCAAACGTTTCAATCCACGCCCCTCATCGCTGAGGGGCGAAGCGAGCGATGATGGCGATGTCGAGCCCGCTCAGAACGTTTCAATCCACGCCCCTCATCGCTGAGGGGCGAAGCCACTTCGCTACCAGGGCCGCCGATCCACTGGCCTGTTTCAATCCACGCCCCTCATCGCTGAGGGGCGAAGCACTCGCTGTCCACGCCAGAGCATCGCGTCGTCATGTTTCAATCCACGCCCCTCATCGCTGAGGGGCGAAGCCTTCCGGACTCCATGACTGCGGCTGCAGCAGCATGTTTCAATCCACGCCCCTCATCGCTGAGGGGCGAAGCGCCGGTCATGGCGCTCGATACCGCCAAGTGCACATGTTTCAATCCACGCCCCTCATCGCTGAGGGGCGAAGCTCTCGCGTGGTCAGGCCAGCAAACAGCCAGTAGCCGTTTCAATCCACGCCCCTCATCGCTGAGGGGCGAAGCGCGAAGCGCTCGTTATCCGTTACGGGCTTGCCGGGTTTCAATCCACGCCCCTCATCGCTGAGGGGCGAAGCGCGGGCTGGGCGGCTGGACCGATGGCCTCCTAGCTGTTTCAATCCACGCCCCTCATCGCTGAGGGGCGAAGCTCGGCAAGAACGAGTTAGGCCGGCGCTACGGATCGTTTCAATCCACGCCCCTCATCGCTGAGGGGCGAAGCAGCACCATGCGCGGAGCGAGACGTGGCTGCGCTCGTTTCAATCCACGCCCCTCATCGCTGAGGGGCGAAGCGGCTCACAGGTCGGCACAGGTCGGGATCTGGTAGTTTCAATCCACGCCCCTCATCGCTGAGGGGCGAAGCCGGTCCGATATCCGCTGTCCACCGCGATGGCATCGTTTCAATCCACGCCCCTCATCGCTGAGGGGCGAAGCCATGCAGTTGCAACTGTCAGTGGGCGGTATCGGTGTTTCAATCCACGCCCCTCATCGCTGAGGGGCGAAGCAAGACGCTGATGTGTTGGCGCAGGCCATCCTCGATGTTTCAATCCACGCCCCTCATCGCTGAGGGGCGAAGCGCGCGGCACCGTGCGGCTGAGCGTATGCGCAAACACGTTTCAATCCACGCCCCTCATCGCTGAGGGGCGAAGCCGCTAGAGAACGTCGCAGCGAGTGCACAAAAATTGTTTCAATCC
>JAIBJM010000063.1 GCA_020029535.1 Gammaproteobacteria bacterium | reverse complement strand
GCCAAGAGCCAGTCCGCCTCCGGCGTGGTGCTGCCACGGCGCGGCGTGTGTTTGATCAGCGTGCGCGAACCGGACAAGGCCGGCGCTGCGGTGCTGGCACGCCGCCTGATCGAGTATGGTTTTCAGATCGTCGCGACCACGGGCACTGCCGCATCGCTGGAGGCGGCAGGAGTCACGTGCCGGCGCGTCAACAAGGTGCGCGAGGGCCGGCCGCACATCGTCGACATGATCAAGAACGACGAGATCCAGCTGATCGTCAACACCACCGAGGGCAAGCAGGCGACGCTGGAATCGAACTCGATCCGGCGTGAAGCCGTGCATCGTCGCATCACCTATTACACGACGCTGGCGGCTGCGCTGGCGACCTGCGAGGCGCTGGATCACATCGATGAAGTCGAGGTGAACCGTCTGCAGGATCTGCATCGAGAGGTGGCCGGATGAGCCAGCGTTCCCCCATGACAATGCGTGGCGCCGAGCTGCTGCGCACCGAGCTGAAGCGTCTGAAGTCCGAGGCGCGGCCCAATGTCATCAAGGCCATCGCCGAGGCGCGCAGCCATGGCGACCTGTCCGAGAATGCCGAGTATCACGCCGCCCGCGAACAGCAGGGTTTCATCGAAGGACGCATTGGGGAGATCGAGGCGCGGCTGGGTAACGCCGAAATCATCGATGTCACCGCGCTCGCTGCCAGCGGCAAGGTGGTGTTCGGCGCCACTGTCGAGCTGGCCGACGAGGACAGCGGCGTCAGAGTGGTTTACCAGATCGTCGGTGAGGATGAAGCCGATATCCGCCAGGGACGCATTTCGATCGGCTCGCCGATTGCGCGTGCGCTGATCGGCAAGAGCGCCGGCGACCAGGTCGAGGTGATGGCGCCCGGCAAGAAGCTGAACTACGAGGTGATCGCGGTCCGCTACGCCTGAGCCGCGCGCGCCGCTGGCAGCACCAGCTTTGGCAGCGGTTTGCGCGGCCGGTACAGCACGGCAACATGCCCGATGCGGGTGACCAGCGCGCTGCCGGTACGACTGGCCAGCTGGGCGATCATCTGATCACGCTGTTCACGATCTGCGCCGCGCACGCGCACCTTGATCAACTCGTGATCCTGGAGGGCGCGATCGGTTTCGGCGCTGACGGCGTCGGTCAGGCCGGCTTGACCGATCAGGATCAGCGGTTGCAATGCATGGGCTTTGCCGCGCAGGAAGCGCAGCTGGTTTTCGCTCAGTTCCATGCCGGCATTATGGGGACTCTCCCAGGACCTGTTAATACTTATGGCGCGACGGTCAAAAAGCAGCAGTCGGTGGCTCCAGGAGCACTTCTCCGATCGCTTCGTGAAAAAGGCGCAGGCCGAAGGCTGGCGCTCGCGTGCCGTCTTCAAGCTGGAGGAGGCGGACCGGCGCGAAAAGCTGCTGCGACCCGGCATGACAGTCATTGACCTGGGCGCCGCCCCCGGCGCCTGGAGCCAGTACGCACGCCGCCGGGTAGGCTCCACTGGCCGCATCGTGGCCAGCGATATCCTGCCCATGGACTCGTTGTCGGGAGTCGAATTCGTGCAGGGCGACTTCCGTGAAGAAAGCGTCATCAGCCAGCTGCTGGAAAAGCTCGGCGGCCAGCAGGCCGATGTGTTGCTGTCGGACATGGCGCCCAATCTCAGTGGCATGGACGCCATCGATCAGCCCCGCGCCATGTATCTCGGCGAACTTGCCCTGGATCTGTGCGAGCGGGTCTTGAAACCCGGGGGCAGCGCCCTGATCAAGGTGTTTCAGGGGGCCGGCTTCCAGGAGCTGGTCACCGCGGCCAGGGCGCGTTTTGCGCGCGTCCGGTTCCTCAAACCCGAAGCTTCCAGGGCCCGCAGCGCGGAGATGTACTTGCTGGCTACAGAGCGACGGATGGTGTAGCGTGAGTTCCATGAATGACCTGACCAAGAACATTCTGCTGTGGGTGGTAATTGTGCTGGTGATGCTGGCGGTGTTCAGCCGCTACATGCCCACCAGTGGCCAGCCGGAGGAAGTGCGTTATTCCACTTTCCTCAATGATGTCAGAAGCAATCGTGTCGACAGCGTGGTGCTGCAGGGAGACATGATCTATGGCACCCGCAAGGACAAGAGCAAGTTCCAGGCTTACAACCCCGAGACCAGCTACACCGCGCTGATCGGCGATCTGACCAAGTCCGGCGTGGCCATCGAAGGTCGCGCGCCCAAGCAACCGAATTTCCTGGTACAGCTGCTGCTGCAGCTGGCGCCGGCGCTGCTGCTGATACTGATCTTCGTCTACATGCTGCGGCAGATGCAGGGAGCCGGCGGCGGTCGCGGCGCCATGAGCTTCGGCAAGAGTCGTGCACGGCTGCTGGGCGAAGACCAGGTCAATGTCACCTTTGCCGACGTTGCCGGCGTGGACGAGGCCAAGCAGGAAGTGGGCGAAATCGTCGATTTCCTCAAGGACCCCGGCAAGTTCCAGAAGCTGGGCGGCAAGATTCCCAAGGGCGTGCTGATGGTGGGCTCACCGGGCACCGGCAAGACGTTGCTGGCGCGCGCCATCGCCGGCGAAGCCAAGGTGCCGTTCTTCACGATTTCCGGTTCCGACTTCGTCGAAATGTTCGTCGGCGTCGGCGCCTCGCGCGTGCGTGACATGTTCGAGCAGGCCAAGAAGCATGCGCCGTGCATCATCTTCATCGATGAAATCGACGCTGTCGGCCGGCATCGTGGCGCCGGTCTCGGCGGTGGTCATGACGAACGCGAACAGACGCTGAACCAGCTGCTGGTCGAGATGGATGGCTTCGAAGGCAATGAAGGCATCATCGTCATCGCCGCCACCAACCGCCCCGACGTGCTCGACCCGGCGCTGCTGCGCCCGGGCCGCTTCGATCGCCAGGTGGTGGTCCCGCTGCCCGATGTGCGCGGCCGCGAACAGATCCTGCGCGTTCACATGCGGCGCGTGCCGCTGGGCGACGATGTGCGTCCGGCACTGATCGCGCGCGGCACACCGGGTTTCTCCGGCGCCGACCTGGCCAATCTGGTCAATGAGGCAGCGCTGTTCGCAGCGCGCGCCAACCAGAAACAGGTGTCCATGGATCAGTTCGAGCGCGCCAAGGACAAGATCATGATGGGCGCCGAGCGGCGTTCCATGGTGATGACCGAAGCCGAGAAGCGCATGACGGCCTATCACGAGGCCGGCCACGCCATTGTCGGCGTCACCGTTCCCGAGCACGACCCGGTGTACAAGGTCACCATCATTCCGCGTGGCCGCGCGCTGGGCGTGACGCAGTTCCTGCCCGAACAGGATCGTTACTCGCTGAGCAAGCGCCGGCTCGAGAGCACCATCGCCACGCTGTTCGGCGGCCGTATCGCGGAGGAGCTGATCTTCGGTGCCGACGCGGTGACCACCGGTGCGTCGAACGACATCGAACGTGCCACCGAGCTGGCGCGCAACATGGTGACCCGCTGGGGCCTGTCCGATCGCCTCGGACCGCTCACCTATTCGGAGGAATCGGGCGAGGTATTCCTCGGCCGCTCGGTCACCCAGCACAAGCAGGTGTCCGATGTCACTGCGCACGCCATCGACGAGGAAGTGCGTCGCGTGGTTGAAATCAATTACAAGAATGCGCGGCAGATTCTCGAAACCAATCTCGACAAGCTGCACAACATGGCCGAAGCGCTGATCCGCTACGAGACCATCGACGAAAGCCAGATCAAGGACATCATGGCCGGCCGCACGCCGCGTCCGCCGGATGGCTGGGATGATGCCGGCGGCAATGGCAGCAAACCCGTGCAGCCGGAGTCGCCGGATCGCGGCACACCCACGCTCGGTACGCCGGCCGGCCAACACTGACCGACCGCATGCAGCTGTATCACGCCCGCGGCACACTGGATCTGTCGCGGCCGGTGGTCATGGGCGTACTCAATGTCACGCCTGATTCATTCTCCGATGGCGGTCGTTACCTCGATCCGCAGTGCGCGCTGGATCGCGCGCAGCAGATGCTGGCCGAAGGCGCTGCCATCATCGACGTGGGCGGCGAATCCACGCGCCCGGGCGCGGCGCCGGTCGGCGTTGCAGAAGAACTGTCGCGGGTGCTGCCGGTGGTGCGCCAGATCGCGCGACACGGCGAGGCCGTCATCTCCGTCGATACCAGTCAGCCCGAAGTGATGCGCGCCGTCATCGACGCCGGCGCCGCCATGATCAACGATGTGCGCGCACTGAGCCTGCCGGGCGCGCTGCAGGCCGCCGCCGCATCCTCGGCTGCGGTGTGCGTCATGCACATGCAGGGCGAGCCGGGCACCATGCAGCGGCAGCCGCAATACCAGGACGTGGTGAGCGAAGTCCGCGCCATGCTGATCGATCGCATCAGGCAGTGCGTGGCTGCCGGCATCGATCCGGCACGCATCTGCATCGACCCCGGCTTCGGTTTCGGCAAATCGCTGCAGCACAACCTCGAGTTGCTGCGCCGGCTGCCCGAACTGCGCATCGCGGGCCATCCGGTGCTGGTGGGACTGTCCCGCAAATCCATGCTGCGCCAGCTGACCGGCCGCGAGGCCGATGCCAGACTGGCGGGCAGCGTGTCGCTGGCCACCATTGCCACACTGCAGGGTGCGCGTATCGTGCGTGCGCATGATGTGGCGGCCACCGTGGATGCGCTGCAGGTGGCAACGGCAATGACTGTGGAGCACTGATGAGCCGGAAATTCTTTGGTACCGATGGAATTCGTGGTCGGGTAGGCGAGGCGCCGATGACGGTGGACTTCGCATTGCGTCTGGCCAGCGCCGCGGCACGGGTACTGGCGCCGCAGCGCGGCTGTGTGCTGATCGGCAAGGACACCCGCCTGTCCGGCTACATGTTCGAGTCGGCGCTGGAGGCGGGCTTCGTCGCGGCGGGCGTCGATGTGCTGCTGATGGGACCGCTCCCCACCCCCGGCGTTGCCTACATGACCCGGCATTTCGGCTGCAACTTCGGCGTCGTGATCAGCGCTTCGCACAATCCCTATGAGGACAATGGCATCAAGTTCTTCGACGGCTCGGGCGGCAAGCTGTCGGATGCCCTGGAACTGCAGATCGAGGCCGAGCTGGCTGCCGCGCCGGTAACGCGGGCTTCCGGCGCACTGGGCCGCGCCCGGCGGGTCGACGACTCGCGCGCGCAGTACCAGGACTTCTGCCGCGGCACCCTGCCGGCCGGCATGAACCTCGAGGGTCTGAAGATCGTCATCGATTGCGCCAATGGTGCTGCCTACAAGGTGGCGCCGCGCACGCTGGCGGATCTGGGCGCCGAGATCGTGCCCATCGGCTGCTCACCGAACGGCCGCAACATCAATGACGGCTGCGGGTCCACCAATCTGCACCTGCTGCAGCTGACGGTGCCCGGCGTGCGCGCCGACTTCGGCGTGGCGCTGGACGGTGATGGTGACCGGCTGATGATGGTCGATCATCTCGGGCGACAGGTGGACGGCGACCAGCTGCTGTATGTGCTGGCCTGCGCGCGCAAGGCCAGCGGCACACTCAAGGGTCCGGTGGTGGGCACGCAGATGAGCAACCTCGGACTGGAGCTGGCCTTGCGCAGACAGGGCATCGGCTTCGAGCGCGTGGCCGTAGGCGACCGCCATGTGCTGGCCCGCCTCAAGGAAGCCGGCGCGACGCTGGGCGGCGAGACCTCGGGCCACATCCTCTGTCTGGATTGCACCACCACCGGCGATGGACTGATCAGCGCGCTGCAGGTCATTGCGGCCATCCGCAGCAGCGGCAAATCGCTGGCTGAACTTGCGGCCGGCATGCAGAGGTTTCCGCAGGTGCTGCTGAATGTGGCGGTGCAGGAACGTTTTGATCCGATGCAGGTGGCCAGCGTGCGGCGCGCGGTCGAACAGGTCAGCGCCACGCTGGGCGATACCGGGCGCGTGCTGTTGCGGGCCTCCGGCACCGAACCGGTGGTGCGGGTCATGGTCGAGAGCAGCGACGACAAACTCACCCGGGAAAGCGCCGAAATACTGGCCGAATCCGTGCGATCCGCGCGTCCCTGACGCGCTGCATTGCGCCGGCCGGGGCCGGTGGCTATCATCGCGCGCCGCTCGAGGGTGCCAATGCGACGCAAAGCTGTCATCGGTAACTGGAAAATGCATGGATCGCGCGCCGACAACGCCGCGTTGATCGAAGCCATTGTAGCTGGCGCCGCCGATAGCAGCGCCGAATGCGCCGTCTGTCCGCCCTTCGTCTATCTGCATGAAATGGCCCGGCTGTTGCGCGACAGCGCAATTGTGCTGGGCGCACAGAACGTCTGCGCCGAAGCGCAGGGCGCCTACACCGGCGAGGTTTCGGCGGCCATGCTCAAGGACGTGGGATGCCACTACGTGCTGGTGGGGCATTCCGAGCGACGTACTTTGTACGGCGAGGACAATGCGCTGGTGGCGCGCAAGTTTGTCGCCGTGCACAGCCGCGGACTGGCACCTGTGCTGTGCGTGGGTGAAACGCTGGCCGAGCGCGAGACCAACCAGACCCAGCAGGTCATCGCTGCCCAGCTGGATGCCGTGGTAACCCTGTGCGGTATACAGTCTCTGGAGCAGGCCGTGGTTGCCTACGAACCCGTATGGGCCATCGGTACCGGACACACTGCGACGCCCCAGCAGGCGCAGGATGTCCATGCCTTCATCCGGCAGCGGCTGGCCGGTCAGGATGCTAAGATCGCCGCCGAATTGCGCATCCTGTACGGCGGCAGCGTCAAGACCGGCAATGCACGCGAGCTGTTCGCGATGTCCGATGTCGATGGCGGCCTGATCGGCGGCGCTTCATTGAAAGCCGACGAATTTCTGGCGATTCTCGCCGCTGCGCAGCCCTAGCTCAGAACACCAAACGGATCTTTCGACATGTTGTACACGCTGTTGACCATCATCGATTTCTTTTGCGCCGCCGGCATCATCACGCTGGTGCTCGTGCAACGCGGCAAGGGCGCCGATGCCGGCGCCGGTTTCGGTTCCGGCGCCTCGGGCACGGTGTTCGGCGCGCGCGGTGCGCGCACCGCGCTGTCGCGCGCAACCGCCGTACTGGCCGCCATCTTCATGGCCACCAGTCTGGCGCTGGCATATATGGGTCAGCGCACGGTTGCCGGGCCGTCCAGCGTACTCGACACGCTGAAAGACTCACCCGCACCGGTCGCGCCGACACCGGCTCCCGCTGCGCCGCTGGATACGGCACCGCCGGCGCCGGCTGGCAATTAAAGAATTCGCAATGTTGCCGACGTGGTGGAACTGGTAGACACACTAGCTTGAGGGGCTAGCGCCGCAAGGTGTGGGAGTTCGAATCTCCCCGTCGGCACCAGAGGTTTCTGTAGAATCACAGCGGGGCGGGGCAGATGGCTGACCGCCCTTTTTGATACTGGTGATCTGGATGCTCGCAAACTACCTGCCAATCCTGATTTTCCTGACGCTGGCGACATTGCTGGCGGGTTTGCTGCTCGCTCTGGGCACATTTTTCGGACGCCTCAGCTCGCGTCGCCGCAACGACGCCGAGAAGCTCTCTCCTTATGAATGCGGCTTTGAAGCCTTCGAGGATTCCCGCGCACGCTTCGATGTGCGCTACTACCTGGTCGCCATCCTGTTCATTGTCTTTGATCTGGAAATCGCCTTCCTGTTTCCGTGGGCGGTGACTCTCAATCAGACCGCAGGCTACGGCCTGGTGGTAATGGCAATCTTCCTCAGCATCCTGGTCATCGGTTTCATCTACGAATGGAAGAAGGGGGCGCTGGAATGGGATTGAATGCCCCGACAGGTGAAGCGGTTGGCGGCCCCGAGGGTTTTGCGCAGCGCGGCTTCCTGACCACCCAGCTGGACAGCCTGGTCGGTTGGGCCCGCACCGGTTCGCTGTGGCCGATGACCTTCGGTCTGGCCTGCTGCGCCGTTGAAATGATGCACGCCGGCGCTTCGCGCTACGACCTGGACCGTTTTGGCGTGGTGTTCCGTCCCAGCCCGCGCCAGTCCGACGTGATGATCGTGGCCGGCACGCTGGTCAACAAGATGGCGCCGGCGCTGCGCAAGGTGTACGACCAGATGCCCGAGCCGCGCTGGGTCATCAGCATGGGTTCCTGCGCCAATGGCGGCGGCTATTACCATTATTCCTATGCCGTCGTGCGCGGCTGCGACCGTATCGTGCCGGTGGATATCTATGTACCGGGCTGCCCGCCCACTGCCGAGGCGTTGCTGTACGGCATCATCCAGCTGCAGCGCAAGATCGAGCGGCAGGGCGCCGCGGCGGCAGCCTGAACAATGTCCGGCTCATTCGAACTCCTGGCTGCCCAACTGCAAAGCGCCGTCGGCGACAAGCTGATCCGGTACGGCGCGTCCACCGATGCGCTGGCCGTGGATGTGGCTTCCGCCGATCTGCTTTCGGTCGCGCGCATACTGCGCGACGATCCGCAGTTGAAGTTCGAGATGCTGATCGACGCTGCGGGCCTCGACTATCTGGGCTATGGCTGCGATGAATGGAACACCGCCAGCGCCTCGGTGACCGGTTTCAGCCGCGGCGTCAATCGTGGCGCATCGCCGACCGCCGCGCCGTCGCAGCGTTTCGCCGTGGTCTGCCAGCTGCTGTCGCTGACGCACAACCGCCGCCTGCGACTGCGCGTGTTCTGCGAAGGCGATGAAGACCCCTGCGTCGATTCGCTGTGCGACATATGGGCCTCGGCCAACTGGTTCGAACGCGAGGCCTTCGACCTGTATGGCATCTACTTCCGCGGCCATCCGGATCTGCGCCGCATACTCACCGACTACGGTTTCATCGGCCATCCGTTCCGCAAGGACTTCCCGCTGATCGGCAATGTCGAAGTGCGCTACGACGCCACGCAGCAGCGTGTGGTGTACGAGCCGGTGACCATCGAGCCGCGCACGCTGGTGCCACGCGTGATCCGTCATGACAACCGCCATGAGCCGGAACTGCATGACCGGCCGGTGGGATCAAAGACATGACCGAGATCCGCAACCTGACCATGAATTTCGGTCCGCAACATCCGGCCGCGCACGGCGTGCTGCGCCTGGTGCTGGAGATGGACGGCGAGGTGATCCAGAAGGCCGATCCGCACATCGGTCTGCTGCACCGGGGCACCGAGAAGCTGGCCGAGTCCAAACCGTTCAACCAGTCCATCGGCTACATGGATCGCCTCGACTACGTGTCGATGATGTGCAACGAGCACGCCTATGTGCTGGCCATCGAACAGCTGCTGGGCATCAAGCCGCCGCTGCGCGCGCAGTACATCCGCACCATGTTCGACGAGATCACCCGCATCCTGAACCACCTGATGTGGCTGGGCGCGCACGGTCTCGACATCGGCGCGATGACCATATTCCTGTTCTGCTTCCGCGAGCGTGAAGACCTGATGGACTGCTACGAAGCGGTGTCGGGCACCCGCATGCACGCCACCTATTACCGTCCGGGCGGCGTGCACCGCGATCTGCCGGCCGTAATGCCACGCTACCAGGCTTCACGCTGGCGCAGCCAGGCCGATGCCGACCGGCTCAACGCCGCGCGCGCCGGGTCAATGCTGGATTTCATCGAGGATTTCACCCGCCGCTTCCCGGCCTGCGTGGACGAATACGAAACACTGCTGACCGACAACCGCATCTGGAAGCAGCGCACGGTGAACATCGGCGTTGTCACCCCCGAGAGAGCCCTGCAGCTGGGCTTCACCGGCCCGATGCTGCGCGGTTCGGGCATTGCCTGGGACTTGCGCAAGAAGCAGTCGTACGAAGTGTATGACCGCATGGACTTCGATATTCCGGTGGGCGTCAACGGCGACTGCTACGACCGCTACCTGGTGCGCATCGAGGAGATGCGTCAGTCCAACCGCATCGTCAAGCAGTGCGTGGACTGGCTGCGCCAGAATCCGGGCCCGGTGATGATCGACGACGCCAAGGTGCGCGCGCCGCGCCGCGAGCAGATGAAGGGCGACATGGAATCGCTGATCCATCACTTCAAGTTCATGACCGAGGGCTACTGCGTGCCGGAAGGTGGTGGCCGTGATCGGCACGCAGGACATCGTGTTCGGGGAGATCGACCGCTGATGAATGCACCGGCTGGCGATGGCGCCGTGCTCTCCGAGCACACGCGCCAGGAAATCGATCACTGGGTGGCCAGGTTCCCGCCGGGACGGCAGCGTTCGGCCGTGATCTCGGCGCTGCGCCTCGCGCAGGAGCAGAACAACGGGTATCTGACCACGCCGCTGATGGACGCCATCGCCGAATACCTCAAGCTCCCGCCCATCCAGGTGTACGAGGTGGCCAGTTTCTATTCGATGTTCGAGACGCATCCCTGCGGCCGGCATCACCTCAGCATCTGCACCAACATCGCCTGCATGCTGCGCGGCGCCGAAGACCTGGTGGCGCATGTGGAACAGCGTCTGGGCATCCGGCTGGGAGAGAGTACCGCCGACGGCCGCATCTTCTTCAAGCAGGAAGAGGAATGCCTGGCCGCCTGCACCGGCGCGCCGATGCTGATGGTGGACCATCATTTCCATGAGCACCTGACCACCGAGAAGATCGACAAGATCCTCGACGAGCTGAAGTGATGAGCAACTGGGACGACAAGCTGAACCTGGTCTGCCTCGAGCCACTCAAGTACGAGAGGCCGTGGGAACTCGCGACCTATGCGCGCATCGGCGGCTATGAGGCCTGGAAGAAGATCCTGGCCGAGAAGACCCCGCGCGAGCAGATCATCGAAACCGTGAAAGCCTCGGGCCTGCGCGGCCGCGGCGGCGCGGGATTCCCCACCGGCGTGAAGTGGAGCTTCATGCCCCGCAATGCGCCGATGCAGAAGTACGCGGTGTGCAACTCGGACGAGAGCGAGCCGGGCACCTGTCACGACCGCGACATCCTGCGCTACAACCCACACTCGCTGATCGAGGGCATGGCTATCGGCTGCTACGCCATGGGCGCCACCGTGGGCTACAACTACATCCGCGGCGAGTTCCTCGGCGAGCCGGTGCCGCGCTTCGAGGAAGCGCTTAAGGAAGCCTATGCGGCGGGGCTGCTGGGCAGCAACATCATGGGCTCGGGCATCGACGTGGATCTGCATACCTACGTCGGCGCCGGCGCCTACATCTGCGGCGAAGAGACCGCGCTGCTGGATTCGCTGGAAGGCAAGCAGGGCAAGCCGCGCTTCAAGCCGCCGTTCCCGGCCGCCTTCGGCCTGTATGGCATGCCGACCACCATCAACAACTGTCAGAGCTTTGCCTCGGTGCCGACCATCCTGCGCAAGGGCGCGGCCTGGTTTGCGGCGCTGGGTCCGCAGAACTCCGGTGGCACCAACATCTTTTCGGTGTCCGGCCATGTCAACAAGCCGGGCAACTTCGAGCTGCCGCTGGGCATTCCGTTCAAGGATCTGCTGGAGCTGGCCGGCGGCATCTGGAAGGGCCGCCAGTTGAAGGCGGTGATTCCCGGCGGCTCGTCGGTGCCGGTGCTGCCGGCCGACATCATCATGAAGGCCAACATGGACTACGACTCGCTGAAGGCGGCCGGCTCCAGCGTGGGCTCGGCGGCGGTCATCGTCATGGATGATTCCACCTGCATGGTGCGCGTGCTGGAGCGGCTGTCGCGTTTCTACATGTCGGAATCCTGTGGCCAGTGCACGCCCTGTCGCGAAGGCACCGGCTGGCTGAACCGCACGCTGAAGCGCGTCTTGGCCGGCAAGGCGCGTCGTGAAGACCTGGGTCTGCTGCTGGACGTGGCCAACCGCATCGAAGGCCACACCATCTGCGCGCTGGGCGATGCCGCCGCGTGGCCGGTGCAGAGCTTCCTCAAGCATTACCGGCACGAGTTCGAATACATGGTGGACCATGGCGGCCGCAGCATTGTCGGTACGGAGCGGCAGGCGGCATGAGCGAACCCACCCCGAGCGACCTCGTCAACATCGAGGTCAACGGCACGCCGATCAAGGCCCGCAAGGGCGAGATGATCATCCGCGTCACCGACGCCCATGACGTCTACATTCCGCGCTTCTGCTATCACGACAAGCTGCCCATCGCGGCCAACTGCCGCATGTGCCTGGTCGAAGTGGAGAAGGCGCCCAAGCCACTGCCGGCCTGCGCAACGCCGGTGATGGAGGGCATGAAGATCTTCACGCGTTCGCCCAAGGCCATCGGTGCGCAGCGTGCCACGATGGAATTCCTGCTGATCAACCATCCGCTGGACTGCCCGATCTGCGATCAGGGCGGGGAGTGCGAGCTGCAGGATCTGGCCATGGGCTATGGCCGCGACATCTCGCGCTACAACGAAGGCAAGCGCGTGGTGAAGGACAAGAACCTGGGTCCACTGGTCTCCACCGACATGACCCGCTGCATCCACTGCACCCGCTGCGTGCGCTTCGGCCAGGACGTGGCCGGCATCCAGGAACTGGGCACCACGGGTCGCGGCGAGACCATGGAGATCGGCACCTTCATCGAAAAGAGCGTCGATCACGAACTGTCGGGCAACATCATCGATCTGTGCCCGGTGGGCGCTCTGAACAGCAAGCCGTTCCGTTTCCGTGCCCGCGCCTGGGAAATGACGCAGGCGCCGCTGATCTCGCCGCATGACGGTGTCGGTTCGCAGCTGTACGGCCATGTGCTGCGCGGCAGGCTGATGCGCGTGGTGCCGCGGCCCTGCGAAGCAATCAATGAGACCTGGATTTCCGACCGCGACCGTTTCAGCTACGAAGGCGTGTACAGCGACGACCGCCTGAACGTGCCCATGCTGCGTCAGGCCGATGGCAGCTGGCGCGAGGCCGACTGGGAAACCGCGCTGGCCGCAGCCGCGCAGGGACTGCAGCAGGTGGCACAGCAGCGCGGCGCCCATGCGCTGGGCGTGCTGGGCCATGCGTCAAGCACGGTCGAGGAACTGTATCTGCTGAACCGTCTCGCAGCGGGCCTCGGCACCGACAACATTGACCACCGCCTGCGTCAGCGCGATTTCCGCGACCAGGATGGCGATGCCATTGCGCCCGCGCTGGGACTGCCAGTGGCCGCGGTGGATGGCCTGAATGCATTGCTGGTGGTGGGTTCGGATCTGCGCCATGAGCTGCCCATCCTGGCGCATCGCGTGCGCAAGGCCGCGCAGGCCGGCGCCCGCGTCAGCTTCATCAATCCGGCGCGCTTCGACTATCTGTTCCCGGTGGCCGGCTATCTCGAATCGCCGCATCTGGTGGCCGAGCTGGCCGCCGTGCTGATGGCTGCGCTGAACGGCGCCGAAGCGCCGGTGGCGCTGCGTTCGCTGCTGAGCGGCGTAACGCCGAACGACGCGCAGAGCGCGATTGCCGCATCGCTGAAGTCGGGCGAGCGCCGCGCGATCTGGCTGGGCGCACTGGCCATCAATCACGGCCGCTACGCCGACCTGCGCGCGCTGGCGCGCGCACTGGCCGCTGCCACTGGTGCCAGCCTCGGTGAACTCGCTGAGGGCAGCAATGCCGCCGGCGCGCATCTGGCCGGCGCCGTGCCGCATCGCGACGCCGCCGGCAAGCCGCGTTCGGCCGCGGGCCTCGATGCCCGCCGCATGCTGGAATCGCCGCTGGGCGCTTGGCTGCTGTTCGGCGTCGAACCCTGGGCCGATGCGCCACAGTCAGCGGCGCTGAAGACGCTGGGTGCTGCGCAGTTCGTCGTGGCCATCACGCCCTATGCCAGCGATGCGCTGAAGCAGGTGGCACATGTACTGCTGCCAGCCGGCACTTTTGCCGAAACCTCGGGTACTTACGTGAACCTCGAAGGCCGCTGGCAGAGCTTTGCCGGCGCCGCCAAACCTGTGGGCAGCTCGCGCCCGGGCTGGAAGATCCTGCGCGTGCTGGGCAATCTCCTCGACCTGCGGGGCTTCGACTACCAGTCCTCGGAGCAGGTGCGCGATGAGCTGCGTGCGCACTGCGACAGCGCGCCCAGGCTCGGCTACCACAGCAGCCATGCGCCGACGGCCTCCGGGAGCGATGAGCTGCTGGCCATACCCATGTACCAGATCGACCCGGTGGTGCGTCGCGCCGCCTCTCTCCAGCGCACGCGCGTTGCCGGCGCGGGCAGGGGAGCCTGAGCATGCAGTGGCTGCAGACCCAGTGGCAGATGCTTCCGGCCTTCATGCACTCCACGCTGGTCATCGTCGGCCTGACCATCGTGCTGATCCTGTCGGTGGCCTACCTGACGCTGTGGGAACGCAAGTTCATCGGCTGGATCCAGCTGCGTCGCGGTCCGAACCGCGTGCGCATCTTCGGTCTGCCGGGCACCGGCGGTCTGGGTCAGCCGTTCGCCGACGTGATCAAGCTGCTGATCAAGGAAATCGTCATCCCGGCGAAGTCCAACAAGGTGCTGTTCCGGCTGGCCCCGGCCATTGCGCTGATTCCGGCTTTCGCCACCTGGGCCGTGGTGCCAATCGCGCCGGGCTACGCCATCGCCAATGTCGATGCGGGTCTGCTGTACGTGCTGTCGCTGACCTCGGTGGGTGTGTACGGCGTGATCCTGGCCGGCTGGGCTTCGAACTCCAAGTACGCCTTTCTCGGCGCCATGCGCTCGGCGGCACAGATGGTCGCCTATGAAATCGCCATGGGCTTTGCACTGGTGGGCGTACTGATGGCGGCGGGGAGCCTGAATCTCGGCGAGATCGTCACCCAGCAGCGCGGCGCGGCGCTGTCATGGAACTGGTTCTGGCTGTTCCCGCTGTTCGTGGTCTACGCCATCGCCGGCGTGGCCGAAACCAATCGCGCGCCCTTCGACGTGGCCGAGGGCGAATCGGAAATCGTCGCGGGTTTCCACGTCGAGTATTCAGGCATGGCCTTCGCGCTGTTCTTCCTGGCCGAATACGCCAACATGATCCTGATCGCGGCGCTGACCGCGGTGTTCTTCTTCGGCGGCTGGCTGAGCCCGCTGGATGGCTACCTCGCTGCCGACAGCGCCATCCGCCAGGTGCCGGTGCTGGGCGCACTGCTCGGCGATGGCACGCACTGGCTGGTGCTGAAGATCTTCCTGTGGCTGTGCGTGTTCCTGTGGCTGCGCGCCACCTTCCCGCGCTATCGCTACGACCAGATCATGCGTCTGGGCTGGAAGGTGCTGATCCCGGTGACCATCGTCTGGATCGCGGTCGAGGGCCTGATGGTGTGGCTGAAAGTCGGACCCTGGAGCGCCTGATGGCCATTGTGAATCCAATCAAGACCTTCCTGCTGACCGAACTCCTTGCCGGCCTGTGGCTGACCCTCCGTTCGCTGTTCCGGCGCAAGGTCACCATCAACTATCCGGAAGAGAAGACACCGCAGTCGGTGCGTTTCCGCGGCCTGCACGCGCTGCGCCGCTATCCGAACGGCGAAGAGCGCTGCATAGCCTGCAAGCTGTGCGAAGCGGTGTGTCCGGCGCTGGCCATCACCATTGAATCCGAGGTGGCCGCCGACGGCACGCGCCGCACCAGCCGCTACGACATCGATCTGTTCAAGTGCATCTACTGCGGTTTCTGCGAGGAAGCCTGCCCGGTGGACGCCATCGTCGAGACGCGCATCCACGAGTACCACATGGAACATCGCGGCGAGAACATCATGAGCAAGGACAAGCTGCTGGCAGTGGGCGAGCGGTATGAAGCGATGATCGCAGCCGACAAGGCTGCCGACGCACTCTACCGCTAGAGCAGGAGAGGGGCAGTGCTGGTACAGATTCTTTTCTACGCCTTCGCCGCCATCCTGGTGGCTGCAGGACTGGGCGTGATCCTGTCGCGCAATCCGGTGCACTCGGCGCTGTCGCTGGTGCTGTGCTTCTTCACCAGCGCCGTGCTGTGGCTGCTGATCGAAGCCGAATTCCTCGCCATCGTGCTGGTACTGGTGTACGTCGGCGCGGTGATGGTGCTGTTCCTGTTCGTGGTGATGATGCTGGACATCAATCTCGAGCAGCTGCGCAGCGGCTTCACCCGTCATGCCTGGCTGGGCGCACTGACCACCGGCATCGTGATCTTCGAGATCGTCGGTGTCATCGTCGCGAAGCAGCTGGGCGTGGACGCCACCCAGGGTGCGGCACCGCTGCCGGCCGGTTACAGCAACACCCGGGAACTCGGCGTGGCGCTGTTCACCCGCTATGCCTATCCGATCGAAATCGCGGCCATTCTGCTGCTGGTGGCGATCATTGCCGCCATTGCGCTGACCATGCGCAAGCGTCCGGGCCTCAAGGTCCAGGACATCAATGCCCAGGTGGCCGTGCGTGCCGCCGACCGCGTGCGCATCGTCAAGATGGATGCGGAGAAGCGCCCATGATCACGCTCGGCGACATGCTGGTGCTCTCGGCAATCCTGTTCGCGCTGTCGGTGGCCGGCATTTTCATCAACCGCAAGAACGTATTGCTGTTGCTGATGTGCATCGAGCTGCTGCTGCTGGCGGCCAACTTCAATTTCGTGGCCTTTTCGCGCTACCTCGGCCAGATCGACGGACAGGTGTTCGTCTTTTTCATCCTGACCGTGGCGGCGGCCGAGTCGGCCATCGGCCTGGCCATCCTGGTGGTGCTGTTCCGCGAGCGGCGCAGCATCAATGTCGAAGAACTGAACAAGCTGAGTGGCTGACGTGAACCCGACCCTGTTGCTGTGGATTCCGCTGCTGCCGCTGATCGCGGCGGTGCTGGCCGGCCTGTTCGGCAAGCTGATCGGCCGCACCGGCGCGGCCGCGGTCACCATCGCCGGCGTGGCGGCCTCGTGCGTGCTGGCCTGCAACGTGATGAAACAGCTGCTGATCGACGGCGTGCCGACCTTCAACGGCGCGGTGTACCAGTGGCTGGTCAGCGACGGCATCGACATGCAGATCGGTTTCCTGATCGATCGGCTGACCGCGCTGATGATGGTGGTGGTCACCTTTGTCTCGCTGTGCGTGCACGTGTACACCATGGGCTACATGCACGACGACCCCGGCTACCAGCGCTTCTTCAGTTACATCTCGCTGTTCACCTTCTCGATGCTGATGCTGGTGATGTCCAACAACTTCCTGCAGCTGTTCTTCGGCTGGGAAGCGGTGGGCGTGGTCTCCTACCTGCTGATCGGCTTCTGGTACACGCGGCCCAGCGCCATCTTTGCCAACATGAAGGCCTTCCTGGTCAACCGCGTCGGTGACTTCGGCTTCCTGCTGGGCATTGCCGGCGTGCTGTATTTCACCGGCTCGCTGGACTATGCGACCGCCTTCAAGGCCGCACCGCAGCTGGCCGGCGAGACGCTGACGCTGTTCAACGGCCACGCCTGGCCGGCGCTGACGGTGATCTGCATCTGCCTGTTCATCGGCGCCATGGGCAAGTCGGCGCAGGTGCCGTTGCATGTGTGGCTGCCCGATTCGATGGAAGGCCCGACGCCGATCTCGGCGCTGATCCACGCCGCCACCATGGTCACTGCCGGCATCTTCATGGTGGCGCGCATGTCGCCGCTGTTCGAATACTCCGACGTGGCGCTGTCCTTCGTGCTGGTGATCGGCGCCACCACGGCGCTGTTCATGGGCTTCCTCGGCGTCATCAACAATGACATCAAGCGCGTGGTGGCCTACTCCACGCTGTCGCAGCTGGGTTACATGACCGTGGCGCTGGGCGCCTCGGCCTACAGCGTGGCGATTTTCCACCTGATGACGCATGCCTTCTTCAAGGCACTGCTGTTCCTGGCCGCCGGCGCCGTGATCGTCGCCATGCACCACGAGCAGGACATGCGCAAGATGGGCGGGCTGCGCAAGCGCATGCCGGTGACCTACTGGACCAGCCTGATCGGCGCGCTGGCGCTGATCGGCACGCCGTTCTTCTCCGGTTTCTATTCCAAGGACGCGCTGATCGAGGCCGTGCACGCCTCGCAGCGGCCGGGGGCAGGGTATGCCTACTTCTGCGTGCTGGCCGGCGTGTTCTTCACCGCGCTGTACACCTTCCGCATGATCTTCATGACCTTCCACGGCAAGTCGCGACTGGATCATCACGCCGAGGAGCACTTCCACGACGTGCACTGGGACATGAAGGGCCCGCTGGTGGCGCTGGCCATCCCCTCGCTGCTCATCGGTTATCTGGCCATCGCGCCGCTGCTGTTCGGCGATTTCTTCGGCAATGCCATCATCGTGCTGGAGAAGAACAATGTGGTGGCGGAGATCGGCCATGAATTCCATGGCCCGGTGTCCTTCGCCGTGCACGCGCTGTCCACGCCACCGTTCTGGCTGGCGCTCGCCGGTGTGGTCGCCGCCTGGTTGTTCGTGCTGAAGCGTCCGGACCTGGCGGCACTGGCGCAGATGCGCTTCAACTGGCTGTACCGGCTGCTGGTCAACAAATACTTCTTCGACTGGTTCAACGAAAACGTCATCGCGCGCGCCAGCCGGATGCTGGGCAACGCGCTGTGGAAAGGCGGCGATCGGTACGCCTTCTGGATGATCGTCGGGCTGGTGCTGCTGCTCGGCTGGTTCCTGCTCGGGCTTTGATGGAATAACAACATGCAGGGCACTGGTTTACTGTCATTGCTGATCTGGTTGCCGATTGTCGGCGGCGTGCTGACCATGGCGCTGGGCGATGGTCGGGCCGTGGCGGCGCGCTGGGTGGCGCTGGCCACTTCAGTGGCCACCTTCATCGCCTCCATTCCGCTGTACACCGGCTTCAATACCGCCACCGCCAGCTTCCAGTTCATCGAGAAGCTGCCCTGGATCCGGCAGTTCAACGCCGAGTACTACCTGGGCGTGGACGGCATTTCGCTGCCGCTGATCCTGCTGACCACCTTCATGACCATGCCGGTGGTGATCGCCGCGTGGACCGTGATCGAGAAGCGCCCGGCGCAGTACTTCGCCGCCTTCCTGATGCTCGAGGGCCTGATGATCGGCGTGTTCGCCGCGCTGGACTCGCTGCTGTTCTATTTCTTCTGGGAAGCCATGCTGATTCCGATGTTCCTGATCATCGGTGTCTGGGGCGGCCCGCGGCGCGTGTACGCCACGCTGAAGTTCTTCCTCTACACCTTCCTCGGCTCGGTGTTCATGCTGGTGGCACTGATCTACATGTATCTGAAAGCAGGCGAGTACAGCATCGCCGGCTTCCAGGCACTGCCGCTTTCGCTGCTCGAGCAGCGCTGGATCTTCCTGGCCTTCCTGGCCGCCTTCGCCGTCAAGGTACCGATGTGGCCGGTGCACACCTGGCTGCCCGATGCGCACGTCGAGGCGCCCACCGGCGGTTCGGTGATCCTGGCCGCCATCATGCTGAAGATGGGCGGTTACGGTTTGCTGCGCTTCAGCCTGCCGATGACGCCGGATGCCAGTCGCGAACTGGACTGGCTGGTGATCGGCCTGTCGCTGATCGCGGTGATCTACATCGGCTTCGTGGCGCTGGCGCAGACCGACATGAAGAAGCTGATCGCCTATTCATCGATTGCGCACATGGGTTTTGTCACGCTGGGCGCCTTCGTGGCCTTCGACATCCAGGCCAACACTGGCAATCTGGCCGGCGCGGCGCTGGGCCTCAATGGCGCCATCGTGCAGATGGTGTCGCACGGCTTGATCTCGGGCGCGTTGTTCCTTTGCATCGGCGTCATGTATGACCGGCTGCACAGCCGCGAGATCAGCGACTATGGCGGCGTCATCAACGTGATGCCGAAATTCGCGGCGCTGATGGTGCTGTTCGCGCTGGCCAATGCGGGCTTGCCGGGCACCTCGGGCTTCGTCGGCGAATTCCTGGTGATTCTGTCCGCCTTCAAGGCCAGCTTCTGGTACGCCGCGCTGGCGGCGACCACGCTGATCCTGGGCGCGGCCTACACGCTGTGGCTGGTCAAGCGCGTGATCTTCGGGCCGGTGGGCAATGCCCATGTGGCGGAGATGAAGGACCTCAACGGCCGCGAGATGCTGGTTCTCGGTGTGCTGGCGGTGGCGGTACTGCTGCTGGGCGTATGGCCCGCGCCGCTGATCAACGTGATGGAAAGTTCGGTTCAACATCTGCTGCAGCAGATGGTCATCAGCAAGATTCCGGTGGGCTGACATGGTCAACGCGTTCAATCCGGCTACTCTGCTCCCGGCCATGCCGGAAATCTCGCTGGCGGCGGCCATCTGTCTGGTGCTGATGGTGGAGGTGTTCGCCGGTCAGTCGCGCCGCGGACTGACGGCCATCGTCACGCTGCTGTCGCTGGCCATCTGCGGCTGGCTGACGGTGGTGTATGGCCAGGTCAGCGAGCGCACCGTGCTGTTCGACGGCTTGTACGTGGCCGATCCGCTGGCGGTATTCCTCAAGCTGGCGGCCTTCCTGGCCGTGGGCTGCGCGCTGTTCTATGGCGAAGCCTTCCTCGAACGGCAGCGCATCCGCGGCGGCGAGTACCAGGTACTGGCACTGTCGGCGCTGCTCGGCATCTGCGTGCTGGCCTCGGCCAACAGCCTGTTGACCATCTATCTGGGCGTCGAACTGCTGGCGCTGTCGATGTATGCGCTGGTGGCCTTCGATCGCGACTCAGGGCTGGCCGCCGAAGCGGCCATCAAGTACTTCGTGCTGGGTGCCATTGCCTCGGGCGTGCTGCTGTACGGCATGTCGCTGCTGTACGGACTGACCGGCACGCTGCAGCTGGATCAGCTGGCCAGCGCCGCGCATGGTGGCAGCGCCGGCATCGTCATCGCGCTGACCTTCATCGTGGTCGCGGTGGCCTTCAAGTTCGGCGGCGTACCCTTCCACATGTGGGTGCCCGATGTGTATCGCGGTGCGCCCGCCAGCGTCACGCTGCTGCTGGCCAGTGCACCCAAGCTGGCTTACTTCGCGCTGGCGTTCCGGCTGCTGGCGCATGGCCTCGGTGGCGATCCGCAACTGTGGATGCAGATGCTGGGCGTCATTGCGGTGCTCTCACTCCTGGTGGGCAACATCGTCGCCATCGCGCAGACCAGCATCCGCCGCATGCTGGCCTATTCCACCATCGGCAATGTGGGCTTCATCCTGCTCGGCTTCGTCACCGCCACCGAGGCCGGTTACGAAGCGTCGCTGAACTACACGCTGATCTATGTGCTGACGGCGCTGGGTTCCTTCGGTCTGGTGCTGCTGGCGGCGCGCAGTCATGGCGAGGCCGAGGAGCTGGACGACTACAAGGGTCTGGCGGGGCGCGATCCGCTGCTGGCCTGGATGATGCTGATCCTGATGCTGTCCACGGCCGGTGTGCCGCCCTTTGCAGGCTTCTGGGCCAAGCTGTGGATCATCCAGGCGCTGCTGAACAGCGATCATCTGTACCTGGCGCTGCTGGCGGTGTCGGTGTCGGTGATCGGCGCGTACTACTACCTGCGCGTCATCTGGTACATGTTCTTCGAGAACGGCACCGATCAGCCGGCCATCGAGCGGCAGGGCATGGTGCGCGGGGTACTGGGCGTGAATTGCCTGGGGCTGCTGGCGCTGGGGGCGCTGCCCAATGTGCTGCTGGGGTTGTGCGCGGGGCTGATTTCCTGAGTTTGTTTGCGGGCTGAGCGTCCGCAAACATATTCAGGACTATGCTTGGCAGGTGGCATTCGTCGTGTAGAATGCCCGGCCTCCTGGTGCGGGGTGGAGCAGTCTGGCAGCTCGTCGGGCTCATAACCCGAAGGTCGCAGGTTCAAATCCTGCCCCCGCTACCAACTTCCGCCGGTCTATTCCGGTCAGCTTCGCGATACGTACGGCGCGCCTTATTTACCCCAATCCGCCGTGAAACCGATTGGCAGGGTACGGGATTCCGGCGGTGACTCGGCGAGCTGACGAATGGCCTCAGCCAGTTCGGCGAGCACCGATTCGTGCGAATCGACGCGCGTCGACAGATCCTCGATCAACTTCATCAGTTCGCTGCTGATCAGCGCCGCCCGCCGCAGGCGCACGAAGGCACGCATGATCTCAATATTGACCTGCACGGCCACCGGGCTGCGCAGCACGCTGGAGAGCATGGCGACACCCTGCTCGGTGAAGGCGTAGGGGCGAGCTCGGCGGCCGCCGTGACCGGTCGCGGAACTTGAAATCACAATCTGTGATTTCAAGTTCATAAGCTCTTGATTGTTAATCTGAAACATGAAGTCTTCCGGGAACCGACCCGTGTTGCGGCGCACGGCCTGGAGCAGGGCACTGGGCGTTGTGCCGTACAGCTCTGCCAGATCGCTGTCGAGCAATACCGACACGCCGCGCAGCGCGTGGATGCGCGTCTCGATGCCCGGCAGCGTAAGGGATTTATGCATGCGGCTCTGCGACAGAATTTGACCCGAACTCTGGCAAGATCATGGCCTTGGGAGGATTCCACGGATCATGACGCCCGAATTCCGCGCATATGCTGAGATCGACCGGTTGCTGCAGGCAACTGGATGGCATGTGTGCAGGGCGATACGCGAGTTTCCGCTCAACCTCGGCCACGGTGAAGCGGACTATCTGCTGTATATCGATGGAAAGGCCGCGGAAGTCATCGAGGCAAAGAAGCAGAGCTCGGCTCGAATGGGACGTGCATGAAACTCTGGGTTGGTGTCACCGACGAGGACTGGTTTCGACGGCATGTCACCAGCCATCCAGACGAAGTCAACTTCTGGCAACCAAGCGGCGCCCAGCAGTTCCGTGCGCTACGGCCCGGCGAGCCGTTCCTGTTCAAGTTGCACAGTCCGAAAAACTTCATCGTTGGCGGCGGGTTCTTTGTCCGCTATTCGCAGCTTCCAGCGTCTTTGGCATGGGATGCCTTCGGAATCAAGAACGGTGTAACTTCGCTGCACGACCTGAAGACCCGTGTGGAACGCTACCGCACTGGCGACATCGGTCCAGACCCTATCATCGGCTGCAACGTCCTCACGGATCCATTCTTCTTGAACGAAAGGGATTGGATTCCGGCTCCAAGTAGCTGGGCACCAAACATAGTGCGCGGCAAGACCTTCGATACAAATGAGGCGGAGGGGCGCGACCTGTGGGCGAGAATCGAGCAAGTACGCGCAATGACGAGACGCATCGCAGACCCGGCTGCCGAGTCTATGCAAGACGGACCGCGCTTCGGCGCGGAATTTCTTACCCAAAGCCGTCTGGGACAAGGTGCCTTCCGCGTATTGGTTACCGACGCCTACCAGCGGCGCTGCGCCATTACTGGCGAGAAGACACTACCCGTGCTCGAGGCCGCTCATATCAAGCCTTACGCCGTAGGCGGGCAGCATCGCATCAACAATGGCCTGCTGCTGCGTTCCGATCTGCACAAGTTGTTCGATTGCGGCTACATTACCGTCACACTGGAACTGCGTATTGAAGTGAGTTCGCGACTGCGGCAGGACTGGCACAACGGTCGTGAGTACTACGCATATCATGGCAAGGAACTCACTGTTCTTCCCAACGAAGATACCTATTTGCCGCGCCGCGAGTTCCTGCAGTGGCACAACGAGCATTTGTTCAAGGCGTAACTGATTCATGGCCAGTGCCCACCGGACCGAGACGACCAGACCTCAGGTGGATCCGGACGGTGTTCTGGCCGGTCTGGAACTGCCGGCAGATCTCGACGCGGATATCGCCGGCTGCCTGCCGGATTACATGCTGGCCCATGCGCTGTTCACCGCGGGCACCCGGGGTCTGGCTGTCGGCACGGCGTATGTGCCGGCGTCGCCGCTGAACACCGGCATTGTATTCGTTCAGCTTGCAACACTAGCCGGCTGGAAAGTCGCCGCGAGTGCTGAAAGTGCGGCGCAAGCGGCACTGCTCTCCGACGCGGGTGCGGTGCTGGCCTTCGACCGGACATCCGAGAAGCCAGTCGACCGCATCGCGGCCTGGACCGGCGGGAAGGGCGTCAATGTCGTTATCGATCTTCACGCCGGCTCGGGCTTCGAAGATCACCTGAAGCTGCTCGCCGACTTTGGCGATCTGTTCTGCTGCGGATGGGATCAAGGCGATCCGCCGGATTTTCACCAGATGATGTGGCGCAATCTCGACCGTTGCCCGCGGGTCCGCATCTGGTCGCTGCAGCGCTATCGTGACGATCAGGCCGGAAGGGCCAGGTTGCTGAGCGAGGTCATCGCTCTGATGCAATCGCGCGGTGTCCGGCCACCCGTCCAAAGGACGGTGGCATGAAAGCCGTAGTCGTGTCCCGCTTCGGCGGCCCGGAAGTACTCCAGTATGTCGAGGTGAAGACGCCACGGGTCGGCTCTGGCGACGTCCGAGTCATGGTTCGGGCGGTCGGCGTGCACGCGGCAGACGCGATGTGGCGCGAGGGGACCTATCCCTATGCCTTGCCGAAGCCGCCATTCGTGCCGGGGCAGATTGCGACGGGTGTCGTCGCTGAAATCGGCTCCGGCGTCGAAGGGCTGACCATCGGCAATCCGGTGCATGTGCTGCATTTGCTAGGTGGCGCCTATGCCGAACAGATGGTCGTGCCTCATGAAGACATCATCCATCTGCCCGACGGCATCGATCTGCAGGCAGCCGCCTGCATCACGGACTACATCGCGACTTGGGCGTTCTTCCAGGATGGCTTTAGCGGACACGAGGCGAAGTCGGTGTTCATGCCCAATTCGACCGGTGGCACCGGCATGGCCAATATCCAGTGCGCGAAGCAGAAGGGCATGCAGGTTATCGCCAGCGGGTCGAGCGAAGCAGGGTGCCGCAGGTTGATCGAATGGGGAGCCGATCACGCGATCAATCACAAGACGGGCGACGTGATTGCTGAGGTGCTGTCGGCGACGGCGGGTCGTGGTGTCGACGCGGTGCTCGATCATGTCGCTGGCCCGGCATTCAACGATCATTTCGCACTGCTCGCGCCGGACGGCATGATCTTCATCATGAATACGCTGGCCGGGGCGCCGCGCGAGAATCCTTTCGCGCAGATGCGGCTGCACCCCGACAGGTGCTGGAAGATCCGCAGCTGGTCCACGCATGTCTACGATCGGCACAGCCCGCGCCGGCAGGACCTGACGCGTCAGGTCATCGACCTGATGGTGTCCGGGAGATTCCGGCCGACCGGCATCAACAAGCAACTGCTCGCGGAAGCAGGTCTGGTGCATGCGCTGAGGGGAGAGCGGAAGCTGATCGGGAAGACGATCCTCGTTCCCTAGCGGGTTGTCTTTAGCACCCCCAAGGCCCTAGAATCCGCCGCGGTGGTCAGGGCCTGCCGATCGAGGACCCTGTAAAGCTGTAGAAAGTACAGCTAAGTGCTTGATACCAAAGCCCCTCCAAGGGGCTTTTTTGTTTGTGGGCCGTTGGGCCCCTTTTTGTTTATGCGAGGCGGGGCGATGTCCTCCGATTTGCGGTCCCGGTTGATCGAGCTGACGGAACCCTTGCTGACGCAGCTGGGCTACGAGCTGGTTGATCTGGAGCTGGCCGCGGGCCGTTCGCATGCGCAGCTGCGCGTGTTCATCGATCGGCCGGAGGGCATTGGCATTGAGGATTGCGAGGCGGTCAGCCGCGAGCTGTCGGCGTTGCTGGATGTGCGGGATCCGATTCCCACGCCCTACACGCTGGAGGTGTCGTCGCCGGGTCTGGACCGGGTGCTGCGCAAGGCGGAGCACTATGTGCGTTTCGTCGGCAGCCGGGTGCATGTGGAACTGCTGGCGCCGCGCGATGGGCGCAAGCGCTTCACCGGTGCGCTGACGGTGGCGAATGCGGAGTCGATCGAACTGAATGTGGACGGCCAGGCAGTCAGCCTGGCAATTGCGGATATCGGGCGTACACGGCTGGCGCCGGAGTGGCCTGCGCCTGCGCGACGGAGGTAGTGGTGGTGAATAAAGAGATTCTGATGGTGGTGGACGCGGTCTCCAACGAGAAGGGCGTCGACAAGGAAATCATTTTCGAGGCGCTGGAGGCAGCGCTGGCTTCGGCCACGCGCAAAAAGCACAGCGAGCTGTGGGATGTGCGCGTCGTCATCAATCGCAAGACCGGTGACTACGAGACTTTCCGCCGCTGGAAAGTGTTCGCCGACGATTCACGCGAGATCGAGAATCCCGACGCCGAGCTGCGCATGGACGATGCCCTGGATCTCGACGCCAAAACCGAGCCGGGCATGTTCGTCGAAGAGCCGATGGAGTCGGTGGCCTTCGGCCGCATCGCGGCCCAGCAGGCCAAGCAGGTCATCGTGCAGAAGGTGCGTGAGGCCGAGCGCGCGCAGGTGGTGGATGCGTTCAAGGATCGCATCAACACGCTGGTCAGCGGTGTGGTCAAGCGCATTGACCGCAACGGCATCTTCGTGGACCTGGGCAGCAATGCCGAAGGCTTCGTGGCGCGCAGCGACATGATCGCGCGCGAGCAGCTCAAGCCCCAGGATCGCGTCAAGGCGTTTCTGCGCGAGGTGCGCGCCGAGCCGCGCGGTCCGCAGCTGTTCCTGACGCGCACGGCGCCGGAGTTCCTGATCGAGTTGTTCAAGCTGGAAGTGCCGGAAGTGGGCCAGGGCCTGATCCAGATCCTGGGCGCGGCGCGCGATCCCGGCATCCGCGCCAAAATCGCGGTGCGCAGCAGCGATCCGCGCGTCGATCCCGTCGGCGCCTGCGTGGGCATGCGCGGTTCGCGCGTGCAGGCGGTGTCGAATGAAATCGCCGGCGAGCGCGTCGACATCATTCCCTATGACAGCAATGCGGCGCAGTTCGTCATCAATGCCATGTCGCCGGCCGAAGTGCAGTCCATCGTCGTCGACGAAGAGGCGCACAGCATGGATATCGCGGTGGCCGAGGACAAGCTGTCGCAGGCCATCGGCCGCGGCGGCCAGAACATCCGTCTGGCCAGCCAGCTCACCGGCTGGGAACTGAACGTGATGACCGAGTCGGATGCCGAGACCAAGAGCGAGACCGAGTCGCGCAAGCTGGTCGAGGTCTTCATGAAGCAACTGGACGTGGACGAGAACGTCGCCAACATTCTGGTGCAGGAAGGCTTCTCGACCGTCGAGGAAGTGGCTTATGTGCCAGCCGCCGAGCTGGCTTCGATCGAGGAATTCGACGAGGACATGGTCAAGGAACTGCGCACCCGAGCCCGCGATGTGCTGCTGACGCAGGCCATCGCCAGCGAGGAAACACTGGAGCAGTCGATGCCCTCCGATGATCTGCTGACGCTGGAAGGCATGAGCCCCGATCTGGCGCTGGCGCTGGCGCGCCGTGGCGTTCGCACTCGCGACGATCTGGCTGACCAGGCGGTGGACGATCTGGGCGACATCGAAGGCCTGTCGGCCGAAGAAGCCGGCAAGCTGATCATGAAGGCGCGGGCCCATCTGTTCGAAGCGCAGCGTTAAGCGCGCAGCGCGCTACATGGCGCGAGGTATATATGAGTGATGTGACTGTTACGCAATTTGCCGAGGCACTGAAAGTGCCGGTCGAGAAGCTGTTGTCGCAGCTCGATCAGGCCGGTATCTCCGTGGCCGGCCCGCAGGCGGTCATCAGCGAAGAGGCCAAGCTCGAGCTGTTGACGCATCTGCGCCGCAGCCATGGCGAGGCGGGCAATGCGGCGCCCAGCCGCATCACGCTCAAGCGCAAGACGCAGAGCGAGATCAAGATGGCGGGCATGCAGGGCCGCGCGCGCACCGTCAACGTTGAAGTGCGTGGCAAGCGCACCTACGTCAAGCGCGACGTGCTCGAAGAGCAGGCCCGCACGCAGCAGGAACAGGTCGACGTGCAGCGCCGCGAAGCCGAAGAGGCACAGCGCGCGCAGCAGGAGAAGGTAGAGGCCGAGCAGCGCGAACGCGATCGCGTCGAGGCTGAGAACCGGCGCCGCATCGAGGAAGAGGCGTCCCGCAAGCGCGCTCAGGAAGAGGCCCGCAAGGCCACCGAGCAGCGCACGCAGGAAGAAGCCCAGCGCCCGAAACGCGAGGAGACGGCCCGCGCCGCACCGCAGGCGCCGGTCGCCAAGGACAAGCCGGTACGCGTGACCGACGAGAACCGTACCAAGTACGGTCGCCAGGAGCTGCACATCGCCGGCGACGTCAGCGCGCGGCACAAGAAAAAGAAGCGCATGAAGAGCCGTTCGGCGCCGGCCGACATGGAGGCCCGGCATGGCTTCGAGAAACCCACCGCGCCGGTGATACGCGAAGTAGCGGTGGGCGAGACCATCACCGTGGCCGAGCTGGCGCAGAAGATGGCCATCAAGGCGACTGAGGTCATCAAGGTGCTGATGAACATGGGGGTCATGGCCACCATCAACCAGCACATCGACCAGGATACCGCGATGCTGGTCATCGAAGAGATGGGCCACAACGTCAAGCTGCTGCGCGAAGACCAGATCGAGGAGGGCCTGCAGGCCGCGGGTTCCACCGCACTCGAAACACGTGCACCGGTGGTGACCGTCATGGGTCACGTCGATCATGGCAAGACTTCGCTGCTCGACTACATCCGCCGCACCAAGGTGGCGGCGGGCGAGGCGGGCGGTATCACGCAGCACGTCGGCGCGTACCACGTCGAGACGCCCAAGGGCATGATCACCTTCCTGGACACGCCGGGCCATGCCGCATTCACGGCCATGCGCGCGCGCGGCGCCAAGGTCACCGACGTGGTGATCCTGGTGGTGGCGGCCGATGACGGCGTCATGCCGCAGACCATCGAGGCCATCCAGCACGCCAAGGCGGCTGGGGTACCGATTGTCGTGGCCGTCAACAAGATCGACAAGGCCGATGCCGATCCGGACCGCGTCCGCACCGAGTTGTCCAAGTACGAAGTGATCGCCGAGGAATGGGGCGGACAGAACATGTTCGTCAATGTCTCGGCGCGGGACGGCACCGGCATCGATGCGCTGCTGGATGCCATCCTGCTGCAGTCCGAAGTGCTGGAGCTGAAGGCGCCGCGCGAGGGCCTGGCCACGGCATTCGTGGTCGAGTCCAGCATCGAGAAGGGCCGTGGTGCGGTGGTGACGGCGCTGGTGAAGAAGGGTACGTTGAAGGTCGGCGACTACATTCTGGCCGGCGCCGAGCATGGTCGCGTCAAGGCCATGTTCGATGAAGCAGGCCAGCCGATCAGCGAGGCACTGCCATCGATGCCGGTGGTGGTGCTGGGTCTGTCGGGCGCGCCCAATGCCGGTGAAGAACTGCTGGCCGTCGAAAGCGAGCGCAAGGCCCGCGAAGTGGCGCTGTATCGTCAGGGCAAGTTCCGCGACGTGAAGCTGGCCAAGCAGGTCACGCGCGCCGAGGACGTGTTCTCGCAGCTGGGCGAGGCCAAGGCCGGCGTGGTATCCGTCGTGCTGAAGACCGACGTGCAGGGCAGCGCCGAAGCGCTGCGTGATGCGCTTGACAAGCTGTCCACTGACGAAGTGCAGGTACGCATGGTCGCCAGCGGCGTCGGCGGCATCACGGCCTCCGACATCCAGCTGGCGGCAGCATCGCGCGCCGTGATGATCGGCTTCAATGTGCGCGCCGATTCCGGCGCGCGCGAAGCGGTCAAGGAAACCGGCGTCGAGATCCGCTACTACAGCATCATTTACGAAGCCATCGACGACGTGAAGCAGATGATGAGCGGTCTGCTGGCGCCGGAGATCAAGGAGCAGATCCTCGGCACTGCGCAGGTGCGCGAGGTGTTCCGCTCCAGCAAGTTCGGCGTGGTGGCCGGCTGCCTGATCATGGAGGGCGTGGTCAAGCGCAACAATCCGATCCGCGTGCTGCGCGACAGCGTGGTGATCTTCGAGGGCGCGCTCGAATCGCTGCGCCGCTTCAAGGACGACGTGGGTGAAGTGCGCGCAGGCACCGAGTGCGGCATCGGCGTGAAGAACTACCAGGACGTGCGCGTCAACGATCAGATCGAGTGCTTCTCGAGGATCGAGGTCATTCGCACCATCCAGTAAGGAGGCGCCATGGCCAAAGCCAATTCCAGAGCGCAGCGCATCGAGGCGCAGATGCAGCGCACGCTGGCTGAACTGCTGACGCGCTCGGTCAAGGATCCGCGCGTCGGCAGCGTTACCATCACCGCCGTCACGCTGGCCCAGGATATGGGCAGCGCGCGCGTGTTCTTCATGCCTTTCGGCGAACGCCACTCGGCGGCCGAAGTGGGCGCGGGTCTTGCCAGCGCGGCCGGCTTCCTGCGTGGCGAACTGGCGCGTCGCCTGGCGCTGCGTCACGCGCCGAAGCTGGAGTTCGAACTGGACACCGTGCTGGAGCGGGCCCGCAGCTTGACGGAGCTGATCGATACCGCAGTTCGCGATGACCGCTCGCGGGCCACCGACGCCGACCACGACGAGTGACCATGACGCCCGGCGGGATCCTGCTGCTGGACAAGCCGACGGGACTGTCCTCGAACGCAGCGCTGCAACGCGTGCGCCGTCGTTATGGCGGCGCCAAGGCCGGCCATACCGGAAGCCTGGATCCGCTGGCCAGCGGCATGCTGCCGATCTGCATTGGTGAGGCCACCAAGCTGGCGGGTCTGCTGCTCAGCGAGCGCAAATGCTACCGCTTCGACCTCACGCTGGGCGAACGACGCGCCACCGGCGATGCCGAAGGCGAAGTGGTGGAGACCGGGCCGGTGCCCGCGTTAAACGAGTCGCAGGTGCAGGAAGTGCTGCGCCGCCGGTTGGGTCCTCAGCAGCAGGTGCCGCCGATGTATTCGGCCCTCAAGCAAGGGGGCCAGCCGCTGTACAAACTGGCGCGCCAGGGCATCACTGTCGAGAGGGCCGCGCGCGCCATCGAGATCGAGGTGCTGCAACTGCTGGCGCTGCGCCCGCCGGTGCTGGAACTGCGGGTGAACTGTTCCAAGGGCACTTATGTGCGGGTGCTGGCCGAAGACCTGGCGCGGGATCTGGGCAGCTGCGGCTTCGTCAGCCTGCTGCGCCGCGAATACGTCGAGCCCTTCGCTGAACGGGCCATGGTGACGCTGGCGGAACTGGAATCCGCCGAGGCTCTGCCGGAGCTGATTCCGGCTGATGCGGCCATCCCGCAGCTGCCGGCCGCACGGCTGGATGCAGCGGCCAGCTCGGCGCTACAGCATGGGCAGCCGGTTACCAGCCCAGTTGGCAGCGCGGGGCTGGTCAGGCTGTATGACGCCACCGGTAGCTTCTTCGGGTTGGGCGAGGTGGATGCAGCAGGCCGCCTGCGGCCCAAACGGCTGTTTGTAACTATCTGTTCCGCTTGAGGGAGACAGGTGTTGCGGCTAGAATGCGCGCCTCCAAAAAAGGCCTAACGTAAACAAGGTTGGTTCAAGCATGGCGTTGTCCACAAGCAAGAAGGGCGAGGTGCTGGCCCAGTTCCGTCGCGATCCCAAGGACACGGGTTCGCCGGAAGTCCAGGTAGCACTGCTGTCCGAGCGCATCAATAGTCTCGGTGAGCACTTCTCGGCAAACAAGCGCGATCACGCTTCGCGCCGTGGCCTGGTCCGCATGGTCAATCAGCGGCGCAAGCTGCTCGATTACCTGAAAGCGACCCAACCCACCGCCTACCAGCAAGTGGTAGAGCGTCTGGGACTCCGCCGCTAACACTTCATGCAGGGGCCGCGTCAGTGAATCAACTGTGCGGCCCTTCTGATATTCCCCATACGAATTCCGAGGATTGAAGCGTGACTGTCTTCAAGAAAACTTTTGCTTTTGGCCCGCACAACGTAACCATCGAGACCGGCGAACTGGCCCGTCAGGCGGACGGTGCCGTGCGCGTAACAATGGACGATACCGTGGTACTGGTCACGGCCTGCGCGCGCAAGGAAGCCACGCCGGGTCGCGATTTCTTCCCGCTGACGGTGAACTACCAGGAAAAGACCTATGCCGCGGGTCGCATCCCCGGCGGCTTCTTCCGTCGCGAAGGCCGTCCCTCGGAGGGCGAGACCCTGACCTCGCGCCTGATCGATCGTCCGATCCGGCCGCTGTTCCCCGATGGCTTCTTCAACGAAGTGCAGGTGGTCGCCACCGTCGTCTCGCTGAATCCTGAAGTGAAGGCGGACATTCCCTCCCTGCTGGGCGCGTCGGCCGCATTGTGCATTGCCGGTCTGCCGTTCAATGGCCCGATCGGCGCTGCGCGCGTGGGCTATCGCGACGGACAGTACCTGCTGAACCCGTTGCGCGCCGACCTCGCCACCTCGCAGCTCGACCTGGTGGTGGCCGGCACCGCTGGCGCCGTGCTGATGGTGGAATCGGAAGCGGCAGGCCTGTCCGAAGAAGTGATGCTGGGTGCCGTGGTTTTCGGTCACCAGCAGATGCAGGTGGCCATCAAGGCGATCCAGGAACTGGCTGCAGAAGCCGGCAAGCCACGCTGGGAGCTGAAGGCCGCCGCCGACAACAACGCACTGAAGCAGGCTGTGGCCGAGCGCGCCGAAGCCGCTCTGGTCGCCGCCTACCTGATCACCGACAAGCAGCAGCGCTACACCCGCATCGGCGAGATCAAGACCGGGACCAGCACCGCGCTGGCTGCCGGTGACGCGCCGGCTTACACGGCCGAGCAGGTGAAGAACGAACTGTTCGACCTCGAAAGCCGCATCGTGCGCAACAACATCCTGGCCGGCAAGCCGCGCATCGATGGCCGCGACGTGAAGACCGTGCGTCCCATAACGGTGAAGGTGGGCGTGCTGCCTCGCGCCCATGGCTCATCGCTGTTCACCCGCGGTGAAACCCAGGCGCTGGTGGCGGCCACGCTGGGCACCTCGCGCGATTCGCAGATCATTGACGCGCTGGAAGGCGAGCGTCGTGAGCCGTTCATGCTGCACTACAATTTCCCGCCGTTCTCGGTGGGCGAGACCGGCATGATGGGTTCGCCCAAGCGCCGTGAAATCGGTCACGGCAACCTGGCCCGCCGCGGCGTCAACGCCATCATGC
This sequence comes from Gammaproteobacteria bacterium, assembly GCA_020029535.1. Taxonomy (GTDB): domain Bacteria; phylum Pseudomonadota; class Gammaproteobacteria; order Steroidobacterales; family Steroidobacteraceae; genus FEN-1191. Next base: position 882 of record JAIBJM010000063.1, on the reverse strand, counting down.
CGGACATGGCCACCTTCCCGTACGTGATCCGCGTGGTCTCTGAAATCCTTGAATCCAACGGTTCGAGCTCGATGGCCAGCGTCTGCGGCACCAGCCTTGCGCTGATGGATGCCGGCGTGCCGATCAAGGCGCCGGTGGCCGGCGTGGCCATGGGCCTGGTGCTCGAGGGCAGCAAGTTCCAGGTGCTCACCGACATCCTCGGCGATGAAGATCATCTGGGCGACATGGACTTCAAGGTAGCGGGCACCCGCGATGGCATAACCGCACTGCAGATGGACATCAAGGTCGAGGGCATCACGCCCGAGATCATGAAGATCGCGCTGGCACAGGCGCGCGACGGCCGCCTGCACATCCTCGATGAAATGGCCAAGGTCATCCAGACTTCGCGCGCCGAAATGTCCGAGTGGGCGCCGTCCATCATCACGCTGAAGATCGATCCGGAAAAGATCCGCGACGTCATCGGCAAGGGTGGCGCGGTGATCCGTCAGATCACCGAAGAAACCGGCACCACCATCGACATCGAAAACGACGGCACCGTGAAGATCGCCTCGGTCAGCGGCGCTGCCGGCCGCGAAGCGCAGCGGCGCGTCGAACTGATCACCGCCGATGTGGAAGTGGGCCGCGTCTACGAAGGGAAGGTGGCCAAGCTGATGGATTTCGGCGCCTTCGTCACCATCCTGCCGGGTCGCGATGGCCTGGTGCACATCTCGCAGATCTCCGACGAGCGGGTTGAGCGCGTGGCTGACAAGCTCAAGGAAGGCGACGTGATCCGGGTCAAGGTGCTGGAAGTCGACCGGCAGGGCCGCGTGCGCCTGTCCATGCGCAACGTCGACGTCGACTGAACGACAACCGGCAGCGGGCGGCTACGGGCCGCCCGCTGCC
>JAIBJM010000009.1 GCA_020029535.1 Gammaproteobacteria bacterium | reverse complement strand
CGCCGACGAACTCACCATTCATCCACACATGGAGCGCCGGCACGGTTCACCAGACGGTGGATTTTTTGCGTGCGACGGTGCTGCCCCTGGCTGACTCGGGCGCCTGCAGCACAATCCTTACGTTCAATAAAGCAAGAATCTCCATCAGCTGCCCGACGCTGACATTGCCTGGGTCCCGCTCGATCTTGCCGATGCGGGCTTGTTCGACACCCAGCTTTGCGCCAAGTTGGGCCTGGGTGAGGTTGCGTGCCTTGCGCAAGGAGCGCAAATGGTTGGCAAGCTGCGCGGGAGTCAGTAGCGGGTATTCCATGGTGGCTCCAGTCCTTCTGTGGACTTGATGCAGTATATTCCTTTTAAGGAATAAATGAAAGATAGTCCTTAGAAGGAGTGACCGACGGCTGCGGGTGATCTGGTGGACTGCTTCAAGGGCGGACCGAAGCATCTGGCGTCGAATCCGCGTCACATGAAAGGCTGTTGATCGACACCGCTTGTCGGCGGTAGTCTGCGGCCGGACACGAGAGCCGTTCTGCGAATTGAAAGTCCAGTCCGCCGGGATGATCACCATGGTTTTGTGGCAATTCACAGTCATCGCCGTTCTGATCGGGGCTCTGCTCGTCTGCGCAAGCGTCCTCATCAGCAGAATCGACCGCACAAACGCCGCGTTGAAAAGGATTGAGGAAACGCTCCGCGTAATAAGGATGAGGACCAGGCCCATGATGCCCGTTGCCGCAGTAGCCGAGGCGAAGCGGTCTGCAGGGGCATCCGGCAATAGGGGCGCCGCCCGTTACCTGACCATCCGCGATCTAAGAGCCAGAAGTGAACCACCGAGTCCGCCTGCCACCCATTCCAGCAGCGAGGACTCCGTTGTCACCCCGCCCGTGAATGCGGATTCGATCGCGAAGAGAGACCGGGACGCGCTGATGATGATTCTGAGCAGCCAGCGCAGAAGGCGCCGCGCGCGCTTGAGCTATTAGGCCGACCTATCGACGACTATCCGACGGTCGTCAAATCACTGTAACCATTCATTTCGACAATAGTCGAAATGAAAGCCGACGACGCGATAGCCGCCCTGAGCGCCCTGGCTCATGACAATCGGCTGGCGATTTACCGGATGCTGGTGGAAGCCGGGCCTTCCGGTTTGTCTGCCGGAGTGGTTGCCGCACGGCTCGCCGTGCCGCCGTCTTCGCTGACCTTTCATCTGCATCGGTTGCGAGGCGCAAAGCTGGTTACGCGGCTGCGTGTCAGTCGTCAGCAGATGTATGCGGCCGATTTCACGATGATGAACGGGCTGGTCGGATTTCTGACGGAGAACTGCTGCGGCGGTTCAGGAATCTGCACTAGGAGGGAATGTGGCTGAACGTATCTATAACGTGCTGTTTCTCTGCACCGGCAATTCGGCCCGCAGCATTCTTGCGGAGAGCCTGATCAACAGCTGGGGCCGTGGCCGATTCCGTGGCTTCAGTGCCGGCAGCTACCCGAAGGGGCAGGTGCATCCGATTGCTGTGGAACTATTGAAGCGCATGAATCTTTCCGCCGAAGGATTGCGCAGCAAGAGCTGGAGCGAGTTCTCGACTCCGGAAGCGCCGCCACTGGATTTTGTCTTTACGGTCTGTGACCGGGCAGCCGGCGAGACCTGTCCGGTGTGGCCGGGTCAACCGATGAGTGCGCATTGGGGTGTGGACGATCCGGCTGCGGTGGAAGGCACCGACAGCGACAAGTGGCTGGCGTTCCGGCAAGCCTTCAGGGAACTGGAAAACCGCATCAAGATATTTGTCAGCCTTCCGATTCATTCGCTGGACAAGATCAGGTTGCAGGAGCAGCTCAACGCAATCGGACGCACCCGGGCCGACGAACCGGCATGAGCCGGAGGCAACGGCTGTCAGCCGAGATGCTGGGATCGCTGCTGCTGGCTGCCACGGTGGTCGGTTCGGGCATCATGGCGGAAACGCTGGCGGATGGTAATGACGCCATCGCGCTGCTGGCCAACACCGGCGCTACCGTCGCAGTGCTGGCGGTATTGATAACGTTGTTGGGCCCGGTCAGTGGCGCTCACTTCAATCCTGCGGTGACGCTGGTGCAGACCATGCGTCGGCAGATGCCGGTGGATGAAGCGGTCTGGTATGTTCTGGTTCAGATCGCAGGCTGCTGTCTCGGTGCGCTGCTTGCGAACGCAATGTTCGATCTGCCGCTTGTGCAGGCTGCGACCACGGTACGAACCGGCTGGTCACAATGGCTGGGCGAGTGCGTTGCCAGCTTTGGTCTGATTCTGGTGGTGACCGGCCTTCCGGGGCGGCGCGATACCGCCTGGATGGTAGCCGCGTGGATAGGCGCCGCGTACTGGTTCACTTCCTCCACCTCGTTCGCCAATCCGGCGATAACAATCGCACGCTCGTTATCCGACACATTCGCCGGCATCCGGCCGTTCGACGTGGGCGCCTTTGTGCTTGCACAGCTGGTCGGCGCATTGGTGGCATTGCCGATCCGCCGCCAGCTGTTCGATTGACAGTCCCGGTTGTCACAAAAACATCACCAGTCATTCCGATAATCCGTCGCGGTACCGGCCGTCACGGCTGGCCGCCCTGTTTCATCTGTGCGACCTCCGAGGCTTATCGTGCGACGCCTGCTTCCGCTGCTGTTGCTTGCCATTCCCGCCGTCAGTCATGCCTGGTGGAATGACGAGTGGAATTTCCGCAAGGAGATCACGCTCGATCTGGGTGACAGCGGTGCGCGCATCACCGGTACGGCGCTCGAGGTACCGGTGCTGGTCAAGCTCCATGCCGGCAATTTCGGCTACTTCAATGACACCAAGCCCGATGGTGGCGACCTGCGCTTCATCGCCGGCGACGACAAGACAGCGCTGAAGTTCCACGTCGAGCGTTACGACCCGACCAGCCAGCTGGCCTGGCTGTGGGTGCGCGTGCCGCGGTTGGCCGGCGGCACCAACACCGACAAGATCTATCTCTATTACGGCAACACCGCGGCTACCGCGGGCGCCGATGAACCCGGCACCTACGATGCCGACCAGACGCTGGTGTTCCACTTCTCCGGGCCGGACGCCACGCCGGTCGACGAAACGGCCTACAAGAACAATGCGTCCACCGCGGCAGCTGAACGCAATACGGCGTCGCTGATCGGCGCGGGCCTGAAGTTCCCCGGTTCGGGTTCGATCTCGGTACCGTCGACGGCTTCGCTGCGCTTCGTGCCGGCCGAAGGCGCGACCTTTTCGGCCTGGGTGAGGATCGACGGTGCGCAGGCCAATGCAACGGTGCTGTCGCTGCAGGATGCGGCCGGCGCCATCAGCCTCGGCATCAATGGGCTGCAGGTGCAGGCGCATGCCGGCGCAGTCGCGGCGCCGGTGGCAGCGCAATCGACCACGCCGCTGAGCACTGGCCAGTGGCATCACCTCGCCATCAGCGTCGCCGCGGGGCGGCTGTCGCTGTATGTCGACGGTGCCGAAGCCGGTAGTGCCATGGTCACTGTGCCGGCTATCGCCGGCGCGCTGACGATTGGTGCCGGCGCCGGCGGCAGCAATCCGCTCAACGGCGAAGTCGACGAAGTGCAGGTGTCGAAGGTGGCGCGACCGCTCGAATGGCTGCAGGCCGCGGCGCGCAGTCAGGGCCAGGTCGCACCGCTGGTGGTGTACGGCGACGATGCGCAGCGCGAAAGCGGCGACGCGTCCTACCTCGTCGTGACGATGAAGAACGTCACCATCGATGGTTGGGTCGTCATCGGCATCCTGGCGGTGATGTTCGTCATCGCGATGCTGATCATGATCGGCAAAACGGTGTACCTGTCGCGCATCGCTGGCGCCAACAAGGCCTTCCTGAAGGAATTCCAGAAGCTCAAGGGCGATCCCACCGCGCTGGATAGCGCGGAGTCCGACGAGGACGAGGGCGATGAGGCACTGGACCGCTCGGCCTTTGTCTCCGGCGACGACGGCGGCAGTCGCTATCGCCTCTCGACGCTGTACCGGCTGTATCACCACGGCGTGCAGGAAATGACCGGCCGCATCGGACTGAGGACCGTCAGCGCGCAGGCGGTGACCACGCTGTCGCCGCAGGCCATCGAAGCCATCCGTGCCACGATGGATGCGACCATGGTGCGGCTGACGCAGAAGCTGCAGTCGCAGATGGTGCTGCTGACGATTGCGATCTCCGGCGGACCGTTCCTCGGTCTGCTGGGTACCGTGGTCGGCGTGATGATCACCTTCGCCGCGATTGCCGCCAGCGGCGATGTCAACGTCAACTCGATCGCCCCCGGCATCGCCGCGGCGCTGGCCGCCACCGTGGCGGGTCTGGCGGTCGCGATCCCGGCGCTGTTCGGCTACAACTGGCTGAATACCAAGATCAAGGAAGTGAACGCCGACATGCGCGTGTTCGTCGACGAGTTCATCACGCGTGTCGCGGAGCACTACAGCTGATGAGCGCTTCCGCCGAAGAAAAAGACGTCTACGACGAGATCAACATCACGCCGATGCTGGATCTGGCCTACGTGCTGCTGGTGATCTTCATCATCATGACCACCGCTTCGGTGCAGGGCATCAAGGTCAACTTGCCCAAGGCCAGCGAGGCGCCGTCAATCGCCAAACCGAAGACCAAGGCGGTATCGGTGACTGCCGACGGCACGATCTATCTCGATGCCTATCCGGTGACGTTGCAGGAGCTCGAGAACCTGCTGCGCCAGTACAAGGCCGCTGATCCGGAGCTGCCGGTGATCGTCAAGGGCGACTCGACGGTGCAGTACCAGAAGGTGGTCGATGTGCTGGACCTGATGGGACGGCTGGAGATCACGCAGCTGGGTCTGGTCACGCAGCGCGTCGTGAAGTGAACCGGGTACGGCGCGATGGCGGCGAAGAAACCAGTCGCACGTTATGTGCCGATGGCCATCGGCACGCTGATCGTGCTGGCGGTGGTGATCGGCTTTGTGTGGATGGTTTACAACATGCTCAACAAGCCGGAGGAGCCGGCGCGTCAGGTGGTGCAGAACATACAGCTGATACGTCCGCCACCGCCCCCGGAAGAGCCGCCACCACCGCCGCCGCCGCCGGAAGAGAAGATCGAGGAGCCATTGCCGGAGTCGGTACCGGAGGATACGCCGCCACAGGAATCCGCCGCCGAGCAGCTGGGGCTGGATGCCGATGGCAGTGCGGGTTCCGACGGTTTCGGTCTCGCGGCACGCAAGGGCGGTCGCGACCTGATCGGCAGCGGCACCTCGTTCGGCTGGTACACGACACTGGTGCGCGACAGCATCCAGCAGGTACTGGCGGAGGACGAACAGATCCGCAAGGGCAGCTACCAGGTGGTGGTACGCGTGTGGCTGGCGAAGGATGGCACGGTCGAGCGCATCGCGTTGACGCAGACCACCGGTAATGCGCAGCTCGACGGCGCGATCCGCGAGGCGTTGACGCGCGTCACCCGGTTGCGCGACGCGCCGCCGATCGAGATGCCGCAACCGATCACGCTGCGCGTGGTGTCGCGCGGCTGACAGTATTCAATGACAGGAAACACGGTCATGAGGAATTTCAGAATTGCAGGGCCGGCGGCGATGCTGGCTGCCACACTGCTGACGGCGTCGCCACTGGCGTCGGCCGCCGAGAGCACGCAGTCGATGGAAGAACTGCGCAATACCGTCATCGGCTTGCTGGAGGCGCTGGTGCAGCGCGGTGTCATCACGCGCGAACAGGCCGAAGCCATGGTGCAGGCGGCGCAGAAGAAGGCCACCGAGGCTGCGGCCGCCGGAGCGAAAGCGGACGAGGTGGAGCGCGACGCGGTACGCGTGACCCATGTGCCGGAGATCGTGCAGCAGCAGATCAGCGACCGCGTGCGCGGCGATATCCGCGCCGAGGTGGTCGAGGACGTATCGAAGCTGGCCAAGCGCGAGGGTTGGGGCGTGCCGGCCGCGTTGCCCGGCTGGGCGCAGAACCTCGACATCTATGGCGACGTGCGTGTGCGCGGCGAGGGCGCACAGTACGCCGACGATAACGTCACCAACTACTACCTGAACTTCAATGCCGTCAACGACGCTGGCGGTGTCAGCCCAGCTGGCGTCAATGCGCTCCTCAATGTTACCGAGAATCGCCAGCGGCTGGTTGGCCGCGCACGCCTCGGCATGGCAGCACGACTCGGCGGCGCCTTCAAAGGCGACGTGCGGCTGACCAGCGGCAATATCCGCGCACCGAACTCCACCAACCAGACGTTGGGCACCTATGGTGGGCGCTGGAGCGTCAACCTCGATCGCGCCGCCATCATGTGGAATCCGGTGTTCAACCGCCGCCAGGAACTGGATTTCCGCTTCGGCCGCTTCGGTAATCCCTTCGTCAGCACCAGCGAACTGATCTGGGACAGCGACCTGAGCTTCGAAGGCCTGTCGCTGGGCTACGCTGTCGACCTGTTCGACCGCAGCCCCGGACGCATGGAGCGCGGCGCCTTTCTGACGTTGGGCGCATTCCCGCTGCAGGAAGAAGAATTGACGACGAAAGACAAATGGCTGCTCGGCGGGCAACTGGGTGTCGAACTGCCATTTGGCAGCGCCACGAAACTGCGCCTCACCGGCGGCTACTTCGACTTCCGCAACATTGCCGGCCAGCGCAATGCTTTCGACAGCACACTGCTGAATTACACCGCGCCGAAGTATCTTCAGAAAGGCAATACGCTGTTCGATATCCGCAACGATGCGGATCCCTCCACCAACCTTTACGCGCTGGCCGGCGAATACCGGCTCATCAACGCCAATCTGTCGCTCGACATCGCCGCCTTCGGTCCGCTGCATGTGATCTTCACCGGCGAGTACGTAAAGAACATCGGCTGGAAGAGCGATGAGGTTTATGCGCGTACCGGCACGCTGGCCGAGGAAAAGGTCGGCGGCTACGACGCCGGCGTGACCTTCGGTTGGCCGACGATTGCCGAGCGCTGGCAGTGGCGCGCCTTCATGCAGTACCGCTACCTGGAGCGCGACGCGGTGCTGGATGCCTTCACCGACTCGGACTTCCACCTCGGTGGCACCGACGCCAAGGGCTATCAGCTGGGCTTCGATCTCGGTCTGTCGCGCGCGACCTGGCTGCGGCTGCGCATGCTGACCGCCAATGAAGTCGACGGCGCGCCGCTGGGCATCGATGTGTGGCAGCTGGATCTGAACGCGCAGTTCTGAGCGGCCAGGGCAGGAGATGCACATGAAGATCCGCTTTGCTTGCGCAACCGCAGTGCTGTTCATGGCGGCGGCGACCACCGCCTCTGCGCAGACGCAGCGCCAGCCCGCTGCCAGCTCCACCGGCGGCGCGCAGCTACAGGCGCTGCAGCAGCAGTTGCAGCAGGCCGCGGCTGAGCGCACGGCGCTGCAAGGCGAAAACGACAAGCTCAAGAAGGAACTGCAAGCGGCACGCACCGAAGCAACGAAGCTCAAGGGTGCGCAGGCGGGTCTGCGTCAGCAGGCGCAGTCCGCCGACGCGAGTCTGCGCGCACTGACCTCATCGAAGGAGACCACCGAACAATCGATGGAACGGCAGAAGTCGCAGTTCGACGAGCTGATCGGCAAGTTCCGCGAGACCACCCAGACGCTGGGCAATGTCGAGGGCGACCGCACGCGGGTGCGCAACGAGTTGGCCGCGCGGGAGCGTGAGCTGAACACCTGCATCGACGCCAATCTGCAGCTGTACAAACTCAACGGTGAAGTGCTGACGCGCCTCGAGGAGCGCGGCTTTTTCAGTTCGATGGCCTCGCATGAACCGTTCACGCGCGTGTCGCGCGCGCGGCTCGAGAACCTGATCGACGATACGCGCTATCGTGCTGCCGAGCTAAAGCTCGCCGCTCCCAAGGCCGCTGCTCCGGCCAAATAGTCGCCACGGTTCCCCGCACGGGCCTCAGGGCCTGTTGCCCTCTATATGTATGTATGGATTATGTAAGACGAACTGCTCATCTGCGAGTTACGCTCGACTGTTGATTGTGTATTTGAATGTATGCCAGTAAGCCTATGTATTGGCTACGTTTTTGTTAAAAAACCTTAAACTGGCTATCACCTTTCATACATCGCCTGCATAAGACACTCGCCGCAATCAGTGGGAGTGCGGCGGATGTGCATGACAGGCTGGCGGCAGTGGATTGCCGCGGCGGTTGCAGTAGCCAGCGCGGCGGCAAGCAACTCCGTGCAGGCAGCATGCGCTCCGCTGTCAAACGGCAACGAACCCTCGCTGCAATCCAGTTTCAATACCCTGCTCGGCAATGGCGTACTGAACGTCGCCAACTGCGCCACGACCGATGCGGCCTGGGTTAGCGATGGCAGCTCTTCGGCCACCATCCTGCTTGAGCTGGCCGGCTACGAGGACACCAACCGCTTCGGCATCTACGACCCGATCAGCGGGCAACGTATCCAGGTGTTCAATGGCAACGCCGATGCCAACGCCCAGAAGAGCATTACGTTCACGTCCGTCTCCGGTGGCTACGAGGTTCGCGTCAACGGCAATTACCAGACAACTTTCGCCAGCCAGACGATCGGCTTCTACCTGTACGTCGTGGGGCTGGACGGCCAGCAATCGAGCGATCCGTACTACTACAGCGATACGGCGCTCAATGGCGACGGCAACGACCACATGCTCGCCTACCAGGGCACCGACACGAATTTTCTGAGCAATAACCGCGTGCCCAGCCATGTGCGTGGCTCGCTGTTCGACAGCAACGATTACATCCTCGCCTGGGAAGACCTGCCCAACGGCGGCGATCACGACTACCAGGACTTCGTGGTGCTGGTCCGGGACATCACGCCGGTACCGCTTCCCGCTGCTGTGTGGCTGCTGGCCACAGGTCTGCTGGGGCTGGCCGGCATCGGGCGGAGAGGAGGGACGCAAGCGCGCAGCTAGCGCATCGAACATAGCCTGACAACGACGATCGCCAGCAACGTGGTTGGCGATCGGGGCAGGCGGCTCGGCAGCGGGCATATGCGGAGATCCGGACGGATGCTCCGCAGGCGGTGCTGGATCTTCAAAAAGACGTCAAGTTCCTGTCACCTGTTTTGTGGACCATGTCGTTGACATCGGGACAGACAACAGGAAACGGAACATGCGGCATACACGGGAGCTCACGGCGGTGGCTGCAATCTGCGCCCTGACCTGTACGCCGATGGCGGCGCTGGCCAGCATGGGGCGTACCTGCGAGGCGCCCGCGACCGCGCTGCAGAAATTCAGCGTTTCCTCCATTCGCTCGCTTTGCGATGACGAACACGACCGTTTCGGGCGTGGCGTAAAGCTGGAAGAAATTCCCATCACGATCCTGATGCACAACGGATCCGGTGAGGACGCGCATGACAAGTCCGGATCGTCGCGCTCCACCTCATTGGGCGCCTGGGTCGATTTCCTCGGCTGGCGCAGGTTTGACGATCACGATGACGATGACCACCGACATCCCGGACGTCATCGAGGCTGGAGCGGCTGGAAGGGCTGGAAGCACTGGAAAGACTGGCGAGATCACGATTGGCATTACCCCGATGAGGAGGTGACGCCGACTCCGTTGCCCGGCGGTCTGGCGTTACTGGGTTCGGGGCTGCTTGGGCTGCTTGGCCTCGCGCGCCGGCGAGCCGGCACGCACTGAAAAGCAACTACAACAAGAACACCACAACAAGTTTCGAGTTCTGGAGGCGAAGGGAGACACGCATGAGCATGGATAGCCGCAAGCAGGCAATGTCGATTCGTATGAGTGCCGCGGATATCCGCAGTATCAAGAGATTGGCGAAACGCCTTGGGGTCAGGGATTCGGATGTGATCCGCTTCGCCGTGAAGACCATGCTGACCCGATTCGGGCCGCTGGCTGATGGCAGCGTGCGCGGACGCAATCTGGTACCGGTGTTTGCCGAGATCGCCGCGGAGCTGTTCCGCTATCTGGACATCGATGTCGCGCGTCTGGAAGGCATCATCAATGATGGCGTCGAGCCGGCTGCGCGCATGGATCTCGAGGACATCCAGCTGATGGCGATGAGTGCCACGCATCAGTCCTACGCCATGCTGCGGCTGTCGAGGATCGGCAGTCATCACAACGGCGATACGCCATCCGGCGAAAGCGAGCAGCTATCGCAGACGCTGCGTCGCTATCTGTACGAAAAGTATGGCTATGCGGCACGCGTGGGCGGCAATGGTGTCGCCGACCAGGGCGAGGCCGCATGAATCCGTTGCGCGCGTTGCCGCTGTGCTTGCTGCTGGGTATCGCTCCGGCCATGGCTGATGTGGTTTCACTGACGGACAGCGGCAGTTTCTACGACGCCGTACCGGTACTCGGCAGAAACCAGTCGGTCACCGACTTTCGGGCGACGACCGCCGGTACCGTCACCATCACGCTCAGCGACGTCAATTTCACCTCGGTGCTGCAGTCGTTGCGACTGGATCTGAACAGCGGCGGCACTCATCTGCAGACCGTTACCGGTCCGGGCGCCCTGTACCTGACCGTCAGCGCGCAGCAGGTGTTCTCGACCAGCATTTTCGGCATTGCCCAGGGCGCCCGGAGCCTGGGCCTGTACACACTCGATGTGCAGTTCTCGCCGATGAATTCCGTACCGCTGCCCGCCAGCCTCTGGCTGCTGGCGACCGGTCTTGCCTGCGCGTCCCGCCTGCTGCGCAAGCAGGCGATTGTCACAGTTCATACGGCTTAATAGGGGTTTCCACGCATGTCGACGATGACATCGATGTTTCGCTACGCGTGCAGTGCAATGCATAAGTATTACAAAGCGACGGTCGTATTGCTGCTGGCGGCGGGCGCTGCCGCGCACGCTGCGGAGCCGGCGCCCGAGCCTTATCGCATCCAGCCCGGCGATCTGCTGACGATCTCGGTATGGAAGGAGCCGGAGCTGCAGGGCGAAGTGCTGGTGCGTCCTGATGGCGGGCTGTCGTTTCCGCTGGCCGGCGAGCAACGCGCTGGCGGCCGCACGCCTGATGAGTTGCGGCAATCGATCAACCAGAGTCTGCGCAAGTACGTACCCGATCCGGTTGTCACCGTGGCGGTCAAGGGTATCGGCGGCAATCGCGTCTATGTGGTCGGCAAGGTCAATCGCCCCGGTGAATTCGCTTTCAGCCGGCCGCTGGATGTCATGCAATCGATCAGTCTTGCGGGTGGCGCCGCCCAGTTCGCCTCGCTGAATGACATCCGCATCCTGCGCCGCGAAGACGGCAGGCAGAGCGCACTGCCATTCCGTTATGAGGAAGTGGCGGCTGGCCGCAAGCTCGAGCAGAACATCCTGCTGAAGAACGGCGACACCGTGGTGGTGCCGTGAATGCATCCGCAGCGCGCCTGGCCGCCACATTGCTGTTGCCGGGGCTGGCGATGACGGCGCCGGTGCGCGCTGCCGAATACAGCTGGGTGCCGGGCGGTCAGATCTCGGTGCAATCGCGGACCAATGCACGGATGGTGCCCGACGGCGATGTCAGCAGCGATTCGCTTGCCGCAGATCTGGGGCTGAGCTGGCAGCGCCAGACCGAGCGGATGCTGATGAGCATCGCGCCGCGGGTGCGTGCGCAGCGCTACCGGCGCGATGACGATCTCGATCGGGACGAACAGCAGCTCGCGGCAGCCCTGGGTTGGCAGGGCGAAAAAGCGGCGTTTGACGCTTCGGCGAGTTTCGTCCGGGATACCACGCTGACCAGCGAGCTGGGCACCACCGGCCTGACGCAGGGCAATCAGCGTCACGAGGCCGTCGGTGCAACACTGGGCGCAAGCCGGCAGTTCACTGAGCGGACCACGATGCAGGTGTCCGCCAGCTGGCTCGACACCCGCTATCCCGGCAACGCGCAGTCGGAGCTGGGCAACTATCGCTACAGTTCCGCGCAACTGGGTGCGCAGAGAATGCTCAGCGAACGCACAGTGCTTTCCACCAGCCTGTCGGCGGGCCGCATGACCAGCGAACAGTCGGTACCCTCCGAAAATGCCGCCGTCAATCTCGGCTTGCGGATCAACCTGTCGGAGCTGTGGACGACGAATCTGTCCACCGGGCCGTCGTGGCGTCGCCGATCGGGCACCACCGATCAAGGCATGCTGTATCGCGCGGAGTTGTCGCGCAGAGGTGAAGGCTGGACCTTGAGCGCATTGGCCGGACGCAGCGAGTCGCCGACCGGTCGCGGTCTGCTGACCCAACGCGACGATATCAGCCTGCGCTGGACCGCGCAGATCAGCGAGCGGACCGGCATCAGCGCAAATCTCAGCGAAATCCGCAGTGTCGAATTGCTGGACGCGGCGCAATCGAGCGCCGACAGCGTGCGCTACTGGCGTGTCGATGCGGCATTATCGAGGCGGCTGACGCAGAACTGGAGCCTGGTGGCGTCGGCTGCACATGCGCTGCAGCGCGCGCGCGCGTTGTACAGCGACACCGCACGCGGGTCCGAGTTCGGGCTGGCACTCAGCTGGAGCGGAGACCGGCATGTCAACTGAACTGGCCATGCCGATGGCGGCCGGTGCCGGCCGGCCTTTGCGACCGCTGGCGGTGGTGCGCCGTCGCTGGCCGTCGATGGTCGTCGCCGTGGTCACCGTGCTGTTGGCGGCGCTGGCGATATCAGTGCTGTGGCCATCCACCTACCTGTCGTCCGGAACCATCCTGATCGAACAACAGGAGCTGCCCACCGACCTGGTCAGGTCGACGATCAGCAGCTTCGCCGATCAGCGCATACAGATGATCAGCCAGCGCGTGATGATCACCGAGAACCTGCTGCGGATCGTGCAGCGCTACGACCTGTATCCAGAGGAGCGCGCCAGCAAGGGCCGCGAGTCCATCGTCGCGATGATGCGCAAGAACATCCGGTTCAAGACCATCAGTGCCGATGTCATCGATCCACGCCAGGGCCGTCCGGTCCAGGCCACCGTCGCCTTTTCGATCGGCTTCCAGCATCGCTCGCCCGAGGTGGCCGCGCGCGTCGCCAATGAACTTGCTTCGCTGTATCTGCAGGAGAATCTCGAGACGCGCAGGCAGCTGGCAGAGAACGCCACCAGCTTCCTGACCGAAGAGGGCGACAAGCTGCGTACGCACATCGAGGAACTCGACGGCCAGGTGACGGCGTTCAAGGGGTTGCATGTCAGCAACCTGCCCGAGCAGGCACAGTTCAATGCACAGCTGTTGAGCCGGCTCGAAGACGAGCGGCGCGACGCCGACTCGCAGCTGCGTGCGCTGGATCAGCAGACCGTCTACCTCGACGCACAGCTGGCGCAGATGAATCCCGCTTCGCAGATCTACACCTCGACCGGCGAGCGGGTCATGTCGCCCGAAGATCGTCTGAAGACGCTGCGCAGCGACTATGCGCGGGTCAGCGCGCTCTATTCGCCGGATCATCCCGATGTGGTCAGGCTGAAGCGCCAGATCGAAGGCTTCCAGGGCACCGTCAACGACTCGGCCGCCAATTCCGATCTGGCGCGACGGCTGCTCGACGCGCGCGGCCGGCTCGCGGAAGCGCGCCAGCGCTATGGCGCCCAACATCCGGATGTGCAGACCCTGGAACGTCTGGTCGCCGGCATTGAAGCGCAGGCCGGCAGCGTCAGCGCGGCGGCCACCGAGACCGCCCGTGCGCAGGAACAGCCGGACAATCCGGCCTACATCCAGCTGAGGACGCAGCGTGCGGCGCTGCAGGCCCAGCACGACGCGCTGAAACAACGGCGCGGCTCGCTGGGCGCCCGGTTGGCCGATCTCGAACGGCGTCTGACCAGCGCACCTGCCGTCGAGCAGGAATATGCGGCACTGACGCGGGAGCTGGACAACACGCGGCAGAAATACAGCGAAGTGCGGCAGAAGCAGATGGAAGCGCAACTGGCCCAGAACCTCGAGACCGAACGCAAGGGCGAGCGCTTCACGCTGATCGAGCCGCCGCTGGCACCGGAGGAACCCACCAGTCCGAACCGGGCGATGATCCGCGTCTTCGGTGCGGTGCTGGCGCTGATCGTCGCGCTGGGCATTGCGATCCTGAAGGACAAGTTGGACGGCACGGTACGCGATCGCCACGACCTCGCCAGTCTGCTGACCGCGGCCCCGCTGGCCGTGTTGCCGTGGATTTCCACCGATGCGGACCGTGCAGCGCTGCGCCGCAAGCAGCTGTATGCGCTGGCAGGCACCGCCGCGCTGGTGCTGGCGGCGATTGCGCTGACGCATTTCATGTACCGGCCGCTGGACCTGCTGTGGGCGGGATTCATGCGGCGCCTGGGCAGTTGAGAGAGCACCGTGGACAGAATCGCAAGAGCCCTGGAAATGGCGCAGACGCAGCGCGAACGTTTCGCTGCTGCGCGTCCGGTTGCGGATGCGCCGGATGCCGAACTGGTTGACGCAACCCTGAACATTGCGCCGGCGACGCTGGTGCCTGATGCAGCGCTGCTGGCCCGCGAACGCATCCTGCCACCCAACGCAGCGGGTCCGCACGGCCGCGCCTACAAACTGCTGCGTACCCAGGTGCTGCAACGTCTGGAGCAGCTGCAAGCCAATACGATAGCGGTTATCAGCCCCACCGCCGGCGACGGCAAGACGCATACGGCGCTGAACCTGGCGATCGCCATCGCCGCCGATCTGAGCCGCACCGCGCTGCTGGTGGATTGCGATCTACGCAATCCCAGCCTGCACCGCCGGTTGGGCATTGAGCCCACGGTCGGCATCGAGGACTGCCTGCAGTCCGGACGTCTGGTGCACGAGGCCATCGTGCGGCTCGAAGGATATCAACGGCTGTCGCTGTTGCCAGCGCGCAGCGCCGTCGAGCACTCCTCGGAGTTGCTGGCCTCCGATCGAACCGCACGCCTGGTGCACGAACTGCGCAACCGTTACAACAACCGCATCATCATTTTCGATCTGCCGCCGGTGCTGCAGGCCGACGATGCACTGGCGTTCTCGCGGCTGGTGCAATGCGGGCTGATGGTGATCGGCGAGGGTCGCACGCGCTGCGATGATCTCACGCGCAGCATGGAGCTGCTGCGCGGTCTGCCGCTGATTGGCACCGTGCTCAATGGCTCGCGCGAATCGCCGCGCGCGGGCTACTGAAGCAGGGCAGCCGCATGTACCTCGAGTACTACAAGCTGCGTGAGATGCCGTTCAACCTGACGCCCGATCCGGCCTTCCTGTACATGACGTTGCAGCACAAGTTCGCGCTGACACTGCTGCGCTATGGCATCGTCAGCCAGACCGGCTTCTGTCTGCTGTCGGGCGAAGTGGGATCGGGCAAGACCCTGCTGCTTCGGCAGCTGCTGTCGTCGATCGACCAGTCGCTGACCGTCGGGCTGCTTGCCAGCACCAGTCGCCGCTTCGAACGGTTGCTGCCCTGGGTGTGCGTGGCGTTCGGGCTCGAGCATGAAGGGAACGACGATGCCACGCTGTACCAGCGTTTCGTCAACTTTCTGATCGCCGAGTACGCGGCCGGCCGGCGTGTGATCCTGATCGTCGATGAGGCTCAGAACCTCGGTGTCGACGCCCTCGAGGAGTTGCGGCTGCTGTCGAATGTCAACGCCAACAAGCATGTGGTGTTGCAGACTTTTCTGGTCGGTCAGCCTGAACTGCGTGATGCGCTGGCGCAGCCGCAGTTGTGCCAGTTCGCGCAGCGCATCAGTGTCGACTACCACCTCGCGGCGCTGGGCCCGGCTGACACACTGGGCTACGTGCGGCATAGGCTGGCGGTGGCCGGCGGTGACCCCGAGCTGTTCAGCGTTGGCGCGGTGGAAGTGGCGTATGTCAGCAGCGGTGGTGTGCCGCGTCTGATCAATCAGTTGTGCGACACTGCGCTGGTCTACGGATTTGCCGATCAGCAGCCGCGCATCGACACCGTGCTGATGCGGCAGGTGGCGGCGGATCGGGTCGCCGGCGGCATTTTCGCGCGACCGTCGGCGACTGCCGCGGTCGTCTGAAGCGGGCAACTTGCGATGCGGATACTGCTGGCGACACCCACCTACGGCGTTTATGGCGGCATCGAAGTGTTCGTGATGACGCTGGCCGACTGGTTACAGCGCAATACCGAGCACGAGATCAGGGTTTGCTTCAAGCTGGTCAGCGGCGTCTCGGTCAATGCGCTGCTCGAAGATCGCTGTCGCGGTCTGCAGCTCGATTACCGCTTCGTACAGCGCGGCAGCACCGCGCTGCTGAGCAACATCCATTGGGCCGATCTGGTCCATGGCAACAACTGCTCGCCGGACATCACGCTGCTGTCGAAGCTGGCCGGCAAGCCGCTGGTACTGACCATCCACAACTGGTTTCGCGGCAAGCGCGGCTTGCGCAACCGGTTGTGGTATCTGTGCAGCCGGCTGGCTGACTGGCGCACCTACAACTCGAACTTCGTGCAGGGCACCTGGGAGCCGGAGCGACGCAGCGCGACCAGCCAGATGATTCCGACCGTGTCGCAGCTGCCCTCCGAACAGGCGCCGTTCGAAGCGCGACGCGGATTCTTCTTCATCGCGCGGCTGATCGAAAACAAGGGACTGGACGTACTGGTCAAGGCCTACGCGCGCGCGGATCTCGACCGCCAGCAGTGGCCGCTGTACATCGCTGGCGATGGTCCGCTCGGTGCCTGGATGAAACAGTACATCACCGAGCACGCCATCGACGGTATTCACGTGCTCGGCTTTCTCAGCGAAGCCGAGAAGGCCTGGCGGATGGCGCATGCGTGCTGGCTGGTGGCGCCGGCCAACACCCGCGAAGACATGGGCCTGACGCCCATCGAGGCGCGCAATGTGGCGGTGCCGGCCGTCGTCACGCGCGACGGTGGGTTGCCCGAATCCGCTGGCGACTGCGCGCTGCTGTGCGAACCGGGGGACATCGCGAGTTTGACTGCCGCGCTGGAGAGAGCAGCGGCGATGCCCGAAGCCGAGTATCAGTTGCGGGCGCGACGTGCCCAGCAGTCGCTGCGTGAGTATCTGCGTCCGATCTCGGTGTACGCGGACATCTACGATCGCTGTGCCGGGAGGCGGCGCCCGTGAGCGCCTCAGTACCCGTGGCCCGGCCGCCGGCGGCTTTCGAGCCGGTACGACTGCGAACGGTGACGCCGCGGATCGCGACAGCGGCGCAGCCGGTGGCGGCCGACCGTTCGATCGAGAATCTGGCGCTGCTGATCTTCTGGTTGTTGCTGCTGGAGGGCGCGCTGCGCAAGTGGGTGGCGCCGCAGTACTCGCAGTACCTGTTCTTCATCCGCGATCCGTTCGTGCTGCTGCTGTACTGGCGGGCATTGCGGGTCAATGCTTTTCGCAATTCCGGTCCCTTGTTGCAGATCGGATTGCTGTTCGCCTTCGCCGCTCTGTTGCTCGTCTTCGTGCAAAGCATCAGCTTCGGCAATCCGCGGTTGTTCGCGGTGGCTATATATGGCTGGCGCCAGTACTTCCTGTACCTGCCGCTGCCGTTCGCGCTGGCAGCGACCCTGAACGGCGAGTCGCTGCAGCGCTTCGCCCGTCATGCGTTCGTTGCCGTCATCGTCACCGTGCCGCTGGTGATCGTGCAAAGCGTCACCTCGCCTTCCGCGGTCATCAATCGCGGTACCGCGGATGAGGCAAGCCTGCAGTTCCAGTCCTTCGCTTATACGCAAGGGCGCATCCGGCCAAGTGGCAGCTTCACCACCAATGTGGGCGTTAAGGAACTGATTGTCAGCACCTTCGCCTTGCTGCTTGCGACGTGGTTGATGCCGGCGGCGGCGCGGAAGGTTCGCCTGCCGTGGCTGCAGGGGGCGACCGCTGCGACAGGCGCATGTCTGGCAGTCAGCGGTTCCCGCGCCGCATTCGTACATGTGGCGCTGGTATTGATGGCCGCGCTGCTGCTGGGAATGACGACGCCGGCTGCAGCCATGCGCAGGAGGGCGCTGTTCATTCCGTTGGCGCTGGCGGGGACGGGTGCCGTGTTGTACCCCATCGTTTTTCCGGAAGCACTCTCTTTGATGCTGAGCCGCGTTGCCGAGACTTCCTCTGTCGCGGGTTCTGCCGGTTCCGCCATTTTGGGGCGGGCGTTCTACGAGAGCATCGATTTCATCCGTTTCATGTCGCACACACCGCTGACCGGTTACGGACTGGGCCTGGGCGGCAATGGTCGCACCTGGCTCGGCAACAGCGATCCCCAATTGCTCGCCCTCGTGGCCGCCGAGTCGGACTGGTCACGGCACATCGTCGATCTGGGCACCGTGGCCGGCGTATTGCTGATCATCTTCCGCATCGTTTGCACGGCCGCACTGTTCATTGGGTCGCTGCGCGCCACGCGGGCCTCGGCCAGTCCGCTGCCGTTGCTGCTGTTCGGTTACGTCGGGATCGGGCTGTTCTATGGACAGTTGACCGGCCACGGCACGGTTGGCGGGTTTCTCTGGCTGTACATTGGCCTGTGCATGGCCAGTTGCCGGCTCGCCCAGGTGCGCCGATGAGTCGCGCGCTGCTGGTCAGTCTCAGCGCGCCGGAAATGGACCGGCTGGCCGTCGAGCTGGCGGCGCGAGGCGCGCTGACCGGACTGGTACGCCGCTACGCCAACAAGCATCGCGGATGGGAGCGCACGCTGGCGCGTCTGCCGCTGTTCGGTGGCGCCTATGCATCGACGCTGGGGCGGCGTCTGCCGCCGCGCGGGCTCGACGGCAGACTGGTTATCGAAGCCGGGATCGCGACGGATTTCATGGCCGCCGTCGTCAACCGTGCCGGGCGCGGCATTCCCGATGTGGCCATGCACTTCAGCCGGCCGCTGCTGGCTTCCACCGAAACGAGCGTCGCACGGGCCGGTGGCAATCACATGCCGCGGGCCGACGTCGTGGTGGCGAGCTATCACGTGGCCTGGCCAGCCTTCAAGCGAGCGCGGGAGCTGGGCCGGCGAACGGTGCTGAACTATCCGATCGCACATCATCGCTGGCAGTACCGCTTCTTCGAGTCGCGGGCCCGGCAGTATCCGGAGTTCGCAGCAGCGCTGCCGCGTTTCGGCGACATCGCTTCGCATGGCGCAGCGCTGGATCGCGAGATCGAGCTGGCCGACATGATCCTGGTCGGATCGAGCTTCGTGCGCGATACCTTCATCAGTGAGGGTGTGGCGCCGGAAAAAATGCGCGTGATTCCCTATGGAGCCGATACCAAGCGCTTCAGCCCGCCGACGGCGCCGCGAACCGCCGCGGCCTTTCGCGCGCTGTTCGTTGGGCAGATCGGCGAACGCAAGGGCGTCAGTCATCTGCTGCAGGCTTACCGGGCATTCCGCAAGCCCGATACCGAGTTGCATCTGGTCGGTGATTATGTGCACGGCAGCGAGGCATACCGTTCGTACGGCGATCTGTACCGTCACACGCCCAATGTGCCGCAGCCGCAGCTGGCAGAGATCTTCCGCGGCGCCGATGTGTTCGTCTTTCCGACGCTGGTGGAGGGCATGCCGATGGTGGTGCTCGAGGCCATGGCCAGCGGCCTGCCCGTCATCGTCACACCCAACGGTCCGGGCGATGTGGTGCGCGACGGCATCGACGGTTTCATCGTGCCAGTCGGCGACACCGATGCCATCGTCGAGCGTCTCGAACGCTTGCATGCAGATCGCAGTCTGCGCGAGCAGATGGGCCGCAATGCGCGACAGCAGGCTGAGCAATGGACGTGGGCGCGCTATGCGTTTGATGCCGCTAACGCGGTGCTGCAGACGTCGGGGAGAGGCAATTGAAAATCGTGCTGATCGGCAACTACGCGCCCGATCTGCAGGAGAGCATGCTGCGCTACACGGAGATGATGCGCGACGGCCTGCTGGAGGCCGGGCATGAAGTCGTGGTCGCGGTGCCGCACGCGGCGCTCAACCGCGCCGGACATTCTGCTGCCGGCGCCTGGAAATGGATCGGCTACGTCGACAAATACCTGTTGAGCCAGCAGGTGCTGACGCGCGCGGCACGGCAGGCCGACATCGTGCATGTCTGCGATCACTCGAATTCGGTCTATGTGCCGTCCGCTGCGCACATTCCTCATGTGGTGACCTGCCACGATCTGCTGGCGGTGCGCGGCGCGCTCGGCGAGGGCACCGACTGTCCGGCGAGCTTCGCCGGACGACTGCTGCAGCAGGGAATTCTGCGCGGCCTGCGTCGGGCCCAGGCGGTTGCCTGTGTGTCGGCGGCGACGCTGGTCGACGCGCGACGCCTGTTGAACGGCTATCGCGGCAGGCTGGTGGTCACACCCAATGCACTGAACTATCCCTATCGACGTCTCGACGCGGACACAATTCGCAGGCGGCTCGAGGCACTGCCCGGATTGCGCGAGGGCGGCTGGTTGCTGCATGTGGGCTCGAACCTGCGCCGCAAGAATCGCGAATGTGTGCTGCGTACCTTTGCGCGCATTGCGCCGTACTGGCGCGGCCCACTGGTATTCGCGGGACAGCCGCTGAGCGATGACCTGCGGCAGCAGGCACAGGCGCTGGGAGTGGCCGGACGCATCGTTGAAGTCGTCAAGCCCGACAATGAAGTACTCGAGGCGCTGTACAACGGGGCACTGGCGCTGCTGTTTCCATCGCGCTTCGAAGGCTTCGGCTGGCCGGTGATCGAGGCGCAGGCCTGCGGCTGTCCGGTCATCTGCAGCGATCGCGAACCACTGCCGGAGGTGGCCGGCGGCGCAGCCATCCATTGCGGCGCGGATGACGATGCAGCTTTCGCCGCAGCAGCGCTGGAATTGCAACGCGATGACGGGCTGCGCGCGGCGATATCGCGCCGTGGGCTCGATAACGCCGGCCGGTACAGCAGGGTCGCGATGATTGAAAGATTCGTGTCACTGTATCGTCAGATCGCGGGCGGAACATGAGCGCAATGCTGCGAGTGATGTTGGTGCTGCTGCCGTGGGGCCTGCGCCGGCATCTGCTGCAAAGGTTCTATGGTTATCGCCTGCATCCGGCCAGCCGCATCGGACTGGCCTGGGTGTTCCCCAGGATGCTGGTGATGGATAGTGGCGCCAGTATCGGACATCTCACGGTGGCCAAGGGCATGGATCTGCTGCAACTCGGACAAGATGCCAGCATCGGCCGGCTGAACTGGATCAGTGCCTTTCCCTCCGGTGGCAGTACACACTTCGCGCATCTGGCCGGACGCCAGCCATCGCTGGTCATCGGGGAACACGCTGCGGTGACCAACCGTCACATCATCGACTGCACCGAACGGGTGAGCATCGGGCGTTTCGCGACCTTTGCCGGTTTTCGCTCGCAGATCCTGACGCACAGCATCGACCTCGCGGCCGGCCGGCAGCACGCCAGGCCGGTGACCATCGGCGAGTATTGCTTCGTGGGCACGGCATGCACCGTTCTCGGCGGCAGCACGCTGCCGGACTGTTCCGTGCTCGGCGCCCATGCACTGCTGAACAAGGCGCATCAGCAGAATTACCGTCTGTATGCCGGTGTACCGGCCATGCCGGTGGCCGACCTCGACCCGGCCATGAAGTATTTCACTCGCTCGACGGGCTTCGTCGTCTGATGTCTCGAGGCTACGCAATGGCCGTCATGCTGCTGATGCCGATGGCCGCGCCACAATCGCATGCGGCCGACACGGCGCTGACGCTGCCAGGGAAGGCCACCACCAGCGCCGGCATCTTTGATGCCGACGACAGGCTGGTGCGTACCTTGTGGAGCGGCCGCCCGCAGCCGGCGGGCAGGCTGGTAATTCATTGGGACGGATTGGACGACGACGGCAACGTCGTGCCAGCTACCGGTAAATACCTGGCGCGCGTCGCGGCGCATAACGTGCGCTATGTCTGGGAGGGTGTGATCGGCAACACCTCACGTGACGCGACTGGAGAACGGATCCATCGCGCCTTCGGGCCGGTCAACGACATGGCCGTCGATGCGGCGGGCACCGCCTTCTATGTAGTGGGCTACAACGAGCAGCAGAGCGCCATTCATCGCTTCAGCATGGCGGATACGCGTCGCCAGCAATCCCTTGCGCACGACGACTATCTGCGCACATTTCGCTACACCGCGACCGACGGCGCGCTGGCGTACTTCGCCAATGTCGGCGGCGAATCCGAGCCGGAGAGCTTCGTCATCGCATTGCAGGTAGCCGATGGCACCGAATATCGTTTCGCGACTGGCAAGTTGGTGATGCCCGGACAGCGTTCGGGCAATCGCTGGGAAAGCGTCATCGACTACCGGCGCACGAAGGATATTCCCAGCGGGCTGGCCGTGCAGCGGCGCGGTTCGCTGCTGTTCGTTGCGCACCGCGCGAGCGATGAGATTCGCGTGTACGACAAGCGTAGTGGTGAGCTGCTGCAGACCATTGAGGTGTCCCAGCCGGGTGATATGGACGTCGCTACGGACGATTCGCTGTGGGTGATTTGTCGCGTCGATGGCCGCAAGGTGGTGATGCACTATCGTCAGCAGGGATCACGCTGGGAGCAGGCTGATCAGGTCAGTGGCGGACTGGTAGATCCGGTGGCTGTCGGTGTATCGCCGGTCGATGGCACGGTGCTGGTGGCCGATGCCGGCAGTGAGCAGCTCAAGGCCTTCAATCGGAGCGGCAAGGCGCTCTGGACGCTGGGTCGCAGCGGCGGCTATCGCAGTGGCGGGCCGGAGGTGAGGAATGACCGGTTCTGGCTCTCGGCCGGGCCGACTTATGTAGCTTTCGATGCACAGGGTTCCTTCTGGTTCGGCGATCCAGGCAATTTCCGCAACCTGCGTTTTTCAGCGCAGCGGGAGTACCTAGACCGGATCATGTATCTGCCAGCCACTTACGTGGTTACCGCGGATCCCGCCGATCCCACGCGTGTCTTCGCGCGTTTCCTGGAATTCAAGGTCGATTATGCTCGACCGATCGGAGATTCGTGGACGCTGGTGCGCAACTGGGGCGTCGCGCTGGAACGCCGTTACTTCGGGCTGTTCGATGGCCTGCAGGCGGTCCATACGCTGTCGAACGGCCGCAGTTACGGCGTGTTGCGCCGAGCCGACGATGGCAGCAACGATATTTTTGAACTGACCGCGTTCGGCCTGCGAGCCACCGGTACACGGCTGCGCGCCGGAGAGTGGCTGTATGCCGATGGCTCGCTGCGCTTCCACTCGCAGCTTCCCGGAAACCAGCGCATCTATGTGCGGCCGCTGATCGGCTTCGATGCGCAGGGAAACCCGCGGTGGGAGCCACCTGTTCTGCGCGGCAGTGTGTCGGGACTCAAGGATGTGGATCCTTATTATCACGATGTTCCGGAAGTGGCGCCTGTCAACGGCGTGAGGTATCCCGACACCGCCAGCGGACTGATTGTCTCTTTCAGT
The DNA here is from genome assembly GCA_020029535.1 of Gammaproteobacteria bacterium. GTDB lineage: Bacteria > Pseudomonadota > Gammaproteobacteria > Steroidobacterales > Steroidobacteraceae > FEN-1191. The sequence continues at coordinate 30,728 of JAIBJM010000009.1, read as the reverse complement.
CCGGGCCGATCGCAGGGCTTTCATCTGGGTGCGATCCTGCCCGGCCGGGAGGGCTGGCTGTGGCGCGCCAGCCCGTCGGGGAGCTGGCAACTCGATGAGGAGGGAGAGATCGTTTCACGCGATGGCCGTTACGAACTCGGTCGGGGTGTGCAGTATCCGGGCAACAGGGTTGTAACCAGCGGACGACACATTGTTTATGGCTATCACGGCGAAGCCTGGAATGGCGGTCAGGCCAATCAGTGGATGCACTTTCTCGATAATGGATTGTTCATCGGCCAGTTCGGCCGGCCGAACTATCCGGGCAACAATCGGACCTTCGCCCGCCCGGAGACCGCCGGCAATGCCTTCAGCCCGCAGCTGGTGAAGAAAAACGGCGTTCTGTATCTCTGGCACAACGATGAGGGCGTGCATAACGGAGTCCATCGCTGGCGGATTGACGACATTGACACCCTGCACGTGATCGAGGCGCCGATCAAACCATGAACCCACTCAGCTCTGTTACCTATCGAGGTTGGAATCTCAAATGACGGCAACCGATATTTCATCCTTCAACCGCGCGACGTTCGCCAACCTCGACACTGATTTCCGGGAGTCGCGGCTTCGCAAGGCGCTGCAGCTGGCTGAAGAAGAGCCGCCGGGCCATATTCTCGACATTGGATGCGGTCGCGGAGGATTCGCCGCCCGGCTTATGACCAAGGGGTGGCGAGCATCCGGTATCGATATGACTGAAGAACAGGTCGCCGTTGCCTGTTCAGCGGGCCTGGACGCAAGAGTCGCAGACGTCGCACACAGAGGCCTTCCGTTCGATGACCAAGCCTTTGACTGTGTATTTGCCGGAGAGATCATCGAACATCTGGTGGACACGGATCTTTTTCTGGCCGAAATACGCCGCGTGTTGAAACCGGGGGCCTGCGTCATCCTCACGACCCCAAATCTCGCCAGCTTTGAAAATCGTCTCCGGCTGCTGCTTGGTCTGTATCCGATGTGGGTCGATTACCGTCTTGCCGGTGTCGGGCATGTTCGAGCATATACTCCGCGCATCCTCAAGCGGCAGCTCGGCACTCATGGCTTCCGGGTAGAGAAGCATAGGGTAATTGGGTGCCGGTCGTCCCGCAGCGGTTTGCAGACGATGTCCGCTATCCCTGGCTCGCCGTCACCGGCGATTGGGCCCCATCGCTTGCAATGGACATCATCATGAAGGCTCGCCTAGTCAGAGAGTCATGACGGCCTGATAGATGTTCTCCGCGAGGCGCTTCGACAGATAGTCCACGCCGAGCACCGAAGGATGCGTTGTATCGGCTGAGAGATACAGATCGATGTTGTGTAGCTGCGCTTCGGTGACCCCGGGTGGCGCGAAGGACAGCAGAGGATACCGGCCACCGAGATTGACGCCGCCGATCAGCGTTGGAGTGCCCAGAGTGGCTGCGGTGTTCTGAAATGTCGCGTCGATGGTGATCGACGGCAGGCCGGTACCGGTGGTGTAGCCGTTGCCATGTGCCACGATCCGGATTTCTGTCAGCGCACCGGCGCCGTCGATGCGCGAGGCCAGCAACAGACCAGATCCGCTGCCGCCGGTGGCAGTGATTTCCGGCGCCTGTGCGTAGTTGCCGCCGCTGACAATGGGGATGCTGGCGACGCCACCGAATCCGCCGCCCGCGCCGCCCAGTGTATTGCCCGGCTTGTAGGCGGCTGTGGTGCCCGGACCCGCCGTGCCGCCGGTCAGCCACTGCAGGTTGGTGATGTCGCCGGTGGCCCCCGAGGAATTCAGCCAGCCGCCGCCCATCAGCACGTCGATGTAGATCCACGGAGCTGCGATCTGCTGGATGGACTGTTTGACCAGATTCGCCTTGTAGAGAAAGTCGCCGGTACCGCTGCTGTTGGTGTTCGAATTGGACACATAGGTCGAATCCGACATCGGCGGAATCGGACAGAAGGGTGCGGTCGCGACGATCAGCGCGTCGGGTTGCGCAGCGCGCAGCGCCTGCAGGTAGCCAAGCACGGATTGTTCGTAGACGGTGCGTGAGGGCCAGATTGTGCCGCTGCCAGAGAAATCGCCATAGTCGTTCAGGCCGGAGAGGACCAGGTAGATCTGCGAGCCATCGGCCGCATGCGCAGGTAATCGATCGTTCAGGTTTCCGAGGTTAGCACCGGAGTTCCAGTAGCCGGTGCCACCGATGGCGTCGGTGGTGAGCTTGCGGAGGCCGAGGCGTGCGGCCAGCTCCAGCGCAATGGCGGCGCCATTGGCGAAATTCGACGAACCCACCTGCAGATAGGAGTCGCCGATCACGGTGATTTGCGGGTCCGCTTCATCGCCGACGGCGACCAGCGAATCGCCCTGATCGACTTTCAGGTAAGCCAGCGCCAGGCCTGTCTCCACCCATATGTCCCTGAGTCGGCGGCTGGGGAACGCAATACGGACGGTGCCGAGATTCCAGCCGCCCCCCGAGCCACGCGAGGAGGACAACGCCGTGGTCGGCACCAGTCGCCCATCGATCCAGAGTGTCTGCTGGGTAGTGGATCCATCAGCGACAACACCCGTCAGTTCGATCACCGCAGCATCAGTCTTGAACCGCAGTACCCGGACGGAACCGATGGTTCGCGCATTGCCCTTGCAGCTATACGGGCGGCTGACACTCAGGCACGGTAAACCATTAGCCAGCGGATTTCCCGGCAGCGATTGGCTTAGCTGATCGGCAATGGGCTTGCTGATCAGCGGATCGGTGATGGGATGCACCACACCATTTGCCAGTGTGGTCGCTGGCGTGGACGCGCTGAGCAAACCGGCCCAGCTGATGACGGGCACATCAGTGGCCGGGGCGGGCAGCAGGAAGTCTGCTGATCGATTCGCATCGAGGAACGTCTGCAGTGCTACGACCCGCGGATCCGCCGGCTGGGGCGACGGCTCCGGTTGCGTGGGCTCCGGTTCTGCCGGCTGCGACGGTGATGGCTCTGGTTGTGGTTGCTCCGGTGATGGTTCCTGCGCGGGCGCGCTTGCCGTATCGCCACCGCAACCGATCAGCGTTACCGCGCTGGCGGCGCCGCCAGCCATTTTCAGAAAATCACGCCGGTTGCGTCTGCATGGTTCGATACGGAAAGCTTTGGCAGAGGCCACCCAAGTGATCGTACAGTTCCTGTGTAACAGTCATGTTGCAGGATCTCAGACCCGCATCGATGGCCCACGACGAGTAGTCCACGTGAAGTAGCAGATCTGCAGCAGCCACAGCCAGGTCTCGCCCAGCAGCCCCAGCCAGATCACGCCTGCCACTGTTTCCACGGGCAACAGCAGAATCAGCAGCACCTGCATGAGGATGCAGCTGGGGATGGCAAACCATGGCGGCACGATGACACCACGCACGGCGCCGAGACTGAAGGCGGCGCCGGCCAGTACCGACATGATGCTGCTGGCTGCCATCCAGGCGGCTTCCCGTTCAAGTTCGCTGTAGTGCGGACCCAGCACCGCAAGCACCGGTCCGGGAAAAGCGGCAATGGCCGTGACAAGTATTGCGCCTGCTGCAAGCAAGGCTGCCTGCGATTGCCAGTAGCGCCGGCTCAGCAAGGCAGGCTCGCCGGCGGGAATGCGCGCAAAGCGCGGGATGGCCAGTACACCGAAGGCATTGCCCAGAACCGCGAATATCATCGCCAGTCTGCCCAGCGCGCCGACGGCGGCGACCGATTCGGTGTGACCGAAGATGGAGATCAGCCAGACCGAAAGCTGGCCGGCCAGGGCGTAGTAGATTGCCGCCGGCATGAACCGCGCGACCTGCTTGATGAGGTCCTTGCGTACCTGCACTTCGCCGGGGCCACGCCAGTCGGCATGACCATCCGCAAGACGACGCAACCTCCAGTTATTCCACCACTGCGGAATGGCTGCGCTCAACGAGGCCACTGCTGCCAGCGGCCACAGCGGGACGGCCAGCGCGATGGCGCCGAGACGCGCGAAATTGGCGCCCAGCTGTATGCGCTGCAGCGGCAACAGGTGCTGATGCAGGCGCGGCACGTATTCCAGCAATTGGCCCGTGAGTGTGGCGAAAAACAGCGGCAGTATCGAGGCAGCAACCACCACCGCCTCGACACGACCGGCGCCCTGGTGCAGCAATAATGCGATGACGATCAGCAGCGCCACTGGCGCCGCGAAACGTGCGAAGGATCGACGCAGCGCCAGGCCCGACGCAATGATCGCGCCCAGTCGCCCGCGGTCCTGCCAAACCTTGCCACCCTGTGCCAACACGCCGCTGCCGATGCCACCGTCGCTGAGTACATTCATTGCGCCGAGCGCGGTGTTGGCGATGGTGTAGTAGGCGTACTGCTCCGGCGCAAGGCTGCGGATGATCAGTATGCCCGAGGCGAAACCCAGCAACTGGACCCCGGCCTGTGTGCCCGCAGTCAGCAGCCCGGTCCGTCCCCATTCGCCCAGTCGCGTGAGTCCGCTCAAGGTCTTGTTAGACGGTGGCCACGGTCAGCAACTGAGCTCCGAACAGGCCGGGTATCGCGCGGCATGCGGCCAGGTCTGCGTTGCGGCACAGCGAGGGTGCAAGCTTTCGAATCGGACCCAGCGGAATATTTCCGGCGCCGTAGGAATGCAGCACACGGAATCCCTGCGTAGCGAGCAGCCTGTTCAGCGTCGGCAGCGTGTACCAGCGGAAGTGCGTATCGTCCATGATGCCGCCCTGCTCATATTCGAAGCGGCCCATCAGCAGATTGATGCGATTCCTGAAATAAAACAGATTCGGCACGGCGATCACCAGTCGGCCACCGCTTCTCAGCCTGCTTCGGATGTCGCCCAGCAACTGTTGCGGAAAGCAGATGTGTTCAAGGACATGCGAGCAGATTATCGCGTCGTACGGACCGCCGTGTTCGGCAGGCAGTCCCTGTTCCAGATCATGCAGGTAGACGCGGCGGCACCAGGTGCCAGCCTGATCGGCCTCGGCACCGGACAGCGTGACGCCGTCGACAACAACTCCGCGACGTGCCAGGAAGGCTGCATTGCCGCCGGCTCCGCAACCCACATCCAGGATGGTTGCCGCATCATCCGGCACCCAGCGCACGATCTCCGGGTTGTAATCAGATTGATAGTTCCGGTCTGCTACCGTTCCCTTATGCCCTGCGACAACCGCGCCCGAAAGTGCTTCCATTCCAGTATCAGATCCGGCAGGTGAGCCTGGAGCAAGTCTAACAAGAGCACCCCATGAATACGCCGCTGGTTTCCATCATCACGACAACCTGGCGCAGCCAGCGGCAACAGCTGCAGGCGGCCCTGCACAGCGCAGTGCGCCAGACTTACCGGCATCTGGAAATCATCGTTTCGGACGATTCTCCCGAACCGGACCTCGCTGATATGGTCAGCGGAATGTATGACGAACGGCTGCACTACCGGCATAACGTTCCCGCGCTGGGTGTAGCGGCAAACCACGCACGATGCATTGCCGAGGCGCGCGGCGACTTCATCGTCATCCTGAATCACGATGACTGGCTCGATGCGACCTTCGTGGAGAGATTGCTGCAGCCCCTGCTGAACGATGCGTCGCTGGCGCTGGCTTTCTGCGATCACTGGATAGTCGATGTGGACGGCGAACGGCGGGTGGCGGAGACCGAGGCGGCATCCGCGCGTTACGGTCGCGCTGCATTGGCGCTGGGCCGTCACCGACCTTTCCATCAACTTCTGGTGGATCAGACCATCCCGCTGGCGATGGGCACGCTGTTCCGGCGCTCGGCATTGTCGGATCTGCTGCCCGTCAATGCAGGGCCCGCGTACGACCTGTGGTTGACTTATCTGCTGTGCCGGAACGGGCAGGGCGCCTGGTACGTTCCCGCGCGGCTCAGCAACTGGCGCACGCACGCAGGCAATCAGACTTCGCTGGGTAGCATCGAATTGCTGGCTGGGGCAGCGGACTGCTGGGCAGCGATCGCAGCGGATGATCGACTGGCGTCCGTTCGACAGGCCGCCGCAGTACGCGCCGAGCTGGCCTATCGCGCCTGCGCGTGCTGGCAGCTGCGACATGGCAACGGTTGCGAAACACGTCGCTACGCGCTGCAGGCTTTGCGTTATCGCGTTAGCCCGAAGTCGCTGGCTGTTTACGCAGCAGGTCTGCTGCCGGCCGGCTTGCTGCGGTCGTAGCCCAACGCCTGCGCAAAGGTTTCGAACATGTCGCTGCCGTTGGCGGGTCTGCCCCTGGGCAGAGCGCCCCGCAGCAGCCGACCGACGAACGCATCGTCGAAGCGATGCAGTAAAGGGTGTGCAGCCGGTTGCGGCGTACGACCGCGCAGCAGTGCGCCATCGTTACGTGTCACCGCCACTGGAACGCCGTGCTCCAGTAGCGTGGCGACGGTGCTGCTCTTGCCCGCCAGCGGCCAGGTGCCGGTGGCAATGCCCAGATCCAACCCCTGCAGCGCCTGTGACAAGGTGTCTGCGGCAAGCTCGCCAAGTTCCACGAACTCGATGTGATCGCCGAACGACTGCCGCAATTTCCTGAACAAGGCGATGCCGGCTTCGCCTGCACGACCCAGTTGAAAAAACGTGATCCGGCGACCCTGCTCGCTGCAGGCGCGCTCCAGTTTCTCCAGCCAGGCTTGCTGTTCCCATTCAGCGTGAATCGAACCGAAGACTCCGATCAGCAAACGGGAGTCCGCGCGCGGGTCAGCTGCCGCTTGCTGCAACAGCCCATGGCGTGCGTCGACTTGATTCATGGTTTTGACGGACACTGCCCCGGGCAGCGGCAGCTCGCTCGCATCGATACCATGCCGGCGCAGCAGTTCGACATAGACCGGATTGCTGGTATGGATGACATCGGCTGACCAGCGCCGGATCGTCCGCAGCAGCAAAGCGCGCTGCAGCCTGCCCACCCATTGCTGCTTCGGACTGCTCCCGGCAAATTCCCCGATCCACAGTTCGTGCAGCATCAGATGTCGTCGGGCATTGCCTTGCAGTCGTGTGAAGCGGGCGGGCGCTCCAAACAGCAGGCCCCGCGGGTCATAGGCGTAGCACACCATCTGCAGACTGACCCAGTCCGGCGCGAAACGGCGCAGCGCTTCTTCGGCGGCAACTGTGTGCCCAGCAGCCCATTGCGCGGCGGGAATCCGCAATACCTCGGTACCGCTGGAATCCACTGAGAGAGTGGTGTTGCTGGCAAATCTGTCCGCCAGCGCGATGATCTGGCAGTGGTACTTCCCGGAGGTCAGGTGAGATACGAAACGCCGCACATAGTCGCCGACACCGTCCCGCCCCGCCTCATAACTGCTGCAGAGAAAGCTGATTCGCATGGACGACGCTATCCGCGTGTCTCGTCGCCCGGGGCCAGCCTCGGTCCGACGTCGACCGCAGGGCTGCCGAAGCAGATGCGCATCGGCGGCAACGAGCGGAACACGCTGCTGCGGGCGCCGACTACGGTGCTGTGGCCGATCGTCACTCCCGGCGCCACGAACACATCGGTGGCCAGCCAGACTTCGTCGGCGATGGTGATGCGACGGGCCTGCATGTCGAAGGACGGGCTGCGGTGGTCGTGCTGGGCCGCGCAGAGATAGCTACGCTGCGACACGACTACGTGCGATCCGATGTCGATGTGTCCCAGTGTGTAAAGGACGACATCGTCCCCGATCCAGCTGTACTCACCGACGCGTAACTTCCATGGGTAGGTGATGCGCGCGCTTGGGCGGATCAGTACCTCACGGCCGATGTGTGCGCCGAACAGGCGCAGCAGCAGCCGACGCCAGCCGAACATGAACTGCGGCGACGCGCCGAACAGTGTGGCCTGCACAATCCACCACAGTTGTACAAACCATGCGGGCCGGCCGCGGAAACCAGCCGGTAGCCTGAAGCGGCGCAGATCCTGGACACGTTCGGAATCTGGCAGGCGGTGGAGAACGTCCATCAGGCTGCCGATTTCTGCGTGCCACCGTCGACATGCGCGCGCATGGTGGCCAGCAGCGAATGCGCGGCGGCATCGATGTGGAAACGCTTGACGAAGCATTTCTGTGCGTTGTGCGCCATGCGTTCACGTTCCAGCTCGCCGAGGTTCAGCCATGACTCCAGCAGTTGCCGCGTTCCGGCCGGCGTGTCGGCGGCGACCAGACCTGCGCCGTCTTCGACCACTTCGCGCCAGATGTTGACCTTGTCCGAAACGAGGACGGGCACGCGGCAGGACAGCGCCTCGGCGACCGCGATGCCGAAGTTTTCCTGGTGCGACGGCAGCACGAAGGCTTCGGCGGCATGCAATGCACCCCACTTCAGGTCGCCATCGAGCATGCCGGTCCAGGTCAGGCGCGTCAGTCCCAGCTGCCGTGCTCTCTCGGCAAGGCCCGCCGTGAGACCAGTCTGATCGGGCCCCGCCATCACCAGATGCAGGCGCGGATCGCGATCAGCCACCGATGCGAAGGCGTCGATCAGCAGATCGCAGCCCTTTTTCTCGTGGATGCGTCCGAGGAACAGCAGCAGCCGTTGTCCGCGCAGCTGCGGAAAGCGCTGCAGGAATGCGGCACGCTGTTGGTTGACATCGCCTGCGGGCCCCGGCGTGCCGTAGCTGACGACCGACTCGTTGACGCGATAGAGGCCGAAGCTCTGGCGCGCCAGCCTGCGTTCCTCCTCGCAGGTGAACAGCACGGCACGCGCGTCGCGCAGCACCCGATATTCCGCCCATGGCCAGTACAGCCATTTCTTCAGATGCTTGAGTGGGTATTGCTGCCGGAACCAGGGGTCGAGCATGCCGTGCGTAAAGACGAAGTAGGGCGTGCCGGAGTGACGCAACGCCTGCCAGGTCGCATAGCCGTGGTACTGCCACAGGCCGTTGACGATGACGGCGTCGAATCGTGAGGCATTCGCCTGTAGCCAGTTTCGTAGCGCCGGCGCATAGCTGTAGCGTCCCAGGCTTCCCGGACCGAACAGGCGCACCGGACACGAGTAGCCCTGAATCCAGGCAGCGTCCGGCGGGTCGAGCGAGGCCACCTCAACCTCATGACCCAGCTGTGCGGCAGCGCGGGTCAATTGCTTGACGCCCTCGGCCGGCCCGCCTCCCTTCGGGTTCAGGGACGAGATGATGTGCAGATATTTCACGTGACGGCGCCTTTATAGGGTCGCCACATTGCACAAAAGTGACACATCAGGTCGCTAGCATCCCGGGACCGTGCAATCCCGAGCCATGAGCACCACCGCTTATCTGTTTACGCGCCGCCAATTGCTTGCCGTGCTGGTTGCCGCGGCGGCGTTGTCGTACCTGTTCCAGAACACTTATGTGTACCTGTACGCCAACTGGCAGCGCGAGGAATACAGCCACGGCTTCCTGATTCCCATCCTCAGTGGGCTGCTGCTGTGGCAGCGGCGGCGGCAATTCGAAGCCTTGCCTTTCAACGGCAGCTGGGCCGGTGTGGCGCTGATGCTGGTCGGCCTGGCCCTCTATGTGCTCGGGACACTGGCGGCAATCACGGCGGTGGATGCTTACGCGATGGTGATCGTCATCGCTGGCGCGGTGCTGGCGGCGCTGGGCTGGCGCGCCTTTCGCATTGCGCTGGCGCCACTGGCCCTGCTGTTGCTGATGAACCCGCTGCCGGCGTTCCTGTACAACAATCTGTCCTCGCAGTTGCAGCTGATTTCTTCGCAGCTTGGTGTGGCGGTGATCCGGCTGTTCGGCATCAGCGTTTTTCTCGAAGGCAATGTCATCGATCTCGGCAGCTACAAATTGCAGGTGGTCGAGGCTTGCAGCGGACTGCGCTACCTGTTTCCGCTGTTCACGCTGGGTGTGATCGTGGCCATGTTCTGCCGCAGCCGCCTGTGGATTCGCGCGGTGATCGTGCTGTCGACGGTACCGATCACCATACTGATGAACAGTTTCCGCATCGGTGTCATCGGTGTGCTGGTGGATCGTTTCGGCATCGAGCAGGCCGAGGGCTTCCTGCACGACTTCGAGGGCTGGATCATCTTCATGGCCTGCATGGTGCTGCTGATCGCCGAAAGCTGGCTGCTGTTGCGGTTGACCGGCGACCGCCGTCCGCTGCGCGAGATCTTCGCCATCGACTGGCCGGCACCGCGCGCTGCGGGTGCCGCAGCGCAGCCGCGTGCGCTGGGTGCGCCGGCTATCGTTGCACTGCTGGTACTGCTGGCCGTGGCTCTGCCAGCGCGCGCCATCCCGCAGCGCGAAGAGCTCGTGCCGGAGCGCGATGCGCTGAGCGGCTTTCCGCTGCAGCTGGATGCCTGGAGCGGGCGTCGCGGCCGTCTCGACGCCGACACGCTCGACATCCTGAAGCTCGATGATTACCTGATGGCCGACTATGCGCTGCCGGCGCAGTCGCCGGTGAATTTGTATGTGGCGTACTACGCCTCGCAGCGCACCGGCGTGTCGGCGCATTCGCCTGCATCGTGCCTGCCCGGCAATGGCTGGCGCATGACCGAGATCGGCCGCTACCAGGTTCCGGGCGTACGGATCGGCGCCACGCCGCTGCAGGTCAACCGCGTCGTCATCGGGCAGGGCTCCGCGCGACAGCTGGTCTATTACTGGTTCCAGCAGCGCGGCCGCGTGGTCACCAACGAATATGCCGTCAAGTGGTATCTGTTTGTCGATTCGCTGCGTCGTCAGCGCACCGATGGCGCCCTGGTGCGCCTGATCACGCCGCTGCGCGAAGGCGAGGCCATCGGTGCCGCGGATGCGCGGCTCGGCCGCTTCGCCGCCGAGGCCGTCACGCGGCTGACCCGTTACATTCCAGACTGAGCGATGAACGCGTTCTTCCTGCTGGTGATGGCCATTGCCGTCAGCATGCTGCTGATTCCACTGGCCTGCCGGCTGGCGCCGCGGCTGGGTATGATCGACATGCCCGATCCGCGCAAGGTGCATGCGCTGCCGGTGCCGCGCGTCGGTGGCTGGGGCATCGTGCTTGGCTGCGTCACGCCGCTGCTGCTGTTGTTTCCGTTTGATCCGTTGCTGCAGTCCTTCGTCGGCGGTGCGCTGGTGCTGTTCCTGTTCGGCATGTGGGACGACGCGCGCGAGATCGGTCACTGGCCCAAGTTCGTGGGGCAGTTCATTGCCGTGGCGCTGGTGGTGTATCACGGCGACCTGTACGTCACGCGGCTGCCATTCATCGAACCGACGACGCTGGATCCGGCATTGGGCCGTCCGTTCACGATGGTCGCGCTGGTCGGTGTGATCAACGCGATCAATCACTCGGACGGGCTCGATGGCCTGGCCGGCGGCGAATCGCTGCTGAGCCTGGTGGCGATGGCGGTGCTGGGCTATCTGGTGAAGAGCGGGTTGGCCGTGGGCATTGCCCTGACCACCATCGGCGGAACGCTGGGCTTCCTGCGCTACAACACCCATCCGGCCCGCGTCTTCATGGGCGACGCCGGCAGCCAGGTGCTGGGTTTCACGCTGGGATTTCTCGCGGTGTATCTGACGCAGGTGGCCAGCACTGCGGTCAGCGCGGCGTTGCCCTTGCTGTTGCTCGGCTTGCCGCTGGCCGACATCGTCGCGGTGCTGTTCCAGCGCATCCGCGGTGGCATGAGCTGGTTCCGCGCCACGCGCAATCATGTGCATCATCGTTTGCTGGATCTCGGTTTCAGCCACTTCCAGACCGTGGTGCTGATCTATTCGCTGCAGGCGGCGCTGGTGACTGCCGGCGTATTGCTGCGTTACGAGTCGGACCTGATCGTCAGTGCGACCTACTTTCTGGCGGTCGGCGCGCTGTTCGTCGTGCTGGTTGCCGGTGAGCGCAGCGGCTGGCGACTGCGGTCACCCGCTGCGGTATCGGCCGGTGCTGCGCGCTCGGAACCGCTGCACTGGCTTGCAAGTCCGGGACCGCGGCAGCTGGTGCTGGGTGTAATCACCGCGGCCATCGCGGCCTTCATGCTGGGCGCTGCGGTCTGGGTCGGTGAGGTGCCGATGGACTTTGGCATCGTGGCCTCGCTGCTGGCCGCCCTGATGCTGGTGCCGCTGTTGCGCGGTCGGGCCACGCAGTCGCTGCCGGTGCGCGCAGCGGTGTATGCCACGGTGGCCTTCTCGGCTTATTTGCTGACGCGCTACCCCGGGCCGGGTGGCGCACAGGCGCTGACGCTGGTCACTGTCCTGGTCGTGCTGGTTGCGGTGCTGCTGGCGTTGTACATCCGCTTCATGGCCAGCCGGCAGTTCGGCGCCACGCCCACCGATTTCCTGATGGTATTCGGTGTGCTGGCGCTGATTGCCTTCGGCAGCATCGACGTGCGCACGATGGAGACCGTGCAGTTCGTGAGTTATGTCATCACCCTGTTCTATGCCTGCGAAGTGGTGCTCGGCGGCATCGGTTCGCGCTGGCATCCGCTGCACTGGGGCACTTTCTGCGCGCTGCTGATTGCAGGATTACGCAGCCTGCCCTGGACATGAGCTCGCTGTAACACGTCTGTCAACTCAGCTGCCTACGCTGCCACTCCGGCGTGGCGTCCGACCGGTCGCCCGGGTCATTTTCCAGGAGTTTTCGCATGGCCGCATTCACTCGCAGCTGGGCGATTTTCGCAGTGGTGTCGGCGCTGAGCGCCGCCGGGTGTTCGGGCACCGAGGCGCGCAAGTCGCAGTATCTCGAGCGCGGCGACCGCTATTTCGCCGAAGCAAACTATGAGAAGGCACGCGTCGAATACAGCAATGCGCTGCAGATCGATCCGAAGAATGCACGTGCCCGCTACCAGTCGGGGCAGGTCGCCGAGAAACTCAACAATCCGCGCGATGCGCTGGGCAATTATCTGGCGGCGCTGGAAGCCGACGCGGAATACCTGCCGGCGCGCGCCGCCGCGGCGCGGCTGTATGTGCTGGCCGGCGCCAGCGACAAGGCCATGGAATACGCCGAACCGGGTCTGGTGAAGCATCCGGATGATGCCGGTCTGCTGACGGTGCGCGCAGCTGTCCGCGCGCGCAATGGGCAGTCCACCGAGGCGCTGGCCGACGCGGAAAAGGCGGTGAAGAATGCGCCCGACAACGCCTATGCGCTGGCCATGCTGGCCTCACTGTACCGCTCCGCCAATCGTACCGATGAGGCCATCGCGACATTGCAGGCGGGTGTGGCCCGCGCCGGCGCCGATGCCGAACTGCGCGTCATCCTGGCCGATCTGCTGCAGCACGCTGGGCGCGGTACCGAGGCGGAGGCACAGCTGCAGAAGATCATCGAACTCGAACCGCGCGAGCTGGTTCATCGCCAGCGGCTGGCGCGGTTGCGGTTGCTGAACAAGGATGTCGATGGCGCCGAACGCGCGCTGCGTGAGGCCATCGCCGTTGCGCCGGCCGATGTGGACGCCAGGCTGGCGCTGATTGAAATGCTGGCCGCACAGCGCGGGTTCGAGCCTGCCGAGCGTGAGCTGCAGGCCATGCTTGCGAAGCAAGCGGCCGACACGACGTTGCAGCTGGCCGCCGGGCGTTTCTACCAAGGATTCCGCAAGCCGGCGGAGGCCGAGGCTGTCTATCGCAAGGTCGTCGCCGCAGCAGGCACCAACGCGGACGGACTACAGGCGCGCGATCGGCTGGCCGTCATGCTGCTGCAGAAGAACGATGTGGCCGGCGCCGAGACGCTGATCGGCGAAGTGCTGTTGACCAGTCCGCGCGACAGCGAGGCACTGGCGCTGCGCGGTGCGATCGCACTGTCGCGTGGCAATGCCGACGCCGCCATCACCGATCTGCGCGCGGTATTGCGCGAGCAGCCCGAGTCGGTGCCGGTGATGCGACAGCTGGCGCGTGCCTATCTGCAGAATGGCGACAACGCACTGGCTGAAGATGCGCTGCGTGCGGCGGTGCAGGTCGATCCGCGTGCCGCGGCCACGCGGCTGGACCTCGCCGCGCTGCTGGCGCAGTCCGGGCGTTCCAACGAGGTGCGGGCGGTGCTCGATGATCTGATCAAGCTGGATCCCGCAAATATGGATGCGCATCAGGCGCTGTTCCGGCTGCAGCTCGGCCAACGGCAGCTGGCCGATGCGCGACGTACCGCAGAGGAAGTGCGCCGCCTGCGTCCGGATCTGGCGCTGGGTCCGTTCTTCGTCGCGCTGATCGATGAGGCTGAGAAAAAGACCGATGCGGCGCGCGCCGGCTACGAACGTGCGCTGCAATTGCAGCCGGAAGCCGTGGAGCCCTTTACCGCGCTGGTCCGTCTTGAAATGAACAGCGGTGGTGCGGCCCGCGCCCTTCAGCGTGTCGACACTGCCATCGCGAAGGATGCCGGCAATCTGCTGGCGCTGAACTTGCGCGGCGAATTGCTGATGACGCAGAAGCGCCATACCGAGGCGGTGGCGGCCTTCGATGCAACTATAGACCGCTCGCCGAAATGGTGGCAGCCCTATCGCGGCAAGGCGTTGACGCAGATGGCGTCGGGACAGAATGACGCTGCCATTGCCACGCTGAAGGCCGGCGGCACCGCCAGCGCCGGTTCGGTGGAACTGGCCAGCGATCTGGCGGCACTGTACCAGCGGCTGGGTCGCTACGATGATGCGATCGCCGTTTACGAGGATCTGAACCGGCGCCACCCGCAACTGCTGGTAGCGGCCAACAATCTCGCCATGCTGCTGGTCAGCAACCGCAGCGATCGCGCCAGTCTCGATCGCGCGGCCAGGCTGGCCGATACATTGGCGCGGTCGCGCGAACCGTCGTTCATCAACACGCGCGGCTGGGTCAGGTACAAGCGCGGCGAAGTCCGCGAGTCGCTGCCGCTGCTGCAGCAGGCGGTGGACAACGCACCGGCCGTGCCGCTGCTGCGCTATCACCTGGGCATGGCGCAGTACGCTGCCGGCGATCGCACCAATGCGGCGAAGAATCTGGAGCTGGCATTGAAATCGGGCACAGCCTTCAATGGTGCTGAAGAGGCTCGCCGCACACTGGAAGCCGCGCGCGGCAAGGTCTGATCATCATGAAGTTGCGCGCACTGCTCGGCATGCTGCTGCTGGCGCTGGCTGGTGGAGCCGGCGCCGCCACCATTGCGGCCGATTCCAATGTGCTGGCCGCGACGCCTGCGCTGACGCAGGGATTGCCGGCTTCGCAGACCTTCACCGTGGCCGCGGCCGGCGATGTCGACGTGGTGTTGGCGGATCTGGGCGCGCCGGCGGCCTTCAGCACTCTGCAGCTGGTTGTGACGCGCAATGGCGCGCGCGTGGTGCGACTCGATATTGCGGGAACGGTGCGTTTCGCCGCGCAGCCGGGTGATTATCGCATGCACGTCGTCGGCGCTGTCCCGTCGGATGCCGGCACGTTCAACGTGCAGGTGACTGCCGTCAGCAGCGGCGCGGTGCTGCTGAACTTCAGCGATGGCATGGTGGCCGCGGACCCGGCGGCCAATCCAGCGCAGTCGCTGCTCGACACGACGTTCACGATTTCGCAGCCCGGCAACTATCAGGTCGTGCTGACCGACCATGCTTTCCCGGCCGCCTTGTCGACGATCGACCTGATCCTGCTGCGGCAGGGCGGCGGCACAGCCGCGGTGATGAACGCACCCGGCACCAGCGCGAGTTTCGCTGTTGCCAGCGCCGGCACTTACAGCCTGGTGGTGGCAGCCACCGCCGCCACGCTGGATGAAGCGGGTCTGTACAGCGTGGCGGTGATCGATGGCACCTCCACGGTCTATGGCACGACGCAGGCGGTTGGGCGACTGCCGTCGCCGACCGCAGTGACATTTCCATCCGCGGGCAACTACTCGCTGACGCTGAACGACTTCGCTGTGCCCGCCGCGCTGACGGCACTGCAGACCGTGGTGGTGCAGAACCAGACCGTGCTGGCCTTTGCATCGACGGCCGGCACCACAGCGCTGACGGCATCGGCCGGCGACGCGCAGCTGTTCAGCTTCGGTCGTCGTGCCACCTCCAGCGCCGGCAGCTATGGCTGGCGCCTCTTCCAGGGCGCGCAGACCGTCGCCGCCGATGCGCGGCCGGTGCCTGAGGGCTATGTGAACGGCTTCGGCGGTTATCGTTATCCGTTGACTGCGGCGAGCGGCAGTCATCAGTTCCAGTTGCGCGATCACGCTTTTCCTGTGGCCTTCACCGGGCTGCGCGCGGTGCTGAGCCAGAACGGCGCGCCGCTGCAGAGCTTGAGCGGCACCGAATCAGTGTCGATAACGCTGGTCGCGGGACCGGCCACGGCGCTGGTGCTGGCGCAGCCGCCGACGGCAACCAGCTCGAACAGCCTGTTCGGCGTGTCGCTGACGCCGGCGAGCGGCGCGGCGTTGCTCAGTGCCTCGCAAGGCGTGGGTGGTCTGTTCAATACCCACACGCTGACACTTGATGCCGCGGGCTCCTACGATTTCACACTGACGGATCTGGGCTTTCCGGTGCAATTCGCTGAACTGGCCGGTGTGCTGACGCAGGGCACGTCATCGATCGGGCAGATATTTGGCGGCGGCAAATTCACCTTCAGCGGCAACCCCGGCAGCTATTCACTGAATGTGCTGGCGCGATTGCCGAATGGCGTCAACTACGGCAGCTATGGCTACCTGCTCGAAGACACACCGGAACCGACACTGACGTTGACCGCCACACCGACCTCGATTACAAGTCAGCAGACCACCAGTCTGCAGTGGAGCGCTACCAATGCCACCAGCTGCACGGCCTCGGGCAGCTGGAGCGGCGCGCGTTCGACCAACGGCAGTGAGACGGTCGGACCGTTCGGCGCCGACGCCAGCTTTACGCTCCAGTGCAGCGGGCCGGGCGGCAGCGTCACAGGCTCGACATCGGTGACGGTGACGCAGCCAGCGGGTTCGGGCGGCGGCGGTGGAGGCGGTGGCAGCTTCGATCTGTCGCTGCTGCTGGGATTGCTGTCGTTGCTGGCGCTGTCGCGCGCGCCTCAGCGCGCCAGCAGCGCGCGCCACCAGTGCTCATGGTCGAGGTACCAGCGCAGCGTCTGCTGAAGCCCGCTGTCGAGGCGCATCGCCGGCGCAAAGCCCAGTTCGCGCTCAGCCTTGCCGCAGTCGATGGCGTAGCGGCGATCGTGGCCCGGCCGGTCGGTGACGAAGCGGATCAGCGTGTCGCTGCGCGCGCCACGCGCGGCCGGCGCAGCGGGGAAACGCTTCGCCAATGTTGCATCGGCGGCGAAGGCCGCGTCTGCCAGCGAACACAGCTGGCGCACCAGCTCAATGTTTTCGCTCTCGGCGCGTCCGCCGATGTTGTACACCTCGCCCGGGCGTCCGCAGGTCAGCACCCGATCGATGCCACGGCAGTGATCGGCCACGTGCAGCCAGTCGCGCACATTGCGCCCGTCGCCGTACACGGGCAGCGGCTTGCCCTCGAGCAGATTGACGATGATCAGCGGGATCAGCTTCTCTGGAAAATGCCAGGGCCCGTAGTTGTTCGAACAGTTGCTGATCGTGGTGTCCAGTCCGTAGGTGTGATGGTAGGCGCGCACCAGATGATCGGAGGCGGCCTTGCTGGCCGAGTAAGGGGAGTTCGGCGCGTAGGGCGTGGTCTCGGTGAAGGCCGGATCGTGCGGGCCGAGCGAGCCATAAACTTCATCCGTTGAAACGTGATGAAAGCGGTGCTGTGGCACAGTGCGCAATTCAAGCCAGCAGCGCCGCGCCGCGCGCAGCAGCGAGTGGGTACCCACCACATTGGTATGGACGAAGGCGTCGGGCCCGGCAATCGAGCGATCCACATGCGACTCGGCGGCGAAGTGCACGACGGCATCCAGCGCCTCCTCGCGCAGCAGGGTCTCCACCAGCGCGGTATCGCAGATGTCGCCATGCACGAAGCGCAGTTCCGTGCGCGCCGCCAGCGGTTCGAGATTGGCGCGGTTGCCGGCGTAGGTCAGTGCATCCAGCACCACCACCCGATCGCCGGGATGTTCGCGCAGCCAGTGGTGAACGAAGTTCGAGCCGATGAAACCGGCGCCGCCGGTGACCAGCAATCTAGACATGGGACAGCTCGCCCAGCACACTGCGCAGACCGCCGCGCCAGTGCACGGGTTGTAGTTCCAGAACCTCGCGCGTGCGTCGGGAATCCAGCAGACTGAAGCGCGGGCGTCGCGCGGGAGTCGGGTATTCGGCGGTGGTAATCGGTGTCACCGATACATTCGGTGGCAACAGTGCGCCTGTGGCGGCTTCTTCGGCAATCGCCACGGCGAAGTCATACCAGCTGGCCACACCGGCCTCGCTCCAGTGGAACAGGCCGGTCAGCTGCGGCCGCGCCGCCAATGCCCACAGCGCATCCGCAGCGGAAGCCGTGCTGGTCGGGCAGCCGATCTGGTCGGCCACCACGCGCACCGCGCCACGCTCTTTCATCAGCCGCAACATGGTCAGCAGAAAATTCTGTCCGCGCGGCCCGTACAGCCAGGACACGCGCAGCACAACGCTTTGCGCGGGTAGCTGTTCCAGCACCGCGCGTTCGCCTTCGAGCTTGCTGTGGCCGTAGACACCGAGCGGCGCCGGCGCATCGTCGGTGGTGTAGGGGCGCGCGGCTTCGCCGGAAAAGACATAGTCGGTGGACACATGCAGCAGCCGCGCACCGATGCGCGATGCCGCGGTGGCCAGATGGGCCGGTGCCACGGCGTTGACCCGTTGTGCCTGCTCGGGCTCGGATTCGGCGCGGTCCACGGCGGTGTAGGCCGCGGCGTTGATGATCACCGCGGGGTGCAACTTTTCGACTGCGGCGTGAACGGCAGGCTCGTCGGTGAGATCCAGATGCCGCCGGTCCAGCGCCACGACCTCGGCGCCGGCGGGTGTACGCCGCTGCAGTTCGCTGCCCAGCTGGCCGGCAGCGCCGGTGATCAGCACCTTCATGGAAAGGACTCGGCCTCGGCCAGCAGCGGTGCCGCGGCGTCGCGCGCCGACAGTTGGGGCACCACGCCGGAGGGAATCGGCCACTCGATGCCGATGCGCGGATCGTTCCAGCGTACCGCGCGCTCGTGTTGCGGGTCGTAGTAGTCGGTGCACTTGTACAGGAAGTCGGTGTCATCGCGCAGCGTCAGGAAGCCATGTGCGAAGCCCGGTGGCACCCATAGCATGCGATGGTTGTCAGCGGTGAGTTCGGCGCCGACCCACTGACCGAAGCGCGGTGAGCTGCGCCGCATGTCCACGGCCACGTCAAACACGGCACCGCGCGTCACACGCACCAGCTTGCCCTGCGGCTGGCGGATCTGGAAATGCAGGCCGCGTAGCACGCCCTGGCCCGAATGGCTGTGATTGTCCTGCACGAAGGCGTGATCGATGCCGGCCGCCGCGAAGCGTTCGCGGTGCCAGGTCTCCTGGAAAAAACCACGTGCATCACCATGCACGCGCGGCGTGATCAGCAGCACCTCGGGCAGGCGGGTGGGCTGAACATTCATCAGTACCGATCCTGCAGCAGGCCCAGCAGGTAGCTGCCATAACCGCTCTTCGCCAGTCCGCGCGCCAGTTTCTCGAGCTGCGCGGCGTCGATGTAGCCGGCGCGCCAGGCGATTTCTTCGGGGCAGCTGACCTTCAGTCCCTGGCGGCTCTCGATGGCCTCGATGAAATTGCCGGCCTGCATCAGCGATTCATGCGTGCCGGTATCCAGCCAGGCAATGCCGCGGCCCATCAGTTCCACCTGCAATGCGCTGCGCTCGAGATAAATCCGGTTGACGTCGGTGATCTCCAGCTCGCCGCGCGCCGAGGGCTGCAGCGATGCGGCGATATCCAGCACGCTGTTGTCGTAGAAATAAAGGCCGGTGACCGCGTAATGCGATTTGGGCTGCGTCGGCTTTTCCTCGATGCCCAGCGCCCGACCCTGCGCATCGAAGTGCACCACGCCGTAACGTTCCGGATCGCGCACGCGATAGGCAAACACCGTCGCGCCATCGGCGCGCTGATTGGCGGCCAGCAGCTGCTCGGGCAGGCCGTGGCCATAGAAGATGTTGTCGCCGAGCACCAGCGCCGCCAGATCCCGGCCGATGAAGGAGCGGCCGATGATGAAGGCCTGCGCCAGTCCGTCCGGTCGCGGCTGTTCCGCGTACGACAGGGCGATTCCCCATTGGCTGCCGTCACCCAGCATGCGGCGGAAAGCCGGCAGATCCTCGGGCGTGGAGATGATCAGTATGTCGCGGATGCCGGCCAGCATCAGCGTGCACAGCGGGTAGTACACCATGGGCTTGTCGTACACCGGCAGCAGCTGCTTGCTGACGCCCAGCGTCACGGGGTGCAGACGCGTGCCGGAGCCACCGGCGAGGATGATGCCTTTGCGTTGTTTCAGCATGAGAGAGATTTTACTTCAGCCGACGATGGCAAGCAGAGCCAGACCGGCCGCGATGCGATACCAGGCGAACACCGTGAAGCGGTGAGTCTGAACATAGCGCAACAACCATTTCACGGCGATGAAGGCCACGATGGCCGAGACCACGAAGCCGATGGCGATGGCGCTGATGCTTTCCTGCGCGAAGCCCGTGTCACGTGCCTTCAGATATTCATAGCCGGTGGCCGCGAACATGGTGGGAATGCCGACCAGGAAGGCGAACTCGGCGGCGGCGGGCCGCGCGGTGAGGCCGGCCAGCATGGCGGCGAATATGGTTGCCGCCGAACGCGATGTGCCGGGAAATACTGCGGCCAGTATCTGGCAGGCGCCGACCCAGAAGGCCACGCTCCAGGTGACTTCGGTAGACACCGGTTTGCCGGCGACGAAGTACTCCACCAGCAGTATCACCAGGCCGCCGACGATCAGCGCCAGTGCCACCGGCGCCACGGTCTCGGGCAGTTCCAGCCCCAGCTGCTTGGCGGTGAAGCCACCGATCACCGTGATGGCAAAGGCCAGCGTCAGCTTGGCCAGATAATCGCGATGCGCGGCATCGCGCCAGCGCAGCAGCATGTCCAGCAGCCGCTGCCAGAAGATCACCACCACCGCGAGAATGGCGCCGGCCTGGATGGCCACATTGAACAGGTCCGAGCGGCGGCCCAGCCAGTGTTCGGCAATCAGCAGATGGCCGGTGCTGGAGATGGGCAGGAACTCGGTAATGCCCTCGATGATACCCAGCACGATGATTTGCAGTGTTTCAGGCATGCAGCTACTCTCTTCGTCGTGAATCTGCGCCGCAATCTGCTCCGTCACGCTCTCGCGCTGCGAATGATCTTCGCGGCGCTGTGCCTGGCGCTGATGCTGAACGGCGTCGCCTATGTCGCGCATCATCATAGCGTGGAATCGGGCAGCGTCCCGACTGCGCATGCCGAACTGTGCGGCTGGTGTTCGGCCTTCGGTGGTCTGGCCGCTGCGCCCGCCACCCCCAATACCCCGTCACTGACGTTTGCATTCATTGTCGTTGCGCTACTGTCCCTCACCGCGCCGCTGCTGCGCCGGGACCGGATCGCCGCGCGTCCCCGCGCTCCTCCCGTCCGCTGAACTTTCCGCTTCGTTGAACGCCGACGGCGCCTTGCGCCGTCGCAGGTCATTACGCAAGTTTCTGGAGTTCAGTCATGAAGATCATTCATAGCATGCTGCCGCTGCTGGCTGCCTGCGCCGCGCTGCCGTTGCGCGCCGCCGACGATCAGTTGCAGGAAATCACGATTACCGCCACGCCGTTGCGCACCAGCGTCGAAGACGCCATCCAGCCGGTGGTGGTACTGACCGGCGAGGAGCTGCACCGCCGGCTCACCGGCAGCATCGGCGAGAGCATGGCGCAGCTGCCGGGTGTCACCGGCACCTTCTATGGTCCGCAGGCCAGCCGTCCAGTGATCCGCGGTTTCAGTGGCGAGCGGGTGCAGATGCTGGAAGACGGCGCCGGCTCGCTGGATGTGTCCGCGCTGTCCGAAGATCATGCGGTCAGCACCGAGGATCTGCTGACCGAGCAGCTGGAGCTGGTCAAGGGTCCGGCCACTCTTATATATGGCAGCGGCGCACTGGGTGGGGTGGTCAATCTGCTGACCCGGCGCATTCCGGAGTCACTGCCCTCGCAACCGGTGGGTGGCGCGTTGGATCTGCAGGGCGATTCCGCGCTGGGCCAGCGCGCCACGGTGGGCAAGCTGGAACTGGGCGGCGATGCGTTGGCGCTGCATGCCGATGGCTTCGAGCGCCGCACGCGCGACTATTCGGCGCCCGATGGCCGCGTGCCCAACAGCGACAGCCACACCAGTGGCGGTGCGCTCGGCGGTTCGCTGATCGGTGAGCGCGGCTTTGCCGGCATCGGTGTCAGCCGTTACGACAGCAATTACGGCGTACCACTGGGACGGGACGAGGACCCGGCCGATGCCGCGCGCATCGACATGCGGCAGGACCGCTACGAATTCCGTTCGCAGCTGAATCTCTCGCCGCACTGGACCGCGCTGCGGCTGCAGGCCGTACACAGCGACTATCAGCATGCCGAGCTGGAATCCGATGGCGCGATCGGCACGCAGTTCCTGCAGAAGGGTAATGAACTGCGTCTCAGCGGCGATCATGTGGATGGCGCCTTCACCGGCACCGTGGGCCTGCAAACGCGCTATGTGGATCTCGGCGCGACGGGCGAGGAGCGCTTCATACCCGACACGCTGACGCGCAGCGCTGGCGTGTTTGCCTTCGAGCGCTGGACGCATGGTGCGCTGACGCTGGAAGGAGGCGCGCGCGCCGAACGGCAGAGCGTGGCGCCGCGGCCCGGCTTCGATCTGCCGGCGTTTGCGGACAATGCCATCAGTGCCTCCGCCGGACTGCTGTGGAAGTACCGCCCCGCACAGTCGCTGGCTGTGAACGTGACGCGCTCGCAGCGCCTGCCGGCCGCCGCCGAGCTGTATGCCGACGGTCCGCATGAAGCCACGCGGCGGTTCGTGATCGGTGATGTGGCGCTCGACGTGGAGACCGCACGCACGCTGGATGTGGTGTGGCGGGGCAGCGGTGATATTCCCTGGCAGCTCAGTGCCTGGGTCAGCCGCTTCAGCGACTACATCTATCTGCAGCCCACCGGTGCCATAGACGATGGATTGTCGGTGTATCAGTACCGGCAGGGCGACGCGCAGCTATATGGCCTCGAAGCTGAAGTGGCGCGCAGCCTGTGGCAGCACGATGACGCCGACCTGCAATTACGATTGCTGGGCGATCTGGTGCGCGGCAAGCTGCGTGACGGCGGGGGCAACCTGCCGCAGATGCCGCCTTCGCGCCTCGGCGCGGAGCTGTCATGGAATGAAATGCCGTGGCGTTTCGCGCTGTCGGCATACCGCTACGCGCGGCAGAATCGCGTCGCCGAAAATGAAACGCCGACCGGCGGCTACACGCTGGTCTCGGCGGAGGTGGGCAGCGAACAACCGTTGTCGCTGGGGAAACTCAGCTGGTTCATCAAGGGCAGCAATCTCGGCGATGTGCTGGCACGTCGTCACACTTCACCGCTGAAGGATATTGCGCCGTTGCCGGGCAGATCGATCAGTGCGGGATTTCGCTATCGCTTCTGATAGTCACTGACCTCGCGTTTCGAGACCGGGAAAGGCGGGCTCCCTTGCGGGGGTTCGCCTTTTCTTTTTCCGTCGTCCGTTGATTGATCAGGCTCGACAGTTCTGATAAATACCTGACCATTCACACAGTGCGTACGAAATGACGGACATTGGCATCGAAGTCGGCGACCTGTTGCGTCCTCGTTACTCGGGCATGGCGCGTTACTCCAGTTCGCTGCTGGCCGGATTGGCGACGCAATCCGTCGAAGTGGAGGGATGGGCCAAGTGGCGCCGCCTGCCGGGCTGGTTTCTCAAGCCTGGCAATGTGCGGGTCCGATTCTTCGGCGCCACACCACCGCGCCGGCGGCCGCAGCTGTTCCATGCCACGGCCTGCATTTTTCCAGAATGGAAGTCGCCGGTGGAGATCGCAACGGTGCACGATCTGTATGCGATTCAGAGGCCGCGGCAGCTTTCGCTGGAGGAAATACGCTACCACGCCGGGTACGTGACGCGAGCCGATCGCATCGTGTGCGTCAGCCACTTCACGCGTGCGCAGGTGCATGAGTTGTTGAATGTACCCGAGAGCCGAACGGTGGCCATTCCGCTGGCGGCCGGTCCCGATTTCGTGCCGGCAGCCGAACCGGTAAAGTTGCGGTTGCGGCAGAGGCTTGGATTACCCGACGAATTCCTTCTCTTTGTGGGTCGCGACCGTAGCAACAAGAATCTCGATCGCCTGGCCGCCGCGTACGCGGTGTGCGGACTGGACATGCCACTCTGCATCGTCGGCAGACAATCCCGTCGCACGCGCGAACGGCTGCTGGCAATCAACCTCGAGCGCGGCTCGATCCGTTTTATCGGCCCGATAGGCGATGCAGACCTGCCGGTGCTGCTTTCATGCGCGACCGCGCTGTGCATGCCATCGACCTTCGAAGGCTTCGGCCTGCCGGTCATCGAAGCGATGGCCTGCGGCACTGCCGTGCTGACCAGCGCGGGACGGGCGACGGAGGAAGCGGCGGGCGGCAACGCCGTGCTGGTGGAACCGGAATCGATCGAGTCCATCGCCGATGGACTACGACGCGTCGTGGCCGTTACAGCTGCGCAGTGCGATGCCGCGCGTGAGTACGCCACGCGTCGAACCTGGCGCGATGTTGCCGCGGAGACCGTGCAGGTCTACCGCGATGCGGGTTTGTCTATGCGCTCCCCGGCACCCGGCTCGCAAACCCCGTCGCGCGCGAGGCTTGCGCCGGATACACCAGCACCTTAGCGCCGCACTCATGAACGTATGACAATTGCGATACATGGAACCGACATGACGGCCGGAGCCGTGTACGGAAACTGACATACCGCATCGCTAGACTCGAAGCGATGATTGCGAGAACCTCGCCAGCTCCCGCCTATGCCCTTAGCCGCCGGCAGAAACTGGCCGCGGCCGCAGCTGCGGCCATCGTGGCCTTCGTTTTCCGGGATACGTTGGTCTTTCTGTACGCGAGCTGGCATCGCAACGAATACAGCCATTGCTTTCTCATTCCGCTGCTGAGCGGGTTTTTGCTCTGGCAGCGCTGGCCCCAGGTCAGGCAGCGGCACTTCCAGGCCACAGGAGCTGGCGCACTGGTCGTGCTGGCAGGATTCGTGGCGTTCTTTTTCCTCTCCACCGCGACAGACGGATCCCTGGCAGCCTATGCGCTGCTGGTGGTGACAGGCGGCTGCTTCCTGACGCTGATGGGATGGAATTCGTTCAAGCTCGCGCTGGCGCCACTGGCTCTGCTTCTGCTGTCCATTCCGCTGCCAGAAATCATTCATAACGCCCTGTCTTCCGAGCTGCAACTGCTTTCGTCCCAACTGGGCGTTGGCATCATCAGGTTGCTGGGCACCAGCGCTTTTCTCGACGAAACAGTCATTGACTTCGGGACCCACACGCTCCAGTTGACGGAGATCGGTACGGGGCTGAACTACCTGTTCCCGCTACTGACGATCGGGACGATCATGGCGTTCGTAGTGAAGGGACGTGCGTGGGTTCATGTCCTGATCATGTTGTCGACAATTCCGATTGCCATACTGATGAATGGCGTGCGCATCGGGATGCTTGGCATGCAAATCAGCCGCGCCGAAGGCACACCGGAATTTCTGCACCTGTTTGAGGGCTGGGTCATCTTCATGGGCTGCGTGCTGCTGCTGCTGGGCGAGCTCTGGTTGCTGCTCAGATTCAGTGGCGATCGGCGGCGGCTCAGGGAAGCGCTGGCGATAGAAATGCCCGTTGTGGCGAGCGATCGCGGCCCGATGTCGAACCCGCAGGGGCGGGTTCTGGTCATCACCAGCAACTTCGCTCCGGAAATCACCGGCATCGGCAAGTATGTCGGCGAGATGACGGCCTGGATGTCGCAAGCGGGATTCGACATCCACGTGATTACCGCGCCGCCGTACTATCCGGCGTGGCGCGTGGCGTCGGGCTATTCCTCGCGGCGATATTCAGTGGAGCAGCATTTCGGAGCATTGGTTTATCGATGTCCGTTGTTCGTGCCGCGACGGCCGGGAGGCATGACGCGCCTGGTGCATACAATTTCCTTCTCGCTGTCCACGTTACCCGTCATCGTCTGGCAAGCGCTGTTCTGGCGGCCGAAACTCGTGCTTGTCGTGGAGCCACCGCTGGGCTGTGCGCCCGCTGCGGCTCTTGGTGCGTGGATTTGCGGTGCGCGATCCTGGCTGCATGTCCAGGACTTCGAAGTGGATGCAGCATTCGAACTCGGGCTGCTCCGCGACGAGCGACTGCGGAAGTTTGCCGTTCAGATGGAACGATGGCTGATGCGACGTTTCGACTTCGTATCGAGCATTTCAATGCGCATGCTCCGAAAGCTCCTGCGCAAGGGCGTGGAAAGGGCTCGTATCGGATACTTTCCGAACTGGGTGGATACAGCGCTGATAAAGCCGGTGTCCGGAAAAAATCGCCTGCGCCAGGAGCTGGGCATTCCGGCAGAAACAGCGGTGCTGCTCTACTCGGGCAACATGGGTGAAAAGCAGGGTCTTGAGCTGCTGGTGCAGGTGGCGAAAATTTTCGCCTCGACATCCCGGAATGCACTGTTCCTGCTGTGCGGCGATGGCGCCGCGAAGCGACGCATCATGGACGCCGCCGAGGGACTCGATAACGTGCGGTTTCTGCCGCTGCAGCCTCTCTCCCGGTTGAATCAGCTGCTCGGATTGGCGGATGTCCACATGCTTCCGCAGCGTCAGGGTGCTGAGGATCTGGTCATGCCTTCGAAACTGACCGCGATCATGGCCAGCGGCCGTCCGGTAGTGGCCAGTACGCGCATGGGTTCCGATGTGGCGCGCGCGGCGTCGGTCGGAGGCCTGGTTGTTCCACCCGGAGACACCACTGCTTTCGCCGCTGCATTGCAGAGGCTGCTGGATGACGCGAGTCTGCGGGAAGAACTTGGTCGCTGCGGACGCAGGTACGCGATCGAAAACTGGGATCGGGAAACGATTCTGCGTAACGCCGAGCAGGCGCTACGCGGTATTGTCGGTAGGCAGGATATGGCGGACGGGAAAACCCTGGTGCGGGATCTGGTCGGTGTCCGATGAACGCCAGTTGCTGATCAGGCGCATAACTCCAAGTCTCGCGTTGCCTATTGTCCCAGGTAGCCGGCAGGTCTCCAGATAAATGTCGAAAATGGTTACGATATTTTGCGTGCGACTCATTCAGTCGTTAATAGAATGTCTCCAAGCCACTAATAAAATCCAAGCGCGCTCCCCAGCTCCCCGCTGGCAAACGGCGCCACGCGCGACGCCTGCGCCGAGTACACCGGCGCCTGCGCGCCGCCGCGCATCGCGGTCAGCAGCTGCTGCACATGATGCAGCTGGGCGTTGACCAGGATGTCGTTGCGTTCGTTGATTTCCTTGCAGCGCCGCGCCTGTTGCAGGTTGCCCTGCCAGCGCTGGCGCAGTTCGCCGCTGTCGTCGAACCACTGCAGCAGCTTGTTGAAGGCGGCGCCGCCTTCGCCGAAGGACAGCATGCGACAGCTGGCGACGCGTTCGGCTTCGAGCCAGGTCAGGGCGGCAATGCCGTCGTGGCGGCTGGCGCCGATGTTGGCGATAGCGCCGGCGTTCGACGCGGCCGCTGTCGATCTCGGGCAGATCGCGCAGTTACTACTTCACCCCTGAAGGGGTTGGCACGGATGGAAACATGGCTTGTGGTCTATGCGACCGTAACGTATGCGTTGCTGTATGGCATGCCTAATAGCGAATTCACTCAGAAGATTTCAAGGCAAGCGGCGATGGAGTCTCTGTCGAATTCGGTGACAGCTTCGGCATGATTGCTGAGCCGCGCCGCGATTATCGCTGTAGGTTGATTTCCGCAACGCAGCCAGATCAACTTGGGCGGTGGACCGTAAAGCGCGGCCAGGTCCGCGAAATCGGCATCTTGTGAAACGAGTACAAAGCCATTGTCCTTGGCGTACTGCCAGACCGCCCTGTCGTCAGCCCGATCCAGGCCGAGCAACCGCACTTGACTGGAGTCGGGAAACGAATCTGCGAGCAGTCTACAGAGATTGAAACTGAGGTTCTGATCGAACAGCAGCTTCATGCCGCGGTCAGAATGCGGCGC
The DNA here is from genome assembly GCA_020029535.1 of Gammaproteobacteria bacterium. GTDB lineage: Bacteria > Pseudomonadota > Gammaproteobacteria > Steroidobacterales > Steroidobacteraceae > FEN-1191. Next base: position 2,899 of record JAIBJM010000009.1, on the reverse strand, counting down.
TCACGATCCGCGGCATAAGCCAGACAAGCGCGGATGTCGTTCTCGGTCAGTTCAGGATAGTCGCTGATGATGTCCTGGTGCGTCATGCCCGCGGCCAGCCAGCCCAGCACGTCCGCCACGGCAATCCGCATATTGCGGACGCAGGGCCTTCCGCCACGTTTACCTGGCTCCAGGGTGATGATGTCTTGCCATGACATGGTTGGCAGCATAGTCCCTGCCAGATGCGGGAGCAATATCAGGCGCAGCCCAGCTCCCTGCTGGCAAACGGCGCGACGCGTGAAGCCTGCGCCGAGTACACCGGCGCCTGGGTGCCGCCACGCATCGCAGTCAGCAGCTGCTGCACATGATGCAGCTGGGCGTTGACCAGGATGCCGTTGCGTTCGTTGATTTCCTTGCAGCGCCGTGCCTGTTGCAGGTTGACCTGCCAATGCTTGCGCAGTTCGCCGTTGTCGTCGCACCACTGCAGCAGCTTGTTGAAGGCGCCGCCGCCTTCGCCGAACGACAGCATGCGACAGCTGGCGGCGCGTTCCGCTTCGAGCCGGGTCAGGGCGGCGATGCAGTCGTGGCGGCTGGCACCGATGTTGGCGATGGCGCCTGCATCGTCGCCGCGCACGATGGCGGTTTCACTGTGCAGCAGCGCTTCCAGCTGCTGCAGCAGTTTGGCTTCTTCGCTGAGGATCCGGCCGGTGTGGCTACGCACGTCGGCGACTTGAACTGTCATGGTCAGCGCTTCACCGGTTTGGTGGCGGCGAGATCGTCTTCCAGCTGCAGCAGACGGTCGGCGATCTTGCCGGCGTCCACGCTGTAGCGGTTCTGCTCGATATCACCGCGCAGGCGCTCGACGCGCGCGCTGTCGATCTCGGGCAGATCGCCGATGGCCTGCTGCAGGCCCAGCAGTTCGCGGGCCGAGGCCGTGATGTGCACGCTCTCGTTGCCGGCTTCCACGGGTTTGTCGCTGGCCACTGTGGCAGCGGCACGGCGCACCGGTTCAACGGCGCGACTGCTGCTGCCGCTGACCGGACTACCATCCGTGGCTTTGATGCGATTGCTCACATAGCCACTATCGGCGACTCCGCCCGGAACTTTAGGGGGAATACTTGTCATAAGGGCACCTCGACCAGGGCATCGCCGGCCACCACGCCTTCGATCACACGGTTGGTGGAGAGATTCCGTACTGAAATGCGCTCCGACGGCCTGCCGTCGGTCAGCGCCATGGCATTCATTCTAATCTCCATCGCACCGGCGCGTGCCAGTACGGTGACCTGCTGGCCGCGCCTGATCACCGGCGCCATCACCAGCGCATCGGTGCTCAGCGCTTCGCCGATGTTCAACGGGCGGCGCAGCTTGCGGCCCGCCAACTGCTGCGCATCGCCGATGTAGCGATTGCTGAGGCCGGGTACGGTCCGCTTGGTCAGTTCGAAATCGGCGATCTGTGGTTTGGTATCGCGCGGCAGTGCGCGCCTGGCCACCAGCACCGGTATCTCTGCGCTGAGCGCCACACGGATGTAGATGGTCCAGCGCACCGGCGCATCGCAGCGCACGCCGACGGTGGTGGAATCGTGCAATTGCCCGTCGCCGGCGATGAAACCCTGCGGCGCCGAGTTGCAGGCATTGAGCTGTAATCGCGGATCCAGCGGTGCGGCCACCGCGACCACACCAGGTGTCTTGCCGGCTGCGCGCTGCACGGCTGCCTCGGCGGCGGCACGCAGCTGGGCCGGATCCACCGGAGCGGCACGGGCGGCGCCATATATAAGAGTGAGTCCGGCGGCAATGGCGGCGATTCCTTTCATACCGCGTGAGATAGCAAGGCCTGTGCCAGCGCCGCGACGATTTACTGACACTCAAGCGCCGGCGACTGCGGCCGATAACTTTCATCGACGACGCATCCCCGGCAGCGCGGCAGACGCTGGCCGGCAGGCGGCCATTCCTTGCCGCCTTCAAAGCCGCATTCGCGGCCATCCTTTCGATTGCATCACAGTTTTCCGGTGGCCGGATGGCACATCCATTGCGTGGCATGCGCCTTGCTCCTGTAACCGCCGAAACGGCAAATCGGCGGAGGCCACATGCCCTTGGACATCGACAGTTATCTCGGCGTACACGCGCGGGCTTTGCAGCTCGAGTCGCGGCGCACCGAGCTGCTGGCCTCCAATCTCGCCAATGCCGACACGCCCGGCTTCAAGTCGCGGGACATCGATTTCAAGGCGGCGCTGGCTCAGGCCGGTCAGTCGCAATCCACGCTGCCGCTGAAGACCACCAGCGCCACGCATCAGCAGATCGCGGGCACTGGCACGGGTAGTGGGGGTGAGGCGCAGATGAAGTATCGCGTGCCGCTGGCGCCGTCACTGGACGGCAACACCGTCGATGCGCAGCTGGAGCAGGCCGCCTTCGCCGAGAACGCAGTGCGTTACCAGGCCACGCTGACGCTGCTGAACGGCAAGCTGCGCAGCCTGATGACGGCGATCACCGGACAGTAGCCACTTAAGGAGTAGCACATGTCCAGTTTCCGAATTTTCGACATCGCTGGCGCCGGCATGAGTGCGCAGTCGGTGCGATTGAATACCGTGGCCAGCAATCTGGCCAATGCCGAGAGCGTCAGCGGCGATGCCAATGCGGTCTACAAGGCCAAGCATCCGGTGTTTCAGGCCGTGCAGTCCGACCAGGCCGGCGACATCGGCAACAGCGTGCAGGTGCTGGACATCGTCGAGAGCCAGGCCGCGCCCGAACAGCGCTATGACCCGGGCAATCCACTGGCCGATGCCAATGGCTATGTGTACGCCCCCAACGTCAACACCGTCGAAGAGATGGTGGACATGATTTCCGCCTCGCGTTCGTACCAGAACAACGTCGAGGTGATGAACACGGCCCGCAACCTGTTGCTGGCCACCCTGAAGCTGGGACA
>JAIBJM010000103.1 GCA_020029535.1 Gammaproteobacteria bacterium | reverse complement strand
GCACACGTCATCAGAAGATTGATCTGTGGGAGCTTCAAAATCATGGGTGTTCGTTCTCTGACTCGCTGGATGGTCATCGGCCTTGCGTCTGCGCTTCTCGCCGCCTGCAGCAGCAGCGGCAGCAGTAGCGGAGACACAGCAACAGCTCCCAGCATTACCACCCAGCCGGGCAATGTCGCCGTCGATGACGGCGGTTCCGCCACGTTTACTGTGGCGGCTTCCGGAACGGGCCTTGCTTACCAGTGGCGTCGCGGCACCACTACCATCGGCGGCGCAACGGCGGCGTCCTATACGCTGAACCCGGCCACGCTCGCCGACAATGGCGCCACGTTCAGCGTCGTGGTCAGCAATTCCGGCGGTGGTGTCACCAGCAGCGACGCCACACTGACGGTCAATGCGGTGGCTCCGACCATCACCATGCAGCCCTCCGATGCCACCCGGGCCGTGGGTGCTGCCGTCACATTCGACGTCATCGCCGCCGGCAGCGCTCCGCTGAGCTATCAGTGGCAGCGCAACGGCACCGACATCAGTGGCGCGACCAGCAGCTCCTACACCATCAGCAGCGTCCAACCGGCCAACCAGGGCGATGAATACACCGTCGTGGTGACCAACGTGGCTGGCAGTGCGACCAGCGGCGCGGCCACGCTCACGGTAACTGTAACTGCGATTCCGCCGACAATTTCAGCTCAGCCCCAATCACAGACGGTGCTGCAGAACGCCTCCGCGACATTCACCGTCACGGCCTCGGGCAGCGCTCCGCTGAGCTATCAGTGGCGCCGCAATGGTGTCGACATCAGCGGCGCGAACAGCAACTCATATACTCTCAGCTCAGCTGCCTATCCGGGCGACAACGGCGCGGTGTTCACTGTGGTGGTCAGCGGCGCCGGTTCGGTGACCAGCGATCCGGCCACGCTCACCGTGACGCAGACAGTGTTCGCGCCAGTGATAGCGACAGATCCTGCCAGCACCAACGTGCTGGAAGGCGACCAGGCGACGTTCAGCTTCACCCTGCAGTCCGGTACCGGCACTGCGCCGCTGTCCTACCAGTGGCGGGAGAACGGCGTGGACATTCTGGGTGCGACCAGCGCCGCGCTGACTTTCACTGCCAGCTACACCAGCCACAACGGCAAGCAATACGGCGTCATCGTCAGCAACTCTGCCGGCAGCGATACCAGCGCCGCCGCCACCCTGACGGTGACGCAGACGGCGCTGAGCGTGCTGGCCGGCAATCCGGGTGCATCGGGCGCCTTGGATGGGACCGGTTCCGGTGCCCGATTCAATTTCCCCGCCGGCGTTGCGGTGGATGCAACCTCCGGCGATGCCTACGTGGCTGATTACGCCAACCAGACCATCCGCAAGATCACGGCCGCAGGAGTTGTCACTACACTGGCGGGTTCCCGCGGCGACATCGGGTCTGCGGATGGCGCTGGCAATGTGGCGCGCTTCAACAATCCCCGCGGCGTTGCGGTGGACTCTGCCGGCAACGTCTACGTGGCCGATTCGGGCGGTGGCTCAATCCGCAGGATCACTTCGGCCGGTGTGGTGAGCACGCTGGCGACCGGCCTGAATGTGCCGGTGGCGGTGGCTGTATCCGGCTCCGGCGCCAGCGATGTGCTCTATGTGGTGGAAGCGGTTGCGCATCAGGTGCGCGCCTACACGTTGACAGGCACCAGTCTGGGCATTGTGACCGGCACGGGTTCGCCAGGTTCAGCCAATGGCACGCTTGCCGCGGCGACCTACAATGTACCTCTGGGCCTGGCCGTGGATCCCGGCGCGTTGGATGCCGTGGCCACCGACGATGTGCTGTATATCGCCGATTCCGACAACACCGTGATCCGCAAGGCCGATCGCACGAGCGATGCGGTGACGACTCTGGCTGGAACGGTCGGCGCTTTCGGCGCTGACGATGGCGACGCGGCAACCGCCACCTTCAGCTATCCGACCGGTGTTGCGCTGGTGGGCGATTCGGCCACCGGCTTCCTGTATACCGTCGACAACAGCGGTCACCGTGTCCGCAAGATCGATTTCACCGCCGGCAGTGCGAGTCCGAACTTCGTTACCACACTGGCCGGCACCGGCACGGCGGGCAATGACAACGGCGCCGGCGCCACGGCGACCTTCAGCCAGCCGTTTGGCATCGCCGTCAATACGGCCGGTGACTTGCTGGTGACCGACTATGGCAGCAATGTGATCCGCAAGATCGCCGCTGTGACCACCGCTCCGACCGTCAGCAATTTCGCCGGCGATCCGGCTACGCGTGGTTCTGCCAATGGCACGGGCAGCGCAGCGCTATTCAACTACCCGCGCGGCGTAGCGACGGACTCCGCGGGCAACACCTTTGTGGCCGACTCGCTGAACCACATGATCCGCATGGTGACCCCGGCGGGTGTGACCAGCACGGTGGCGGGCTTGCCCGGGCAGATCGGTGGTATTGGCACCGATGGTCCGGTCGCCAGTGCGCGCTTCAACAATCCGGCCGGCGTGGCGGTCACTGCCGACGGCAACACCGTCTATGTGGCGGACTATGCCAACAATGCCATCCGCATGATCAACGGCGGAAACGTGTCGACCATTGCCGATACGGGCGATGGTGTGGCTGGTCCGCGCGGTGTGGCGCTGTCGAGCGATGGCAGCCTGCTGTACGTGGCCAACACAGGCAGCCACACGATCCTGGAGATCGACCTGCTGAACTCCAATACTGTGACGGTCATTGGTGGTACTACGGGTAGTCCTGGCAGCCTCGGCGACGGGGCTGCTGCGACTGCTGCCACCTTCAACCAGCCCGTTGCCGTGGCGGTGGATGGCACCAGCTACCTGTATGTCTCCGACGCCGGCAACTTCCGCATCCGTCGCATCGACCTGGGCAACGGCAACGTCGAGGCCTTCGTCGGTGATGATGGCAATGCGGGCACTGCGAACGGCACGGGCGCTGCGGCACAGTTCAACGCCGTCGAGGGGCTCATCGTCGACTCGGCTGGTAACGTCTACGCCGCCGACGCGGTTACGCACCAGGTCCGCAAGGCGACGCCTGTTGGAGTCGTGACCACCGTGGTCGGCAGCAGCGCGATCGGTGTGGATCCCGGCGCGCTGCCGGGCGCGCTGAACTATCCTTCGGGTGTGGCGATCGACCCCACGCAGCCGGGTCTGCGGCTGGTGATCTCGGATGGCGTCGAGCACGCCATCCTTCGGGCAATCGTTACGCCGTAAGCCAGGAAGGCTGACCTGCGTGAAGCGGGGCATTCACCGTAAGGTGAATGCCCCGCTTCCGTTTCAGCCCGTACCCGCGACCAGAACCAGGGTCGCCAGCGCGAACACCGCCACGCTCTGTGGATCGCGGAAGGCGAAAACGATGGGGTCTTCCCTGATCCACCCGCGGCGGGCGCCCAGCCACACCCGCATGACCCAGTACAGCAGCAATGGGCACAGCAGCCAGAGCGCATAAGGCCGGCTGTAAAGCTCGAGAACTTCGGGGCTGCGGATGTACAGCGCGAGCACGATCACCGCCGACAACCCGCTGGCGGTGCCCAGGCCAGTCAGGGTTTCGATATCCCCCGGCATGTAGCCCCGGTTCTTCAGCTGACCGCCTTCCTCGGGCAGCGCGGCCAGTTCGGAAACACGCTTGACCAGCGCCAGGCTGAGAAACAGGAATATCGAGAACGCCAGCAGCCAGAACGACGGCGTGATCTGTGTCGCCGCCGCCCCGCCCAGCACCCTCAGGGTGTAGAGGCCGGCCAGCCACAGCACATCGGGACCGACCAGGCGCTTGACCAGGAATGAATAGAGCAGCGTACCCAGCAGATAGGCGCCTGCCGCCAGCCAGAACAGGGGGGGCAGGAACAGTCCCACGGCGATACCCCCGACCAGTAATGCCAGCGAGGCGAACAGCGCCGGAACGACTCCGATTCTTCCCGCGGCGACCGGACGGTTGCGCTTGCGGGCATGGGCCCGGTCGGCCTCTATATCGCACAGGTCGTTGATCAGGTAGGCCGAGGAGGCCAGCAGGCTGAAGCACAGGAAGGCGGCAATCGACTGCTGCCAGGCGGCGAAGCTGCCAAGCATGTGGCCGGCCAGCATCGGCAGGAATACCAGCACGTTCTTCACCCACTGGATGTGGGCCAATGTGGTGGCGGTGCAGTCCGCGCTGGCCGGTGGCAGTGACCTGCTGTTCGCAAGTCTGGTGGTTGCGTTTGTCCACGTGATGGTAGGCGGGTTTGCGCTGCGCCGCTTTGGCACTGGCCGGCTGAGTGCCGCCGGTGCTTGTCTGGCTGCCGCGCTGTTGGTGCGCTACCAGGCCGTGGCGATAGCTCCCGCGGTGCTGGTCACCATGCTGCTCACGCGTTCGGATCGTTCCGAATCCGTCGCGAAGGCTTTCTGGCAGAGCGTGTGGCTGCTGGTGCCGATGGGTCTGGTGCTGATGGCGCTGTTCACGCGCAACTGGCTGCTTACGGCATCGCTTACCGGCGGGCCACAGCCGGGGCATGGCTATTCGATGGCACAGCTGCTTCAGCAGACGCGCTGGTGCATACAGAGTCTGACCGGATCGAGCTATTTTGGCGCGGCGGTGGCAGCGTGTTGGACGCTGATCGGCGCCGGCGTGGTGTGGCTGTTCCTGCAGAGCCGCCAGGCGCAGGTTGCAGCGCCTGAAGATCCTGATGCCGTTCGACGCGATACGTTGCTGCTCGTCATCGCATGCGCGGTCTGCACGGCTGTACTGATCATGCTGATGAGCATGGCATCGACCGCGTATGGCATCGAAGCGCGCTACCTGCTCGTGACATTTCCGCTGGCACTGATTGCGCTTGCGGCCTGGCGTCCGCAGTTGTACCTCGACAGGCCCGGTGCATTACGTGTTTCGCCAGC
>JAIBJM010000062.1 GCA_020029535.1 Gammaproteobacteria bacterium | reverse complement strand
CCGCCGCCGCTTACGCGCCACGGACGCTGGTGCCGGAACTGGCGCCGCGCTCGGACTGGCATCACCTGTCGGTGCGCCGACTGGGGCTGTTCATCACCGCCTGCATCGAACATGGCACGCGCTGGGCGCTGCTGGAGAACAATGCCGCGCCATTGTGGGTGCAGGTGACGACGCAAGTGGAGTCCTTTCTCGCGGCGCTGGATGCCGACGGTGCCTTCGTCGGCAGCAATGCCGCCGAGAGTTACTTCGTCATCTGTGACGAGCGGTTGAACGGCGGCAAGACCGCGCTGCCTGGCTGTTTCAGATTGCTGTTCGGATTTGCGGCGGTCCGTCCCGGCCGCTTCCAGGCCTGTCTGCTGACCCATCGACCGGGCGGCAGCGGGACGCAGGCAGTCAGTGTCAACCGGCTGCATACTTCCGGGCAGCGGGTCGATGTGGAAATCGAAACCGCGATCCTGCGGGGGTTTGAATCGGATGAGTGAAGGGTACGTGGTTTTCTCGCATGGCCGCGACAGCGGACCATGGGGCATCAAGATCGGCGCAATGGCCGAGACCGCGCGCGCCGAAGGCTATTCGATCGATTCGGTGGACTATCGCGGCATCGATTCGCCCGAGGAGCGCATTGCGCGCCTGCTGGAGGTGTGCAAGTCGATTCCGGGCGAGCTGGTGCTGGTGGGCTCCAGTCTTGGCGGCTACGTGTCGCTCTCTGCCGCGGCGGCGCTGCATGCCCGCGGCGTGTTCCTGCTGGCGCCCGCCATCTATACCGAGGGGCTGCCGCCGCTGCGGGCCGGTGCCTTCGACTGCCCGGTCTCGATCATCCATGGACTGCGTGACGACGTGGTTCCCCTTGAACACAGCGTGCGCTTCGCGCGCGAGCATCACGCCACGCTGCACCTGATCGACAGCGACCATCGCATGCAGGACCACGTGCCGTTCATCAAGTATCTGTTCAACTACTTCCTGGTCGCCATCGACATGCCACGCCGCAAATGATCTCTCTGGCTGGCCGGCTGTGGGCGTTGTGGTCGCGCGCCAGCCTGCAGCCGGATGACATCGCTGCGCGGCTCACCGATCGCAGCATTCCGCTCTGCTATGTGCTGGAGCGCGCCAGCGGCCTTGATGCCGCCATGCTGCGCGAGGCCTGCGTGCGTGCCGGACTGCCGCGACCCACCCGCCGCTTGCCCGGTCCGTTGTCCGGACTGCGCGCCTGCTTTGCGCTGGAGCGTGCAGTAGGCCTGTGGCGGCGGCGGCTGGACCGGCGCGCCGCGCCGCAGCTGCTGCAGCTGCTGCAGGCCGTGTGTGCGGATCCAGGCCTGGACGTGCGGCTGCTGCCGGTGGCCGTGTACTGGGGCCGCGCGCCACAGAAGGAACGCTCGCTGATTCGGCTGGTGCTGTCGGATGACTGGACGCTGGGCAGCCGGCTGCGGCGCATGTTTTCGGTGCTGCTGAACAGTCGCCGCGTGATGGTGCAGTTCGGCACGCCGCTGTCACTGCGCAGTCTGCTCGATGACGGCGCCGATCCGGCGTTGGCCGCACGGCGTGCCGCACGGCTGATACGCCAGCAGCAGGCCGATGCGCGCGCGGCGCACATCGGCCCGGACCTGTCTCATCGGCGTACGATACTGGCGCAGGTGCTGCGCGCGCGCGCGGTGCGTGCCGCGGTGGCGGCCGAAGTGCGCGACAAGCCGGGCAGCATGCGCCGCCAGGTACTGGAAACGGCGCAGGCCTATGGCGAGGAGATCGCCGCCAACTATTCGCATGCCTTTGTCGCGATGCTGTCGAACCTGCTGACCTGGCTGTGGAACCGCCTCTACGACGGCGTCGAGGTCCGGCACATCGAGACGCTGCGCGAAGTTGCGCGCGGCAACGAAGTCATCTACGTGCCCTGCCATCGCAGCCATATCGACTACCTGCTGCTGTCCTACGCCATCTATCAGCATGGCTATGCCATTCCGCATATCGCCGCCGGCCTGAACCTGAACATGCCGGTGATCGGCCGGCTGTTGCGCAAGGGCGGCGCCTTTTTCATCCGCCGTCGCTTCCGTGGCAATGCGCTGTACACAGCGGTGGTGATGCAGTACCTGGGCGCCATCATGGCGCGCGGTCACTCCATCGAGTATTTCATCGAAGGTGGCCGCAGCCGCACCGGCCGTCTGCTGGCGCCGGCCACCGGCATGCTGACCATGACGCTGCGCAGCTATCTGCGCGAGCCGCGGCGGCCGGTGGTGTTCGTGCCGGTGTATTTCGGCTACGAGCGGGTCTATGAGGGCCCTACCTACATCGGCGAGCTGTCCGGCAAGCCCAAGCAGAAGGAATCGGTGCTGGGTTTCATCCGCAGTCTGCGCCGGCTGCGCGAACGGTTCGGTCGTGTGCATGTGAATTTCGGCGATCCGATCCAGCTCGATGCCATGCTCGACCGCTATGCGCCGGACTGGCGCGAGAGCGCCCCGCGCAATGGCGAGCGGCTGCGCTGGCTCAATGCGCTGACCGGCGAGCTGGCGACGTCGATCATGCGCAACATCAACTCGGCGGCAGCCGTGACACCGATCAATCTGCTGGCGCTGACGCTGCTGGCCACGCCGCGGCAGACGGCGCTGCAGCAGGATCTGCAGCAGCAGCTGGCCATGTTGCTGGCGGTGCTGCGCGGCGTGCCCTATCACCAGCGCGTCACGCTGACCGAGCTTGGACCGCAACAGATCATCGACTACGGTGTGGCGCTGCAGATCATCACCCGCGAGCAGCAGCAGTCCGGGCAATTCGTGCGCATGAGTTCCGACAACGCGCTGCTGGCCACCTATTACCGCAACAATGTGCTGCATCTGGTAGCCGTGCCTTCGCTGGTGGCCTGCTGCTTCCTCGGCAATGCCGCCATGCGTACCGCCGATGTGCAGCGGCTGGCGCTGCGCATCTATCCCTATATTGCCGCGGAGCTGTTCCTGCGCTGGCCCGAGGCAGAGGTGGACGCGGTGACACACCAGACGCTGCAGGCGCTGGCGGCTCTCGGTCTGCTGGAGCACGATGCCGAGCGCGATGTGTGGCGACGCCCGGCGCCGACCGCGGCCGCAGCGCTGCATCTGTCGCTGCTGGCGCAATGCACAGTGCAGACCATCGAACGCTACTACCTGGTCATCGCGCTGCTGATCCGCGCCGGCAGCGGGGTGCTGTCGCAGCAGATGCTGGAAGAGCGCTGCCAGCAGATGGCCCAGCGCATGACCATGCTGTACGGCCTCAATTCACCGGAATTTTTCGATCGCTCGCTGTTCGAGAGTTACATCGACCTGTTGCGCGAACGCGGCGTGGTCCGCACCGATGTGGCCGGCACGCTGGTTTATGACGAGGTGCTGGTGCGCGTGGCCAGCGATGCGGAGCTGGTTTTGTCGGAGCAGATTCGTCACAGCATCCTGCAGGTCACGCACAGCTGAGTGGTGCACTGGCCGCAGCCTTGACAGGCATCAGACCGTATCAGAGAGTGCAAAATATAAACGCGCATACCTCTGGCATGCCTTGCGGCTGTATCAAGAAGGGGGTTAACGGGTGGGATGGGTGAATTGTTGTGCGGGCAGTTTGGCGATGGCTTTGCTCGCTGCCGTGGCGACGGCGGCTGCACCCGAAGCCGGTGCGGAGACGCAGGTCCAGGTCCTGCAGCTGCGACCGGATCTCTACATGCTGACGGTGGAAGGCATCAACATCGCCGTGCAAACCGGGCCGGATGGCACGATTGTCGTAGGCGGCGGGCCGAAGCAGAGCGGCACAGCGGTTCTTGACAAGATCCGGCAGATCGCCAGCACGCCGATACGCTATGTGATCAACACCAGCGCCGATGCCGATCTGATCGGCGGCAATGCGCCGCTGGTGGCGTCGGGGCGGTCGATCGTTCCGCAACCCGGCCTGGCTGTGAACAACAATTCGGGGGAGTTCACCGATCCCAATGTCGGTATTTACGCCGCCGTCGTTGCCCACGAGAACACCTTGACGCGTCAAATCGAGCAGGGCGACTTTGCTCCCTGGGAATTGCCATCGGAAACCTTTGCACGACCCAACTACCAGTTCTACATGAATGGCCAGGCCATCACGGTCATTCACCAACCGGCCGCGCATTCGGACGGCGATTGTGTGGTGCGATTCGAGGGTTCGGATGTGGTGGTGACCGGCGCGGTCTTCGACATGACGCGCTTTCCCGTCATCGATACCGCTCGTGGGGGCACGGCGGCGGGGGAACTCAATGCCGTGAACGATGTACTCAACAATCATGTCTTCACTTCCACGCCCATTGTCCGGGACGACGCGGGGACACTGGTAATCCCCATGCGCGGCCCGGTCAGCAATCAGGCGGATGTGCTGACCTATCGGGACATGATCGCCACCGTGCAACAGCGGATCCGTCATCTGATCGGGCAGGGAAAGAACTTGAAGCAGATCCTGGCGGCAGAGCCCACGCAGGGCTACGACACCCGCTTCGGCGCTGCGGGCAACCAGGCCAGCACGGAATTCGTTGAATCGCTGTATCGAACCATGATCTCCGACAGGAAATCGCAGAAGCGGTCTGCCCCATGAAGCCACGAAGAGGCACCCGCAGCGTGGTGGGATACAGGCTGGCAGCGCTGCTCGCCGTGGCCGTGTTTGCCGGCACGCTGCGTACTGCCGACGCTGCAGAGCCACCGCCACCGCCACCGAACGCACGGGCACAAACGCCCGAGGGTTTCTCCATCACGGGCCAGTGGGTCTCCATCGTTTCGCAGAACTGGCGTTTCCGCATGGTGGTGCCCGGCAAGGGAGAGTACGCCGGCATACCACTCAATCTCGCAGCCAAGCAGTTCGCCGATGCCTGGCAGGCGAGCCAGGATGAGGCTGCCGGCAAGCAGTGCAAGGCTTACGGCGCTGCGGCCCTGATGCGTGTTCCAGGGCGGCTGCGCATCAGCTGGCAGGACGACAATACGCTCAGCGTGCAAACTGATGCAGGCATGCAGACGCGGCTGCTGCATTTCACGCCGAAACCGGATGCAGAACGTGGCGAGCCGGGCTGGCAGGGCTATTCCGTGGCGAAGTGGTATCCCTTCGCACCGCGTGGTTCGCTGCTCGGACCGCCTGGCCAACCGCGCAAGATGCCGGGCCAGATGGAGGTGTGGACCTCCCGTCTGTTGCCTGGTCTGCTCCGCAAGAACGGCGTGCCTTACAGCGGCGAGACGAAGATGTATGAGTTCTGGGACATCAATCAGGAGCCGGACGGAACCGCGTGGCTCACGATCACTACCGAGCTGGAAGATCCCGTCTACCTGAATTCCAGGTATTACTACACCACCATCTTCATGAAGGAGCGCGATGACGCTTCCAGGTGGAACCCGACCCCCTGCACGCTCAGGTGACCCATGAAGCAATATCTTCGCCATACCCTGGTGATCGTGCTGACAGCAGGCTTCGCTGCTGCAGCTTCGGCGCAGGTGGATTTATCCGGCAGATGGCGCAAAGAGAATTTTCAGGACTTTACGGACTCCACCACCGGGCCATTCCCCAGCGATTTCACGGGGATTCCCCTGAATGAGCAGGGTCGCAAGGCGGCACAGAGTCACTCCGCCAGTTCGTTGTCCCAGCTGCAACGGCAGTGTCAGCCGTGGCTGGTCCACTACGTGAACGAAGGGTTGTTCGGTTTTCGCATGTGGGCGACCACCAACGATCAGCTGAGCGGCAAGGTAACCGCCTGGCATATGAGTGGATGGCACGACCGCATGCCGACCACCATCGTCGTGGACGGCAGTCCGCCGCCATCGCCATTGGCGCTGCATACCCATGGTGGTTACAGCACCGGCGTATGGAAGGGAAATACGCTGATCACCACCACCACGCACATCAAGGATGGCTATCTGAAGCGCAACGGGGTACCCAGCAGCAATCAGGAAACATTCCGGATGTTCATCACGCGACATGGAAACAGGTTGACGGTCACCTCCATCGTCCGCGACCCGGTGTATCTGGACGGACCGTACCCGATAACGCAGGTCTATACGCTTGATCCGGGCGCCGATGCCGCAGAGGCGCCGATGCATTGTTCACCGGCGACGGAGGCATCGGGTCTCGCCAGCGGCTACGAAAGCGCCGCGTGGTTGCCCGGAAAAAATCCGACGCTGACGTACATGCAGGAGCACTACAACATTCCGTTCTCGGCCGCGATGGGTGGCATCGAGACGATGTTTCCCGAGTATCAGAAGGAATTGCAGGGCAAGTACAAGATTCCGGCTCAGTACTGCACGCAATACTGTTGCGGGACGTCAACCGGCGGCGGCGGCCTGAGCCCGTTCACCTTTGACAAAAGGGTACTGCAGTGTCGCGCCCAGCTATGACGGTTGAATGCGCTGGAAGCTTACGGTTTCGCCGGTAGCATCACGACGATCTCATCGGCGTTCACGGCCTTGTTCGGCTCCCCGGCGACCAGCGCATGGATCAGGCCGCCGACCTTCAACAGAGTCCGATCCGCCGAGAACGAACTGACCGCCTGCACCTCCGCAGGCAGCAGCACGTGGCGTGTGCCCCCGTCGTAGGCAAGGTCGATCTCGTCGCCCGCCGCGGTTCTGGTGACTTTGGTCACTGTGCCACTGGTGACCGTCGCGCCCGGAAGTGGCGCCGGTCCGCCGCCCGGGCCGAACACCGGCGAACCAGGCTCGATCAGCCGGAACCCATACGAGCGCTGCGTCCCGTCGGGCTGTATCCGGGCACAGGTGACCGCAGTCTTGCCGGGCTTGATTTCCTCCCGGCCCACGGGGCGGGCGCCGAGCCAGGTGACGTTCGGCCCAATGGTGATTCTGGTTTCGGTGCCGTCATTGCCCTTCAGCGTGATTCCGGCAGCGTCGATCGCAGTGACGGTGCCGACAAGGTGTCTCAGTACCGGCGGAGCACCAGCCGATGCGCCCTGGGCGAAGGTGGCTGCCGAGAATGCGAGGGTGGCGGTGAGCGCAAAGCGGGCAATCACTGGCATATCTCCCTTGTTGCGGCTGGCCGGACCATAGTTGGGGGCAAGATAAATAACAAGCGTGACATTCTGCAGGTCACGCACAGCTGAGCGGCGCACGCCTCACTCGTCGGGTGACTCATGGCGGCGCGCGGTTGAAAATGCCTGCGGCATTTTCCCGTTCCCTCGCCTTGGCCGGCGGCTCGCGAAGCTGAAGCATCGCTCGCCGCTGATCGGCCAATGCTCGGCACGCCGCAAATCGTCACCGACGAGTGAGGCGTGCGCCGCTCAACTGTGCGCGCTCAAGGGTGCTCAGCTGGTTGCCCCGAGGTCATCGTGATGGCAATACTCTTGTAATACCGGTGTAGTGAGAATTCGGGCATCTGTTCCTGTCTGTTGGGTGAACCGTCAGTACCAAAGCGGCTGCTACTTCTCGTGTCGGACTTGCCTCGGCCTTTTCAATGAGTTGCCGCTGCAGGCGGCCCGGCGCAATACTTAAGACCTCTTTGGAACCACACGAGACGAAGATGCTCTCGTATTCTGCACCTATGTAGCGGATAAACATGCCGTAATGGAGTTCAGTCGTTTGGGTGAGCCCCGACGCTGACGTAAGCAACGAAACGGAAACACGTATCCACGCAGGCGGCTAGCGTTCGATGTTACTGGTGAACCTGTGACGGAATTCCCTCCGCAGAAGCCGTAGACGGAGAATATTCCATACTTCGCGGTCCCTCATGCCGATTCGCGGCCTGGTGACGGAGCCGCGGCCGCAAGGGAGTGCTTTATGAGTAGTCGAGCAAAGGCGGCCAAGCATTCAGCGCTGGTGCTAACGGCTGCACTTGCATGGTCCACAATGACATGTGCAGAAAACGTTGAGTCCGTCGTCGAAACTGCGACCAATGTGTTACTCGGCCAGTCGCACGAAATGTCTTTTTCACAAGCGTTAGACGCGATTCGTGATGCCGCTGCGAACGGGGATGTTGGTGCGGCGCGAGTCTATGCCGTGATATGGCTTGCGCACCCGCCTTCTGATCCTGCCCATAAGACGAGCAAGATCAACGCCTATTTTGGCGTAAGGAATCTACTAAAGTTGAGTCCAACAGATGCTATTCCTCTGCCGGATCCTATGGAATTGAAAGAGCGTTTCGCTTCGCTGTTCCCGGACTACTTCGAGTATGTTGAAGAAACGGATGTAATGACTGACGCGCGTTCGTGTTCCTTGGTGAGTGCGCGTCACAATGGCTTGCGCCTTGGCTTCGACAGCCGAGGCGCATACGTTGAGGCAAATACGGTGCTGGACTATGAAGCATACGAGCGAGTGGGAGTTCGTATTGACGACAACAAGGTGTTTCCAGGTCTCGAGCCGGAGGCTTTGAGAGAGCGTGAAAAGGAAAAATCCGCGTTGGCTTATGGGTTTGCGCATGGCCTGGTAACGGTGGACGAACTAACGCGATTGGGCCGCGCGTCGGCCAGTAAGGTTGTACCTCCGCACAGAATTTATGTTGCTCTTGTTGGAACGCCGAGGATGGAATTGCTACTCAGGCAATTAGCCCTTGGAAGTGCAGCCACAATAAGGACTAAACCGCTCACAGGATCAGAACGAATAGGCAAAGTCCGCCTCGCCCTTGCGGAATCCCCCGAGGCGCGCGACCTAAAAGGCAGATTGGGAGTGGATTTCTTGTCGATGTTCGATATCTACGGGTATCTATATACGACCTGTGTCTACGGTGCGCTTTAGTAAAATATTCGCAACGGATATAGGGGCGGAGTTGTCCGAAGCACATGACGGGCAGCAGGGCGCGCCGAGCGGAGGCGACTAGCCGGGCAGGGGCAAGCGTGGAGGCCTTCGGGTCGCGGCGATTTGCGGTGCGCCGAGCGGCGGCCGTCTTTTTCTCGCGCCTCGCGATGTCTTCAGCTTCGCGAGGCGCCGGCCGTCGCGAGGGGATGCGCAGCGCGCGCCGCCATGATGCGGCCCGAGGATTCCCGCGCTTGCAAGAGTGCTCAGTCGTCGTGGCTTACCCGTCCGCGCAATTGCTTGTTGCGCTTGTTCTTCACCTTGCTGTCGACCCGCCGTACCTGCGAGGCGCGGGTAGGGCGGGTGGCGCGGCGCTTTTTCGGTTCGATCAGCGCGGCGGCGATCAACGCCTGCAAGCGCCCCAGCGCTTCACGGCGATTGCCTTCCTGCGTGCGGTGATTGCGCGCCACGATCAGCAGCGAGCCGTCGGCGTTAACGCGATGTCCGGCCAGCTGGCGCAATCGTGCGCGGGCGGCGTCATTCAGCAGGGTGCTGCCGGCCAGGTCGAAGCGCAGTTGCGCGGCGGTGGCCACCTTGTTGACATTCTGGCCGCCAGGGCCGGAGGCGCGCACAAAACTGAAGCTCAGTTCGTGCTCGGGAATCTCGAGGCTGCTCACGGCGCGGCGGTCGGTGGTTCGTCGCGGCGGATGTACAGCTCACGCTGCGCCGTTGGAATGGTGATGCCGTGCTCCCGGAACAGTTTCCAGATGGCGCGGTTCACTTCCGAGCGCACATTGTTGACGCCGTTCTGCGGGTCGGAGATCCAGAACCGCAGTTCCAGGTCCATGCCGTGGTCGGAGAACTGCATCAGCCGCGACACCGGTCCCGGCTCCTGTAGCACGCGCGGGTTGCCGGCGGTGGCGGCCAGCAACACTTGCAGCGCCTCTTCGGGGTCATCGCGGTAACTGATGCGTATCGGCAGCTTCAGGCGCACGCGCCGGTCGGAGTAGCTCCAGTTGATCACCGGATTGATGATCAGGTGCTGGTTCGGCACCAGCGTTTCGACGCCGTCGCGGTCGCGCACCACCACATAGCGGCCGCGCAGCTCCTGCACCCAGCCGAAGTTCTCGGTGCTGGTGCCGGTCTGTCCGGTGAAGCTGATGACGTCGCCGGGCTTGATGGAACGATCCATCAGCAGCACGAAGCCGCTGACGAAGTTGGCGGCGATCGATTGCAGGCCGAAACCCAAGCCGACACCAATGGCGCCGGTCAGTACCGTCAACGCGGTCAGGTCGACGCCGGCGGCGTTGATGCCCAGCAGTACGCCCAGGCCGACCAGGAAAAAGTAGGTGAACTTGGAGATGCCGATGCGCGTCGACAGCGCCACGCTGTCCATGGTCATGACGCGGCGCTCGATGGCGCGCGCCACCACGCTGGTGACGACAATGAAGCCGGTGACCACCACCAGCCCCTTCAGCAGCGACCACAGGCTGAAGGTGGATTTGCCCGGCAGCAGGTCGAGGGAATCCAGCGTGCTCTCGATGGCGTTGAACCAGCCCACCAGCTGGAAGGCGATGGTCAGCCAGATCACCATCGCCAGCCGGCCTTCCCACTGGTGCACCCAGGAGCGGGGGCCCAATAGCAGCCGCAGCAGGTAGATGCCGAGCCGCACCACCAGCAGTGCCGTGGTCAGCTGCAGCGCCAGGTCGAGCTGACGGGTCTCGACCGCTTCGGCGGCGAACAGCCAGCGCGCCAGCAGCAGCAGCGCCAGGCAGATCAGTACCGATGCGAGCAGTGCACCGCACTCCAGGGCCCGCGCGGCGATGCCATGCGCGCTGCGGGTGGCGCGGCGCCGGTACCAGGCGCGCAGCAGGTGGCCGCCGATGGCGGCAATGCCGAGGGCGAGCAATAGCGCCACCAGTTCGGCCAGCACCTGCGGACGGGTCAGCTGATCGAAGAATTCGCGCATCAGGCGTTCAGGTCGGGGATCAGCTGGCTTTCCAGATGCATGATCTGGTCCTTGAGCACCAGCTTGCGTTTCTTCAGGCGCTTGAGCTGCAGTTCGTTGACATGGATGTCCATCGTCAGCCGGGCGATCACTTCATCCAGATCGCGATGCTCGATGCGCAGCTGCCGCAGCTTTTCAATGTTGCGGAACAGCTCGCGGTCCACATTGTCGCCGGATTCGGTCATGACATGCGCTGCATCAGCTGCCCGGTAATCGGAGTTACCCCGTCCGGTAGCTTAGCGAAGCGGCCCAGCGGCCGCCAAGGCAATCCGGGCTCATGAAAATCCGAGCCGATGGAGCCGGCCAGATCGAAGCGGCGCGCCAGCGAGGCAGCGCGTTCGGCATCCGCCGGGCTCATGCCAGAGAGGCTGACCTCGATGCCGCCGCCGCCGGCCAGCCTGAACTGCGCGCACAGTTCGCGCAGCTGGCCGTTCGACAGCTGGTAACGGTGCGGGTGGGCCAGCACGGCAATGCCGCCAGCCTCATGCAGGCAGGCAACGGTGTCGGCCAGCTGCGGCCAGCGTGCGGGCACGTAACCGGGACGGCCCCGCTTGAGCAATTTGTCGAAAGCCTGCTCGGTATCGGCACAGGCGCCGGTGCCCACCAGCAACCGGGCCATGTGCATGCGGGTGGGCGACGCCGCGGCCAGCGCCTGCGTGGCCAGTTCGCTGCCGGGCAGCCCGTGCCGGTCCAGGCGCTCGCCGATGGCGCGGATGCGCTGGCGCCGCAATTCGCCGACGGTGTCAATCTGGTTGCGCAGTGCCGGGCTGTCGACGTCCACCGCCAGGCCCACCACGTGGATCTCACGCTCGCGCCACTCGGCGGTCAGCTCGATGCCGGGCACGAAGCGGATGCTGTGTGCAGTGCAGGCCGACCGTGCGGCGGCGCAGCCGGCGACGGTGTCGTGGTCGGTCAGCGCCAGCAGCTGCAGTTGTCGTGTGGCGGCCAGCTGCACCAGCGCGTCGGGTGACAGCACGCCATCGGAGCAGTTGCTGTGCGTGTGCAGATCAATGCGTGCGTCCACCGTTACTCCGCGCGCAGCAGGGTCAGCCAGTCGCGGTCGTCGTCGGCCCAGGCTGCAAAGGATGGATTGGTCAGCGTGTCGCGCGCGTTGTAACGCAGCGGCTGGCCCTGCAGGTCCGTCACGCGACCCCCGGCTTCTTCGACGATGATCTGGCCCGCAGCGCTGTCCCATTCGCTGGTCGGCGACAGGCGCGGATAGAAATCGGCGCGACCTTCGGCCAGCCAGCCGAACTTCAGCGCGCTGCCGGCGCTGACCAGCTGGTGCGGACCCATCCTTGCCAGCATGCGATCCAGCGATTTGCCGCGATGCGAGGCGCTGGCCAGTACGCGCGGTGGATCGGCGGCCCGCCGTTGCGCCCTGATTACCGTGCGACCTGCCGCATCCGTGCGCCAGGCGCCGCCACCGCGATACGCGACATAGCTGAAATCCTGCGCCGGCGCATGCAGTACGCCGAGCACCGGTTGATGATCGTGGATCAGCGCAATGTTCACGGTGAATTCGCCGCTCCGTTTGACGAACTCGCGCGTGCCATCCAGCGGGTCCACCAGCCACAGCGTGGGCCAGCTGCGCCGGGCGGCAATGTCTGCCGCGGCCGATTCCTCGCCCAGCAGCGGGATCTCCGGCGTCAGCGCGGCGAGGCCCGCCGCGATCAGGCGCTGCGAATTGAGGTCGGCGGCCGTCAGCGGTGATTTGTCTGCCTTGACCGAGACCGCGAACTCGCCGCCGTACACCGCCATGATTTCGCGGCCGGCAGACTCGGCCAGTGCCAGTACCGAGGGCAGCAGTTGCGCCAGACGTTGCGGCTCCGGATTCATGGCCGGCATCATAGCCGACAATGAAATCTGCCCTGCTGAGCGCTGCCACCTGGTCCGGCATCGACAGCGTACTGCTGGACCTGGATGGCACGCTGCTCGATCTCGGCTACGACACGCACTTCTGGCACGAAGTGGTGCCGGCGGTCTGGGGCGCGCCGCGCGGACTGGATCCGGTCAGCGCGCGGGCGCAGCTGGAGCCCAAATTCCGCGCCTGCGAGGGCACGCTGGACTGGTACTGCATCGAGTACTGGAGCCGCACGCTGCAGCTGGATATTGCTGCGTTGAAGCGCGCCGACCCGAGCCGCATCAGCTGGCTGCCCGGCGCGCGCGAATTCGTGCGCGCTGTGCGCGGCATGGGCAAGCGGCTGGTGCTGGCCACCAATTCGCATCCGGTGACGCTGTCCATCAAGGATGAGCGCACCCAGGTACTGGTGGAACTGGACGCCGCCTACAGCTCGCATGTTTTCGGCGCGCCCAAGGAAGACCCGCGCTTCTGGCAGGCGCTGCAGCGGGTCGAGCCCTTTGATCCGATGCGCAGCCTGTTTGTCGATGACAGCCTGCCGGTGCTGCGCGCCGCACGGCGCGCCGGCATCGCGCACGTGGTGGCGGTGCGCAAGCCCGACAGCACGCGCGCTGCCAATCACCATGACGAATTTCCGGCGGTGGATGGGGTGATCGATCTGCTGTAACGGTGCCAGCGCATTGTCGTGGCGCGGAGGGTTCTGTGATCGCTCAGGACGGCGCGTGCCCTGCGGGCATGCCCTCACATTGGCCGGCGCGCTGCAGACTCTGAAGGTCTGCATCGCGCTGATCAGCCAATGCTCGGCGCGCCTCATTCGCGATCACAGAACCCTCCGCGCCACGACCGTGCGCTGACGCATGTCGTCGGTTGATCGGTATCAATCGCCGATGCGTGCGCGTTGCGCGGCTCGGATCAGCAGTTCATTCAAGCGGGTTTGCCAGCCGGGACCGGTGGACTTGAATCGCGCCACGACATCGCGGTCGAGCCGCAAGGTCAGGCGAACCCGTGAACCGCTGCCGCGTGGCCGCCCGCGCAGTGGCTTCATCTGGGCGAATTCCTCGTCAGTGGGTACGTAGGTATCCGGGTCCGCCGCAATGCCGCGATTGATGGCCCGTTCTTCGGCGGGGGTCGGCAGGATCACCCGCGTGCCACGCCACATGCGATAGCGTGGGCCAGCCGATGGCTTGCGCGAGCTGGAGGAGCGTTTCTTCATGGAATCTGTCCGTCGGTGTTTCAGGCCGCTCGCGCAATCGGTGCGATCTTCGGCCGGCGCTTCTTCTTCGCCTGCCACAGGTCATACGAGGCTTGCATCGTCAGCCACGATTCCGCCGAGCCGCCAAGCGCGGCCGCAAGGCGGATGGCCAGCTCGGCGCTGACGGCCGCGCGGCCGTTGACGACACGGGACAGCGCCACGCGCGATACGCCCAGACGTCTTGCGAAGTCCGATACCGTCAGGCCCTCATCGCCGCTCAGCACCGTGTCCTGCAGAATCTCGCCGGGGTGGGGTGGGTTGTGCATGCGGGTCATTTCAGTCTGCCTCTCAGTGATAGTCCCGATAATCAACCAGCACAGCGTCTTTGTCTTCAAACGCGAACGTCATTCGCCAGTTCTCATCGACCCAGACCGCCCAGTGGCCGGCCAGATCGCCTTTCAGCGGATGCAGACGCCAGCCCGGCAGATTCATTTCAGCAGGATCACCGGCGGCATCCAGCCGGCCCAGTTGAAGCCGCAACCGTCTGGCGTGCTTGGGCTGGATGCCCGCCTTTGAGCCTGTACGGAAGAACTTCTCAAGGCCACGGTGGCGAAACGTCCTTATCATTCAGAATGTATCTCTACGCGATACACATGGCAAGGCGAACCTCCGTTCCTTGACTGGTGTCACTTTCGTTGCGCGACGCAATCGGCATGCCCAACAACGAGGCAACAATGGCCCTGCGCTGCTGGGGTGAGAACTGCGAAAAACGGCTGCGAATGCAGAACTTTGTCGCTGACATGAGCGGTTGCGGAGTCGGGGGCGTCTTGATCGCGAATAAGGCGCGCCGAGCGGAGGCCGTATGGCGCTGAGCAAGCTTGCCTTGCGAAGCGCAGGCCGCAAGCGATCAAGACGCCCCCGACTCCGCAACCGCGCGGCTCATTCCGTCAGGTATGGTTTGACGCGTCCGTTTGCGCGTGGTCTAGTCTTTTCGGCAAAACGGGGGTTTCTGATGGAGGCCGATACAATTGGCCCCAATAAACTGTGGCATAACGCCGCCGCGGCCGCATTTATGCGGCCTAAATGTGGTTGGGCATTACAGAGGCATGTGTGGATCGCGCGAATATCACCAACGTCCTGCTCGTAGTAATCCTTTGGATTCTGTTGAAACAGTTTTATCCGGCAACTGCCGATACCCTTCTCACGGTTGCTATCGTGGTTTCAGTCCTGTACTGCTGCTATTGGCTTGTCACGCAATTCCCCCAGCAGTGGAAAAAACGGAAGCTGCGAGACAACAAGAAGCTGAAGACGAAAGGGCGTACTGGAAATATCGACAAAACATGACGCAATCCGTGCGAAGTACGATCCCCGTCATGAATGGAACGAAGCCACATCGGTTCCTCATGATTACTCAAAAGAAATCAGGGCACTAATTCTGGAGTATCGGGGCATGCTACAGCGCCGAAACGGATGGACCGCAACAGACTTTAGTGAATATGACGACTAACAAAATGCCCAACAATTTGTTCCAGCCGACGCCGTGAAACGCTGCAGAGTTTCCTGTACGTTCAGTAGTCGGCGCGGCTCAACAAAACGGTAGCCGCCAGAGAGAATGAGCGTGAACGATGCATTAATGGGCGTGTTTGTCGGCGGGCTCATCGGATGGGTAGCACCCTTGCTCACGCTGCAATACACCGAGCGTCGATGGCGATTTGAAGCACGACTGAGCTATCTGAGGGCGGAGCGCGATCGCTTCGAAAGGCTCTATGAGAGGAACTTGGAACGTTTCGGGAAGGGACTGAAAGAGAACTCATATTCGTCGGAAATGAGTGCGGAGATCTTCGCATTGATGCCGAAGGAAATCGCTGATCAGTACGAGAAGTGGATGCGTGACGAGGAAAAGGATGACTTCAAGAGCAAGGTCGCCTATTTGGAGATGGCCTCTGCAATGAAGCGAGACCTCGCGCGGAGGGATGCGGAGATCCGTGACCTTGTTGAGAAGTAGCTTATGGCGTCGCAAGCGGCTAACAAGCGCATCAAGTTTGCACGATAGTTCCTTCGGTTTGGTGGACACCAGAAGATGCCAAGACCAGGACCGAGAACGACATACAAATACAGTGAGGAGTTCAAGGCGACCGCCGTTCGGTTGAGCCAGATCGCAGGAGTCGCGGTGAAAGATGTAGCCGACTCGCTTTATATTCATCCCTTCATGTTGTCTCTTTGGCGCAAGCAGGCTCGGGAGGGAAAGATTGTGGTCAAGGCAGTCGCGGTCAACAAAGAGATCGCCGCAGAGCTGAAGCAGCTGCGAAAGCTGAAGAAGGAACACGAACGGCTGAAGATGGAGCACGATCTCCTAAAAAAAGCCATCGCCTTCACTTCTGCTCGAAGGGCGAAATCTTCGCCTTCATCGCGCACTGTGAAGGCACGTACCCGATCCGAGTGATGTGCAGGCTCTACGGCGTGAGTGTTTCCGGGTTCTACGCTTGGTCGCATCGATCACCGAGCGAACGATCCACCGAAGACGAGCGGTTGTTCGAGCAGATCCAGCAGGTTCATGCAGACAGTCGCCAGACCTACGGCAGTCCACGAGTGCACGCAGCGCTGGGGCGTCAAGGTGAGGCTGTGGGGCGCAGAAGAGTGGAGCGGATCATGCGGGAGCGAGGTGTTCGAGCCTGCTCAGCCAAGCTGTATCGACGCATGCCGGGTACCACACGGTTCTACGCCAGTGTGGAGAGTCGAGCGCATTCATTGCAACTGACCGGTATCGATCAACTCTGGGTGGCCGACGTCACGTATCTCAAAGTGGCTGATGAGTGGCGCTACCTGGCCACGATCATGGATCGCTACTCGCGACGTCTGCTGGGCTGGTCGTTGGGAACCGAGCGAACCGCTGCGCTGACCCGACGAGCACTGTGTTCAGCTCTGCGCACTCGCGCCCCGGCGGCCGGCACCTTGTTCCACAGTGATCGAGGCGTGGAGTTCATGGCCGCCGACTTCAGGCGCCGCCTGCAGCGCGCCGGCATGGATCAGTCGGTCAACCGCCCGCGACGCATGACAGATAACGCGCACATGGAGTCTTGGAACAAGACCCTGAAGTCCGATATGTATCACCGGAAGGGCTTCCAGACCGATCAGCAGCTCCGAGGTGCAGTTAAAGACTACGTCGATTTCTACAATCGAGAGAGACTACACTCAGCGCTGGGATATCGACCACCGATAGAGTTCGAACATCAGAAGTTCTAACCAATGGGTGTCCACTTTTGCGAAGGAACTCTC
>JAIBJM010000120.1 GCA_020029535.1 Gammaproteobacteria bacterium | reverse complement strand
CCTACGCCGAGATCTATGCCGCGAAATCTCATACCACTACATCTAGCCCGACTTCGCCAACTGAAGGGTATAGTCGAGCGTAAATACCTGTTTTCACTACCGCCGACCTTAGAAGGTCGGCACTACAGCGGGCGTTGCCGGAGCAGCCGTCGCGGTGCCGGCGATCCTCGGCGGTGGCTGTTGCGGAAGGACCATCTTCAGTCGCTGCAGCAGTAGTTTCTGGTCGGCATCGGGCTCGGTGTGGCGCGACAGAACCAGATGCCGCCCGTCGGTAGTCGGTAGGTGCACATCCACCATCTGGATACCGGCGAATTTCTCCAGCACCGCGCGCGGGGTCAGTCCGGGTGCGAGCGTGCGCAGCCGCTGCTTGAGGGTGACCTGCAGGCAGTAGGCGACGAAGGCAACGAAGATGTGCGCCTCGATGCGTTCGTCCTTCTGATGGTGGATCGGTCGGATCGCCAGGTCGCTTTTCAGTTCCTTGAACGCCTGCTCCACCTCGGTCAGCTGGATGTAGAACTGCCACAGCTTCGCAGGTGACTCGCCCGTCATGTTCGAGCGCAGCAGATAGTGGCCCTCGTGCCGGCGCGCCTTGCGCAGCTTGTCGCGCTTGATGCCAAAGGTGAAACTCTGCTCATTGACCGCCTCGTCCTTGCCCGGCACCCGAATATCCATCAGGTGGTAGCTGCGACCAGCATCGCGTTTGGCCGCGCCGAGCTTGAGCAGCAACGCGTCGCGATCGAGCTTTTGCCCACGCAACTCATGCAGGCGTTTGATGAGCTTCTTGAGGGTGCGTTGGCGCATCGCGCGCTCCTTGTCTACGCGGCCTTCGCTGCGCGCAAGGATGTAGAGTTCACCGTCCCGATCAAGCAGCTTGACCTTTACCTGCTCACGCGCCTGCTGCCACGGTTGCTCCAGGAATTGCTTCTCCAGCTTGGTCAATCGCCCGCGTGGGGTGCCCACCAGGTAATCGATCCGCGGACTGGCCGTGCGCATCTTCTCGAGTGTCTCCTCGGTTGGGATGCCGCGATCCATGACCCAAGTACGCATCGCCTTGCCGTACTGCGCCTCGATCTTCTCGACAAACCTCCACAGCGTGGTCTTGTCGGAGGTGTTGCCCGCCATGACTTCGTAGGCCAGCGGCAAGCCCTCGGGCGTGACGATCAACGCGATGACCACCTGCACGCAGTCGGAGCGCTTGTCGCGGCTGTAGCCAAACTTGCGAAGGCTTTCCTCCTCTGGTGGATCGCTCTCGAAGTAGGTGCTGGTCAGATCGTAGAGCAGCACTTCGAAGCCCGCCTTGAACAACGTCTGCCAACGCTCGCGCAGGAAGCTGAACATCGACTGTTTGTGTTCGACCAGCATGTCCAGACACCGGTAGAGACGACTGGGCTGCGCCAGTCCCGCATCCTCGCCCAGCAAATCCCCCATCGCACTGCACTCAAACCACTGCCGATGCAGCCGCCACTCGCTGCCCGGATCGATCAGCCGGTAGCACACCAGCGTCTTGAACACGTTGAGCCAATCGGTGCCTTCGCGGTTACGCCGCAGACGCGGGCGCCAGAACAGGTCAAAGTCCACCCACTCCCACACTTCCAACCCCAGCCAGCAAGCGCCCCACTGCCGGGGCCGACTCACCGTCAATGAGAACATGTCTTTGTACTACTCGGCCGCCGCGCGTGCGCTGGCTCTCGACGATGCTCCAGTAGCGGTGCAGCTTGCCGTCTTTCTTGCGGACTTTGGCGCGCAGAAACATGCCGACCAGTGTCGACGAAACCGCTGCAGTCTTCAATGACCAAGGTCGGCACTACACGAACCTTTGGCCGTGACGCACAGATCGGCTCTAACCAGATCAGGAACTTGCAAAAGGCAGAGCGGGCCAAAGGCCCGCAAAACCAGCAAACCGAGGGGTCAGTTGGCGAAGTCGGGCTAACCTGGGTTCATGTTGGTTGCGGCACGAGAATTTTCCGATGGAATTCTGGCGCGAATTCGTTTGCGAGTGGAGGGGGATCCTTTGCTGACGCGTACCGCGCTGTCGCGGGAGGTATGTGGTTGGTTGGGATGGCAAGGCGCCGATGGACAGCCGAAAGACATGAGTTGTCGGGTGGCGTTGCTCGAGCTGTCCCGACGCGGGATCATTGAGCTTCCCGCCGGTCAGGCAGTCTCGTTTGCCAAGTCAAGGGAGGCGTCGGCGCCTGTGCGCCGGGACTGGCTGGCCATTGAGACGACGCTGAGCGACCTGGGCCCGGTATGGCTGGTCGCGGTTGACAGTGGGCAAGCGGAATTGTCGAGCACGTGGTCGGCGATGATGCAAGCACACCATCCGTTGGGTGCAGGAGCGCTGTGCGGGGCGCAACTTCGTTATCTGGCGGCATGCGAAGCAGGGTTTGTGGGCGGATTGAGTTTCAGCGCTCCTGCGTGGCGGCTGGCCCCTCGCGATGAATGGATTGGCTGGGATGATCGAATTCGCCAAGCGCAGTTGTCCAAGGTGGTGGCCAATAGCCGGTTTCTGATTGTGCCCAGCATCCGCGTTCCCAACCTGGCCTCGCACGTACTGAGTCAGGCGCTCGCTCGCCTGGCGAATGACTGGCAGTCGCGCTACGGCATCACGCCGGTGCTGGTGGAAACCTTCGTTGATCGCAGCCAGTATCGCGGTACCTGTTATCGTGCCGCCAATTGGCGCCTCCTTGGTCAAACTCAGGGGCGTGGCCGGCAAGATCGGCGGCACGTTGCGCAGGAGACGATCAAGGACATTTGGGTCTATCCGTTGCAATCGCATTGGCAAGCGATCTTGCAGGCCGACGGTGACACCCTGGCCCCGCCCAGGTGCGTGAGCCCGGGCGCTGCCCAGATCATCCCGGCAGACTGGGCGGAGGAAGAATTTGGCGGTTGCGATCTGCCCGATGTGCGGTTGCAGAGGCGTCTGTTGTCGCTGGCGCGGGATTTTTATGGCCGCCCCACGGCCCATGTGGCGCAGGCCTGTGCGAGCCGGGCCAAGACCAAGGCCGCTTACCGTACATGGACGCCCCCGGGTTTGCCAGACTTTCAATTCATGACAGCTTGAAGGTAAGGATTGCACCCGTACATCCGGACTTTGAATGCGGCTGTCTGCCACTGTCCCTGATGGGATTCGCTGGTTAGCGCCTCAATCGGTTACGCGCACTCTAGGTGCCCCGGTAAGCGCGGGCTTTGCTAACCACGGTCCGACCTGTCTTGCCATCACGTCATGATTGCCTGGGCAATCGGTGGAGTACCTCCTCTACAAGAGCCTAT
>JAIBJM010000061.1 GCA_020029535.1 Gammaproteobacteria bacterium | reverse complement strand
GGCCTCATGCCTCGCAAGTCGGCCGGATATAAGGTCGCAATCTGTCCGCTACCTCCGATCAAGAACGTCGTTGCAGTCGGGGACGGGTCCATATAAGGGAACGCCAATGAAAGGCGTCCGCGCCTTTCATTGAAGCGCGCCCGACCCGTCCCTGACTGAACCGGTCCCGGCAGCGCCCGATGAGCGCGCCGCTATGGCTTCAGCGTGTACTCGGCCCCGCAATAAGGGCACTTGGCCCAGCCGGTTTTCTCGATCGGCAGGAAAACGCGCGGATGCGAATTCCACAAAATCATCGCAGGTCCCGGACAGGCCAGCGGCAGGTCGCGGGCGGTGACTTCGTACTGGTTCTGCGCATTGGCCTGCTGCGCTTTGCTGGCTTCTGACATGCAATGAATTATAGCGGTCGCGGCAGCATTGTCTGGTCCCAGATGGCGGTCACCGCGGCGCGCTCATCGGCCAGCTCGCCCGCTGGCAGTACCGCATCGCTGTCATCCAGCGAACGGTGGTGGATGGTGGCGCGATAGCGGCGATAGGCGCCGGTCAGCACATCGATGGTGGTCTGCGGTACCAGGTCGGCCGAGGCCACCGATTCCAGCTGGCGGATGGTGTCGGAATACATGGCCACCGGCGGATACTCGCCGGCCCAGCGCAGCGCCCAGTACTGGGCCAGAAACTCGATGTCGGCAATGCCGCCGGCATCCTTCTTCAGATTGAACCGGCTCCGGTCGGCCTGACCCAGCTCGGCCCGCACGCGCTCGCGCATCTGGCGCACGTCGTCCTGCAGACGGTCGCGATGCACATGCTGGCACAGCGTCAGCGAACGAACCTCCTCGAAACGCTGGCGCAGCGCCAAGTCACCGGCCACGGCTCGCGCATGCAGCAGGGCCTGATGCTCCCAGGTCCAGGCCTCGTCGCGCTGATAGCCGGCGAAGGCGTCGATCTGCGTGATCAGCATGCCGCCCTTGCCGCTGGGACGCAGCCGCATGTCCACCTCGTACAGTCGTCCCGCCGCCGAATGCATCGACAGCAGGTGCACCAGCCGCTGCACGAAACGCACAAAGAACACCTGGTTGTCGAGCGAGCGGGCGCCTTCGGTGTGCTGGCCGGCGCCGGTCGAATCGTGCAGGAACACCAGATCCAGATCCGAGCTGTAGCCCAGCTCGATGCCGCCGAGCTTGCCGTAGCCCACCGCGCAGATCAGCACCGGTCGACGCGCGGCGCCTTCGCCGCACATCGGCGTGCCAAGCGCAGCCGTCAGCGTGCGCCAGGTCAACTGCATGGTCTGCTCGAGGATCAGCTCCGCCACATCGGTGAGCTGGTCGCTGACCTGCATCACCGGCAGCAACCCGGTCAGATCGGCGACGGCGATGCGGAATACCGCAGCGCGCTGGAAATGCCGCAGCTGTTCGACCTGCCGTTCCTCATCGTCGGCCACCCCTTCCATGCGCTGACGCAGATCGTGCTGCAGGCTGGCCCGGTCCGGCAGCTGTTCCATCAGCCGCGTGTCGATCAGCTCATCCAGCAGCAGCGGATGCGCGGCAATCTGCGCCGCCAGGAATTCGCCGTGCGCCGCCAGCTCCACCAGCCGGTGCCGCGCGCCAACATTGACCAGCAGCAACGCAAAGTAGGCCGAGCGGCCACCGATGGCGTCGATGATGCGCAGCAGACGGCGCATCACCAGCACCGGCTGCGCCTGATTGCGCGCATCGGCCAGCAAGGCTGGCAGCAACTCGGCCAGGCGACGGCGACCGGATTCATCCAGCCGACGCAGCAGCGGCGAATCGCGCAGATCGAGCAGCATCTGCGCCAGCTCGGCATCGGCGGGCAACTGCTGCGCGGCCAGACGCGCCTGCAGCGTAGCCACGTCCGGCTCGCCCTCCCACAGCGGTGCCAACCGGCCGGCGACCATGGTGGACTGCGCGTCGTTGCTGCCGGTGATCAACGCGGCAAAGTGCTCGCTGACACGGCGTCGATGCGTGTCGAGCTGCGACAGCAGCGCCGGCCAATCCGCGGCACCCATCGCTGCAGCAACGCGCCGTCGCGAATCTTCTTCGCCGGGCAAAGTGTGCGTCTGCCGCTCATCCAGCATCTGCAGCCGGTTTTCCAGACGCCGCAGGAACTCATAGGCCGTGCCCAGCTCGGCGACCACTGCAGCCGGCAGCTGCCTGCTGCCCACCAGCAGCGGCAGCGTATGCAGCAGCGACGGATCCTGCAGCCGCGCATCCTGCCCGCCGCGGATCAGCTGGAAGGCCTGCACGATGAACTCGATCTCGCGGATGCCGCCGGGGCCCAGCTTGACGTTGTCGTGCAGCTCGCGCCGCGCCACCTCGCGCTCGATCAGCCCCTTCATCTCGCGCAGCGATTCGAACACTCCGAAATCCAGGTAGCGCCGGAAGACAAAGGGTCGCACCGAATCGCGGAACAATGTCGGGTAAGCCGGCAAGCCGGTCACGGCGCGTGCCTTGATCCAGGCATAGCGCTCCCAGTCGCGGCCATGGCGCTCGAGATAATCCTCGAAGGAAGCGAAGCTGGCCACCAGCGGACCGCTGTCGCCGAAGGGTCGCAGCCGCATGTCGACGCGATAGACAAAACCTTCGGCGGTGTTCTGGTTCAGGTAGCGGATCAGCAGCTGCCCGAGTCGCGTGAAGAACTCTTCGTTGCTGAGCGGGCGCGGACCACTGGTCTCGCCGTGTTCCTGGAACAGGAACACCAGATCGATATCCGAGGAAAAATTCAGCTCGCCGCCGCCGAGCTTGCCCATGGCGATGATCACCAGCGGCTGGGCGGCACCATCGGCCATGCGCGGCGCGCCATGGCGCTGTTCGAGCAGGCCATAGGCCGCATCATGCGCGGCGCGGATGGCGGCGTCGGCGGTGGCACTCAGCTCGCGCAGGATCTCGGGCAGTTGCGCCTGACCTGCCAGATCGCGCCAGGCAATGCGCGCCAGTTCGTTGCGCCGCCAGCGGCGCAGCGCCGCCATGAACTCCACTTCATCGGCGGCAGCGGGCAGCGGCTGCGGGCCTGCGGCGCGATCCAGCAACCGTGGCAGCAGCAGCTGGTCGGCGACCACCGCACCCAGCACGAAATCGCTGGCGGCAAATACCTGAAGCACTTCAGTACGTTGCAGCTCAGGCAGCGCACCCAACAGCGCGGCAGCCTGCGGCGCGCGCTCATCCAGCATGACCAGTGCGCGCTGGCTGGCACTCGACGAATCAGTCATTACCCAAGCTTAAGTCGGCAGCGGCTGTACCGATACGCCCACGTCCAGCGAATGCGCACCGCCACCCAGCAGCACGCCGCGCAATGGTGAGACATCGCCGAAGTCACGCCCCCAGGCCAGCACCACATGTTCGCGATCGACCAGCAGATTGTTGGTGGGGTCCAGCTCGATCCAGCCGAACGGCGGCGCGTACACCGCCACCCAGGCATGCGAAGCGTCGGCGCCCATCAGCTCGGGTCCCTGCTCGCCTTGCGCGGTATGCAGGTAGCCGCTGACATAGCGCGCCGCCAGACCCAGCGAGCGCAGGCAGGCGATCATGAAATGCGCGTAGTCCTGACAGACGCCACGTCGCTGCGCCAGCACTTCCTGCAACGAGATGCCAATGTGCGTGGCGCCGCTCTCGTAGCTGAATTCCTGATGGATCTTGCTCATCAACGCGCGCGTGGCGACCAGCACCGGCGTGTCGGGTGCGAAACAGTCGATGGCGTATTGCTCGAACAGCCGCTTGATCGATACGAACGGGGACTGCGCACGGTAACGCGCCGCCTCGAGCCAGTCGGCATCGATGGGCTCGCCGGTGTAATGCAGACCATCGCGCACCTGCTCCCAGGCCAGCGAAGCCGCCGCGTCGACGCTGGGCTTCGGCAGCAGTTCGATGCGCATGCGCGCGGTGACTTCCAGAGTCTGGTGCGGCCGGTCCAGTTCCAGCCGCGTGGCGTGATTGCCGAAGGCGTCGACGTGCTGGCTGCGCTGAGCCGCCGGCCACACATCGATGGCCTGCTCCAGACAGCGCTGTGTGGCCGTCTCGCGCGGCTTCAGATGCAGCAGATGCTGGGCATGTGCCACGCTGCCCGCATAGGCATACACGGTCTGATGGCGCACCTGGTAACGCACCACGCCGCTCATGTGGCCACCACGCGCAGATCGCGCCCCACATGCGAGAAATGCCGCATGGTCAGCCGGTCGGCCAGCTGCTCGGCGCTGTCTCCCAATGCCAGCAGGCGCTGCCGCAACCCGGTCAGGCCCGACTCTTCGAGTCGCAGCAGATCGACCTCGCGCAAAGCGGCAATGGCCTGCTGCAGCGAATGATCCAGTTCACCTTCATGCTGCACCGACAGCTCGCGCAGCGTGCGACCGATCTTGTGCCACTGGAAGGCCAGCGCGCGCGGATTGCCGGATTCCTCGATCAGCAGCTGCAGCACCGGTCCCGGCTGCGGCGCGGTCACGTAACGTGTGCGATAGGTGATGCTGCTGCTGCAGACCTCGAGCAGCCAGCCCAGCGAGGCGCGCAGCGCCGCCGGCTCCGCATCCAGCACGTCGGCCAGCAGCTGCGACAGGTAGTGCACGCGCTCCAGACGCCGGCCCAGCATCAACATGCGCCAACCGTCATCCTGAGTCATGTCATCGAGCGCGAAGCCGCTCAGCGAGGTCAGCGACACCAGCAGACGATCCAGCATTTCCACCGGTTCCGAACGGCTCTGGCCGGCTTCATGAAACTGGCGCTGCATCATGCTGATCGAGCGCCAGTGCGCAGCCGACAGCCGACTGCGCGCCTGCGTCGCTGCCCAGCCGAAGCGGCCGAGATCGGCCGCCAGCCCGAGTTCCAGTTTATCGTCGTAGAGACTGATGCCGGCGTCAGTGTCCGGGTCCAGCACGCCGAAGGCGGCGCAGGTCGCCAGCGCCACGCGCCAGACGCGCCGGTCGGTGCGCACCGCCAGCGTGGCACGCAATAGCCGCGCCTTGTCTTCGCAACGCTCGGAGTAGCGACCCAGCCAGTACAGGTTTTCCACCAGCTGCGAGGGCAGATCGGTGTGCCGGGTCATGCGCGGCGCGGCGGCCGGTTCATCCAGCGGCAGCGCCTTCTGCGGATCGGCCAGCACCCACACATCCTTGCTGCCGCCGCCGCGCTGGCTCGAAACAACGTCGCGCACGCCTTCGGCGGCGATGCGCGCCAGACCGCCGGGCAGTACGCGATAACCCTGCGGCGTCCACACCACGTAGACGCGCAGGCTCAGCGCGCGTGGCGCCAGGCGCACCCGCGTGCCGGCGCGCCAGGCCGGGGTATGCGAGAACAGCAGCCGCTCCTGCGCCACATAGGCATAGGGCCGCGCACGCAACCGCAGGCGCAACGCGTTGCGCTCCCCGGAAGAGAGATGGCGGCCAAAGGCCGCTTCGAAGCTCTGGTTCGGGAAGGTGGTCTTGATGACCAGCCGGTCCAGATTGTCGAGCACATAGTCCAGCGCCGGGCGCTCGCCGCACCACCAGGTGGCCACCGACGGCATCAACAACGAGGTACCCAGCAGCGCCTGCGCCGCGCCGGGCAGAAAGCCCTGCCAGGCCGGAGATTCCAGCACGCCACTGCCCAGCGCATTGGCCAGCGCCACCTTGCCGGCGCGCACTGCGCCCAGCAGTCCGGGCACGCCCAGCGCCGAGTCGACGCGCAGTTCGAGCGGATCGCAGTAGTCGTCATCGACGCGGCGCAGGATGGCGTGCACGCGCCGCAGACCGGCAAAGGTCTTCAGATAGACCACATCGGAGCGCACGGTCAGGTCCTGGCCCTGTACCAGCGGCATGCCGAGCTGGCGCGCCAGATAGGCATGTTCGAAATATGTTTCGTTGAAGGGGCCCGGTGTCAGCACCACCGCCAGCGACACATCGTCGTCGGCCAGGTCGGCGAGACTCTCATGCATGGCCGTGGGGAAACCGGCCAGCGAACGCACGCCCAGATCGTTGATCAGTCCGGGATAGACGCGGGACACGATCTGCCGGTTCTCCAGCGCATAGCCCAGGCCGGACGGGCTCTGCGTGCGATCGCCCAGCACCCACCAGCGCCCATCCGGCGCGCGCGCGATGTCGACGGCGTGCACGTGCAGCCACACATCGCGCAGGGGCCGCAGGCCGCAGGCTGACCACAGGAAATTGGGATGACCGAATGGCAGTTCGGCCGGCAGCACGCCGCTCCGGAGCAGCCGCTGCGGCCCGTACAGGTCCTGCAACACAGCGTTCGCCAGCTGCGTGCGCTGTACAACACCGGCTTCGATGTCGCGCCATTCGGCGGCGCTCAGCAGCAGCGGCAGCGGATCGAGTTGCCAGGGACGGTCGCGCCCCTGCGGATCGGCATAGACGTTGTAGGTGACGCCGTTCTCGACTACCAGCCGGCGCGCCAGCTCGACGCCGCGGCGCACCGAGTCCATGCCGCCCGAAGACAGATGCTCGACCAGCCGGCGCCAGTGCGGACGCACGGCTCCCTGGCCATCCAGCAGTTCATCGAAGCGCTGGGCGCTGCCCGCGTAATGCTCGAGAGGATCGGCGACCATCTGCCTTCAATGTCATGCGGAATCACTGCGTCGCAAATCCAGAGTAAACGGAAAATCGGGATTCGTCGATTCTGCAGCGGCGGTGATCGCTTCCGGCGTATGGCCGAAGCGGAAGAAGCGCGCCAGTCGGCGACTCTCGGCCTCGAAGGAATTGACCGGGAAGGTGGCGTAGCTGCGGCCACCCGGATGCGCCACGTGGTACTGACAGCCGCCCAGCGAGCGGTTCAGCCAGGTATCGACCAGATCGAAGGTCAGCGGCGCATGCACATCGATGCCCGGATGCAGCGCCGAGGCTGGCCGCCAAGCCCGATAGCGCACGCCGGCGACGAATTCGCCGGTATTGCCGGTGGGACGCAACGGCACGCGCCGGCCATTGCAGGCCAGCGCATAGCGGTCGGGCGCCAGCCCGCTGATCTTCACCTGCAGACGTTCGAGCGAGGAATCGACGTGGCGCACGGCGCCACCAGCGGCACCCTCCTCGCCCATCACATGCCAGGGTTCCAGCGCCTGGCGCAATTCCAGCTCGGCGCCCCACACGGCGTAGTCGCCGTACTTCGGGAAGCGGAACTCGAAATGCGGCGCGAACCATTCGGGCTGCAGCGCAAAACCGGCCTGATGCTGCTCGGCGAGCACCTCGCGGAAATCCCGTTCGATGAAGTAAGGCAGCATGAAGCGGTCGTGCAGCTCGGTGCCCCAGCGTGCCAGCCGCGCCGGCTGGTAGGGCTGGCGCCAGAAACGTGCGATCAGCGAACGCAGCAGCAATTGCTGCGTCAGGCTCATGCGGTGATGCGGCGGCATTTCGAAAGCGCGCAGTTCCAGCAGGCCGAGCCGTCCGGCCGTGCCATCGGGCGAGAACAGCTTGTCGATGCAGAACTCGGCGCGATGCGTATTGCCGGTGACATCGATCAGCAGATTGCGCAGCGTGCGGTCGACGAACCACGGCTGCACCGCAGGCCCCACCGACTGCAATTGACGCAGCGCGATTTCCAGCTCGTACAGCGAATCGTTGCGCGCCTCATCGACGCGCGGCGCCTGCGAGGTCGGGCCGATGAACAGCCCGGAGAACAGATAGGACAGCGATGGATGGTTGTGCCAGTAGGCCAGCAGGCTCCCGAGCAGATCCGGCCGCCGCAGGAACGGTGAATCGCCGGGGGTGGCGCCACCGATCACGAAGTGATTGCCGCCGCCGGTGCCGGTGTGGCGTCCGTCGAGCATGAACTTCTCGGCCGACAGTCGCGTCTGGTGCGCGGTCTCGTACAGATGCGTGGTGCGATCCACCAGCTGCCGCCAGCTCTCTGATGGATGGATGTTGACCTCGATGACACCGGGATCGGGCGTCACGCGGAAACTGCTGAGCCTGGCATCCTTGGGCGGCTCATATCCTTCCAGCAGCACCGGCAGCTGCAGCTCGGCTGCTGTGGCCTCGATGACCGACACCAGCTCGAGGTAGTCCTCGGTGCGCGCCAGCGGCGGCATGAACAGGTACAGCACGCCGTTGCGCGGTTCGGCGCACAGCGCCGTGCGGGTAATCCAGTGCGCCGATTCACCGGGCAATGGCGCGCCGCCCGCGGCTGCGGACGCTGCCGGGGCAGCCACGTGTTCTTCTGTGCGCACCGGATCGCGCGGCTGCGGACGCAGTGCGGCAGCGGCAGGCCGCGGCGGCAAGGCCGGCTGCGGCAACAGCGGATCGGGCCCGTGCACGTAGGGATAGTCGAGCGATGAGGTCCACGGCTGCGAATCCAGCGGCAGCCGATAACCCAGCGGCGAATCGCCGGGCATCAGGAAACAGTGTTCGCTGCGCAGGAACCACGAACCGCTCTGCCAGCGCAGGCCATCCGGCGCGCGCGCCAGCGGCAGCACGTGACCGACCACGTGACCCAGTCCCTGCGTGAATATGCGCCTCAGCCGCTCGCGCTCCTGCGCGTCATCGAGACGCGCGTCGAGCGGATCGACGTTGCCGGGCAGACGTCGTTCGCGCCACAGGTAGTACCAGGCATCTTCGTAGGTCGGGAATACGCAGCCGTCATCCACAGTCAGACGCGACGCCACGCCCTGCAGGAACTGCTGCGCCTTGTCGGCCGTGAGGTCGTAGTCGCGGCTTTCATCGGCCAGCAGCGCGCTGTCCTGCCAGATCGGCACACCATCGCGGCGCCAGAAGCAGTTCAGCGACCAGCGCGGCAGCTGCTCGCCCGGATACCACTTGCCCTGACCGAAGTGCACCAGCCCGTTGGGCGCATGCCGGTCGCGCAGACGGTGATACAGCTCTGCGGCCAGGCGGCGCTTGTTCGGTCCCATCGCCGTGGTATTCCATTCGGCACCATCGGGATCATCGACCGAGACGAAGGTGGGTTCGCCGCCCATTGTCAACCGTACATCGCCCGCTTCCAGTTCAAGATCGACCTCCTCGCCCAGCGCCTCGATCTGCTGCCATTGCGCATCGGTATACGGCCTGGTGACGCGAGGCGCCTCCCAGACACGCTCCACCTTCATGCGATGCTCGAACTCGACTTCGCTCTCATCGACGGCACCGCTGATCGGTGCGGCCGACGACGGCTCCGGCGTGCAGGCCAGCGGAATGTGGCCCTCGCCGGCCAGCAGACCCGAGGTGGGATCGAGGCCGATCCAGCCGGCGCCTGGCAAATACACCTCGCACCAGGCATGCAGGTCGGTGAAGTCCTTGTCGGGCCCGGGCGGACCGTCCAGCGATTTCACATCGGGCACCAGCTGAATCAGGTAACCGGAGACGAAACGCGCCGCCAGGCCCAGGTGCCGCAACAGCTGCACCAGCAGCCAGGCCGAATCGCGGCAGGAACCCGCTTGCAGCTGCAAGGTCTGTTCCGGCGTCTGCACGCCCGGTTCCATGCGAATCAGATAGCTGATGTCGGCGGCCAGAGTGCGATTCAGTTCCACCAGGAAATCGATGGTGCGCTGCCGGCGTCCGGTAAAGCGGCGCAGATAGGCCGTGAACTTCGGCGTCAGCGGCTGCTTGACCAGCAGCCAGGCCGCCAGCTCGCGTACTTCCTCGACGCTGTAGCGGAACGGCGCCTGCTCGGCATGTGGCGCCAGAAAGAAGTCGAAGGGGTTGAGCACCGCCATCTCGGCAACCAGCGCCACCTCGATGCAGAACTCGCGCGCAGGCTCGGGGAATACCAGCCGCGCCAGATAATTCGACTGTGGATCCTGCTGCCAGTTGATGAAGTGCTGCGACGGCGTCACTTGCAGCGAGTACGAGAGTATGCGGCTACGGCAATGCGGCGCCGGTCGCAGACGCACCAACTGCGGACCGAGCATCACGCTGCGGTCGTAGCGGTAACGGGTGATGTGATTCAGCGCAACGTGAATGGACACAGCAGGGGACCTCTGCAATTTTCGGGCACGCCATCCGGATGCCCGCCGGCGGCCCGGAACCGCGCGCGTGCCCTGTCGGAAGGCGGGCGCGGCGGCACCGCGCACCAAAAAAAAGCCCCGCAGAGCGGGGCTTAAGGTATCGCGCGGAAACGGGGGGGTCTTGTTCCGCGACTTTCGGGCAGTTACGGACTGGCGTCCGTCTCTACCCATGGGACGTATGATAGCTGAATCAAACCGTTTGTAAAGTTAACTGTTCGATACATGCTCATTACAGGAGCGCATATTACCGGCGCATGACGCTGTAGTCGCATGATGGCGACAGCCCGCTGCGGCGCTGGACGCTATCTGGCCGGATGAGACCTGCAAGACAGACTTTGGTTCACAGGGTTACCGATGGGGAAACCTGTTCGGCTGTCCTGTCAGGATGCCGGCTTATTGTCGCCATCAACTTCAACATGGATCTGGGCCATGTCTGGGGAGCACGCGGCAGGTTCAGTTATAGTGATTCGATGTGGATGGAACTGGCGCGGACATTGGAGTCCACCTGGCCTGGACAGGCGGTGCGCACCTACACGTGGTTGTTCCCGGGACTTGAGGTGGTACACCTGCTCGGCCTGACCACGGTGTTTGGGGGCATGGTGGCGCTGGATCTAAGGCTGCTCGGCATGCGCCGGAACACCCTATCGGTGTCAGTGCTGCAGCGTCACATACTGCCCTTGGTGTGGATCGGCTTTGCCATTGCTACCCTCAGCGGGCTGTGGCTGATCAGCTTTCAGGCCACACAACTGGTGAACGACGAAGCATTCGTCATCAAGATGCTGCTGCTGCCGCTGGCCGGACTGAATGCCGCCTTCATGCATTACATCGGACAACGCGGCCTGCCGTCCTGGGACATCGGGCAATGGTCACCGCCGGTCGTGCGCATCTCCGCAGTGCTGTCGCTGCTGCTGTGGTCCGGCATCCTGGCCTGCGGCCGGCTGATCGCCTATTTCTATGCGCCGGTGTTCGACTGACGCGGCTCCACACCCGCTGCTCTAGAACTGATCCGGTATGAGGTCGTAGAAGCCGGCCAGCTGCAGCTTGACGGTGATGTCCTTCATGGAGCCGTTCTTCAGATACCAGCCATGAACGCCATCCCACGGGGCCACCAGCTGACCGCTCTGCGCCGTGCCGTTGGTCTTCGAGTAATACATCAGGTCACCCACGCCATCGGCGCGCTGTTCGGTGTGACCGTGAAATTCCGAGACCACGGCAGATGGGTCCTGCAGGGCGCCGTAGCTGATGGCATACGCCAGCGCATCCCCCTTCTTCACATTGAGCTTGTATTCCAGCTCCGTGCCCGCTGCCAGCGGAATATTGATGGTATCGCTGCGCCAGTGCGCGGCCTGCACTCTGGCGATGGCATCAGTGGCTGGGTATTCGATCCACCCGTCCACCGCCTGCGGCGCTGCAGGTGGTGCAGCAACCTCAGGTGCAGACTGCGTGCAAGCTGCAGTCAGCAGGACCAGCAACGGAACGGCTGTCGCCACAATACGCAGTACCGAAGATCCAGCGCTGAAAGTCATGATGAACTCCATCGATCGAATTGCCGGCCCGGC
Organism: Gammaproteobacteria bacterium; assembly: GCA_020029535.1. Classification (GTDB taxonomy): domain Bacteria; phylum Pseudomonadota; class Gammaproteobacteria; order Steroidobacterales; family Steroidobacteraceae; genus FEN-1191. Next base: position 4,693 of record JAIBJM010000061.1, on the reverse strand, counting down.
CCATTGACTGGGGCGGGCGGTGTACGCAAAAGTCGGGCAGCGGTCTGATCAGGTGCGGGAAGCCTGATAGATGCTTTCGACCGTGCCATCCAGCTTTGCGTTGAACTCCGCATCGCTCTGCTGCGCTGAGAGCCCTTCTGCCAGGGCGCGCGAGAAACTGGCTACCACGCCATTGTTGCGTGACAGCCGCGCATTGGACTCCGCCAGCGAATAACCGCCGGACAGCGCCACTACCTTCAATACGCGCGGATGCTGGGCCAGCTCGCGGTAGAAATTGTCCTGCTCGGGCAGTGTGAGCTTCAGCATCACCGACTGTGTGCTGCCGAGCTTGTTCAGCTCATCGAGAATGGCTGCCTTCAGCAACTGCTCGGCACGCAGCTTGTCGGGACATTTGATGTCCACTTCAGGTTCGACGATGGGCATCAGCCCGGCCGCGATGATCTGCTTCGCCACTTCAAACTGCTGCTTCACCACCGCAGCAACGCCGGCCGGATTGGCCTGCTTGATCACTGAGCGCATCTTGGTGCCGAAGATGTGTTTGGACACCGCCTTCTTCAGCAGGGCATCCAGCTGCGGCATCGGCTTCATCAGCTGCACGCCGTCCTTTTCGTCCTCAAGACCCTTGTCCACCTTGAGGAAGGGCGCCACGTTCTTCACCTCCCACAGATAGTCCGCAGTGGGCTTGCCCGCGATGTCGCGATCCATGGTGTTCTCGAACAGGATGGCGCCGATCAGACGCTTGCCGGTAAAGGCGGGACTGGTGATGATCCGCGAGCGCATTTCGTGGACCACCCGATACATGCCGTCTTCGTCGGTCCAGGCATCGGAGTTGATGCCATAAAGCGCCAGCGCCTTGGGCGTGCTGCCACCGCTCTGGTCGAGCGCCGCGATGAAACCCGATTCAGTACGGATCTTCTGCTGCTGGTCGTCGAATCTGCTCACGATCGGAACCTCTGGATTGAGCTGTTTGCGGCCAGCATTGTACCGCTACCAGTATCCGATCAAGCGGCCAGTCCGGCGTTAACGCTGACAAGCGCGTTAACGCCGGCTGGCCCGGTCAAATGGCGTCAATCAGGCCGCTTCGGGTCAGCTCGATGTGCTTTCCATCGAGAGCGGCCGCGCCGTCACTCTTTCTTGCCGGTGAAATCGCCGCCGCCAAAATCGCCAAATACGACGCTTCCGGACATGCTCTTGCCGGTCACCTTGCCGATGAATTCGATCTTCAACTCGCCCATTGGCGAATTCACCGTTTCACTCATCTCAACGGCGCCGTCCTTGCAAGTGCCGGTCACATCAACCTCGCCGCCCATCGGGTCGGCGGCCTTGCCCGTCAGCTGCTCGCCGTTCTGGGTGAGGGTCATGCGTACCGATGACGGGCCCATCGGCGTCTCGAATTCGAGTGTCCAGACGCCGGCGCACGGACCGCCATCTGCAGCAACCGCTGAAGCACTTCCAAACAAGACAGACAGAGAGCCCAATGCTGCAATCATCACTAACCGGTTCATGGTCATGATCTTTCCTGTGCGTGGTTACGGAGCGACGGATCGTACCCGAATCGGTCAGGTCCCACACGGGATCGGCGGAAGCGAAGAACCGACGGCGAATGCAGTCCCTGCCGGGCGCTGTCATTTTCTGTCATCTGTGGATTGCCCGACCAAGCGTAGCGAGAAAACCGAGCAGCAACATATTCACCTGCTCTGGCCGCTCCTGCTGGATCCAGTGGCCCGCGCCGTCGATCAGTTCGCAGACGCGCAGGTCGTCGATCCAGCGCTTCATGTTCTCCACCAGGTCGACATCGGGCACGAAGCGCAGCACGCCGTCGCGGCTGCCGGCGATGAAACAGGCGGGGCGGGTGATCCGGGCGCCGCTGAGCGCGGACAGGTTGTCCCAGTCGCGCTGCTGGTTGCGGTAGCGGTTGAGCGGGCCGCGAAAACCGCTCGCTTCGAACTCGCCGACAAAGTAATCGAGGTCTTCAGCGGCCAGCCAGGCGGGAAACACTTGCGGGTCGGGCAAAGCGTCGAGCATGCGGACGTGCGAAGCCTTGTCGGCGCGGAACATGCCGCGTTCGTAATCGCCTGAGCCAGCGAAATACAATTTACGCAGCGCCGTACGCACATCCGCCTCGAACTCCGCTTCGGCCACACCCGGCTGCTGGAAATACAGCTGGTAAAAAAAACGCCCCGCATAGAGCTGGCGCCACAGTTCGATTGAAGAGATTTTTCCGCGGGGCGAGTAGGGCACGCTCAGCGCGGCGACGGCGCGCACCCGGTCCGGATGCAGTGCGGTGGTGTTCCACACTATGGGTGCGCCCCAGTCATGACCGATGAGCACGGCCTGCGCCGCGTCGAAATGATCGATGAGGCCGAGCACATCGCCAATGATGGACGCCATGTCGTAGGCTTCGATCGGCTGCGGCTTGTCGCTTCCTCCATAGCCGCGCACGTCGGGAACAACGACCCGGAAACCTGCGGCGACAAGCGGCGCGATCTGATGGCGCCAGGAATACCAGGACTCCGGCCAACCGTGCACGAGAATGGCCAGCGGGCCGTCGCCCTCCACCACGCAGCGCAGGTGGATGCCGTTGGTGGCGATGCGCTGGAACTTCGCGCCTTTGCCTCTCAGAACGCGAAAGGTCCTGGCTTGGCCTTGGGACGAAACTCTTCGATCGCCTTGCGCGTGGTTCCCCACGGGTCGTTGGCCGTGGCCAGCGCGCCATCCGTCCCGACTACCATGGCGGTGCGGTTCGCCAGCGTGAAGGGCTCCCAGCGCGGCACGCCGGTGCCGTTCGGATCGCCGGTCTTGGCGAAGTTGGCCCAGTAGGTGGAAAGCTTGTCGGCCACGGCCTGCTTGGTGGGGGTCACAGGCCCGACGCCAATCGCCGCGGCCTCGAGACTGTCGAAGTAATAGGGGATATCCGCCGTGTGCGGTGAGTGGACCCGTCCTTCACGGAGGGTGCCGTGCAGCTTGAAGTAGAGGAAGTGGACGGGCGCACCGCCAGCGCCGGCCTTCCGCTCCGCCTGGTCAATCGAGTTGTGGTTGAACGACCACTGCGATGACAGCAATTGGCCGATGTAGGCGTTGTCCAGGCCCGGATAGGCGGTCTTGAAGATGCCGATCAGCGCCGTGGCGTCTTCCTTCGAGAGACCGGTGGACCGGGTCGACTGGGCGAGCAGGCCCGCGTCGTCCATCGGGTTCAACGACGCGCCCCAGGAGGCGCTCTCGGTTTCCGTGGTCGAGACGATCAGCGGCACGTCGCGCTGCAGCGGCGAGACCGGGTTGAACGCAGGAGCGGGCAGGTTGCGCCCGTCGACCACCGGCATGTATCCCAACGGCCCGGGGTTGGCGCGCCCGCCGATGTCGAGGATCTGCTTCCAGGGCAGGGCCTGCAGTTCGGCCATGGTCTTCACGCCCAGCGCGTCGACCACCTTCTTGGCACGGGCCGCGGCGGCTTCCCGGGTGCTTGGGGGCGGGAATTCCGCGCCACTGATGCACGCAGCCCGATGGACCAGTCCCTTGGCCGCGGGCATACCCAGCAGTGTCGAAACCTTGGCGCCGCCACCGGATTGGCCGAAGCACATCACCCGGTTGGGATCACCGCCAAAATTGGCGATATTGGCCTTGATCCATTTCAGCACCGCGACGCAGTCGAGCATGCTCACGTTGCCGCTGTCCGCGTAGGCCTCGCCGAACAGATCACCGAGATAAAGGAAGCCGAAAATTCCGAGCCGGTGCGTGACCGAGATCACCACGACGTCCTGCTTCCTGGCCAGATTGGTGCCGTCGTAGCTCACGGAGTTGCCTGAGCCTCCGAAGTACCCGCCACCGTGGAACCAGACCATCACCGGGCGACGGCCGGAGTTGCGGCCCACCGCCGGCGTATAAAGATTGAACTTCAGGCAATCCTCGCCAACCGGCTCCTGCTGAGCCATCTGGCCTTCTTCCTTCAAGGGAGCGACCAGCGGCGTGGACTGCGGCGGAAGGGGGCCGTAGGCCAGGCAATCTTTCACCCCGGTCCACTTGGCCGGCGGCTTGGGCGGCAGCCAGCGGTTGGCGCCGCTGGTATCGGCGCCGTAAGGCACGCCGGAAAACACCTTGATCCCGCTACGATCGACACCGAGGATTTTGCCGTAGGCAGTGTCGCCCACCGGACCGGCGGCAGGAGTCGCCGCTCGCACGGATGCAACGGGTGCGGCGATCGCCACAGCCGCACCGGCCAAAGCTCCCATCATCTGCCGGCGGTCCATGTCAGGACCTTGCCCCTCTTTGCGTGTCATGTTCTTTTCCTCGTGGTCTCGTTCAGCTGCAGTGTTTGTCGCAGCGCGTTCCAACAGTATGCAGGACTCAACGAGCAGCGTCAGCGGCCGGCTTTTCCACAGGCGCACCGAGCTTGCGTCCGTCGGGGAGCTCAATGCCAATGAGACTGCCCCCGGCCGTGCCGTTGTGCAGCGGGTGAATGGCAATCCTGATCTTGTCCCCGGGCTTAAATGTGCTGCGCTTCCAGCCCTGCCGCGACAGACCGGCGACGGCGCCGCCCTCGACGCTCCAATGCTTCGCGCCGCCCTTGCCGTCCAGTACGTCAATCTCGATCCAGATATGGGGATTGGTCCACTGGAATTCGGTGACCACCGCATCCAGAACCAGTTCCTTCTTCATGTCGAACATGGAAAAGGAATGGTGCGCCATGGCCGGACCT
>JAIBJM010000008.1 GCA_020029535.1 Gammaproteobacteria bacterium | reverse complement strand
GCTCAATCCGCAGACCCGGCCACCCATATGATCCGCGAAGAAATCGGCGAATCGCGGAGCGCCCGACGCACGCTGTCGAACACGGCACGACTGTTGGCCACCCTCAGGCTGGACGGTCCGCTGCTGGTGGGGCTGAGCCTGCTGCTGCTGTTCGCGCTGCTGGTGCAATACAGCGCTTCGGGTCAGCACCTGCCAACGGTGCTGCGCACGCTGATGCGCATCGGCCTGGGCATGGCCGCCATGCTGGCGTTGGCCAACTGCACGCCGAATTTCCTGCGCCGGCTGGCGCCATGGCTGTATGTCACCGGCATCGTGCTGCTGATCGTCGTCGATGCCATCGGCTATGTGGGCAAGGGCGCGCAGCGCTGGCTGGATCTTGGCATCGTGCGCTTCCAGCCCTCCGAGATCATGAAACTGGCCGTGCCGATGATGGCAGCAGCCTTTCTGCATGAACGACCGCTGCCGCCGGACTGGCGTTCGCTGCTGGTGCTGGTGGCCATCATCTTCGTACCGGCCGGACTGGTTGTGGTGCAGCCGGACCTGGGCACCGGCGTACTGATTGCCGCCACCGGCGTGCTGCTGGTGCTGATGGCCGGCCTGCAGTTGCGCATTGTCATCGGCATGGCGCTGATGGCGGTGGCGGCCGCCGTCATAGGCTGGAACTTCCTGCACGATTACCAGCGCCAGCGCGTACTGACCTTCCTCGATCCACAATCCGATCCGCTGGGCTCGGGCTATCACATCATCCAGTCGCAGATCGCCATCGGCTCCGGCGGACTGTTCGGCAAGGGCTGGATGAACGGCAGCCAGGCACAGCTGGAGTTCCTGCCCGAGCGGTCCACCGATTTCATCTTTGCCGTCATCGGCGAAGAATTCGGTCTGCTCGGACTGCTGCTGCTGCTGGCGCTGTATCTGTTCATTGTCACGCGAGCGGTATATCTGGCCACACAGGCCAGCGACACCTTCTCGCGACTGCTGGCGGCCAGCCTGGCGTTCACATTCTTTGTCTACGTGTTCATCAACGCCGGCATGGTCAGCGGATTGGTGCCGGTGGTCGGCGTGCCGCTGCCCCTGGTCAGCTACGGGGGCACTTCAGTCGTGACGCTGCTGGCGGGCTTCGGTATTCTGATGGGCGTGTATTCACACCGGAAGCTGGTAGGCAGCTGAGGACACCGCCCGAATTGATGAAGCCATGCCAACCGCTGACACTGATCGCATTACTCTGGCTGGCAAACCCGGTGGGCGCGCAGCAGCCCGTGGCTGCGCCAGCCCCCACCGCGGCTGCCCCTGCCCCGTTTGATCTGACACGGCCCGAAATCGGCGCCTTTGTCGATACTGCCGTCAAGGAAGGACTCAACAGGCAGCAGGTGCTGGAACTGCTCGGGCGCGCCGAAGTGCAGCCGCGCATCATCGAACTGATTGCACGCCCCGCCGAACGCTCCCTGCAGTGGTGGGAGTACCGCGCACGCTTCCTCGGCGAGGAGCGCATCAACGCCGGTGTGGCGCTGTGGCGCGAGCAGCGCGAACTGCTGGCCGCCACGGCGCATCGCTACCAGATCTCACCCCAGTATCTGCTGGCCATTCTCGGCGTCGAAACCTTTTATGGTCGCAACACCGGCCGCTATCGCGTACTGGATGCGCTGACCACACTGGCCTTCGACTATCCGCCGCGCGCCACCTATTTCCGCAGTGAGCTGCTGCAGTTCATGCGGCTGGTGCGCGCAGAGAAGGTCGACGCCACCGCGGCACTGGGCTCGTACGCCGGTGCCATGGGTCTCGGGCAGTTCATGCCCTCGAGCTACCTGCGCTACGCCGTCGACGGCGGCGCGCAACCCGGGCGCGACCTGTGGGCCGACATCAGCGATGTATTCGGCAGCGTGGCCAACTATCTGCACGAGCACGGCTGGCAGTACGGCGCGCCGGTGCTGGCCGAGGCGCGCTTTACCAGCGCGACCCCTCCAACGCTGCCCGACAGTGTGGCATTGAACGACACCGTCGGCGGCCTGCGGGCGCGCGGCTTCCAGATCGACTTCGGCGGCGCCGACGACACGCCCGCGGTAGCAGTGGTTGCCAATCAGGCCGATGCGCCGGGTTACCGCGTCGGCTTCCGCAACTTCTACGTGATCACGCGCTACAACCGCAGTCCGCTGTACGCCATGGCAGTCAACGATCTGGCGGATGCCATCGCTGCGCGCTACTACGGAGCCACGCCCTGAACCGCCTGATTGCCGGCACGCTGCTGGTCCTGCTGCTGCAGGGCTGTGCCGGCGCGCCGCCGCGGCCCACACCCCGTCCCGTTCCGCCGCCGCCCGATCTCAGCGCCATTCCGGATGCGGTGCCGCGGGTCGAGCCGCGCAGCGCGCGCGGCAATCCGCGGTTCTATGAGGTGGCCGGTCGCCGCTACACAGTGCTGGCCAGCGCGGCCGGTTTCACCGAGCGCGGCGTGGCTTCCTGGTATGGGCCCGATTTCCATGGCAAGAGCACTTCCAGCGGCGAGCCTTACGACATGTATGCGATGACAGCGGCGCACAAGACACTGCCGCTGCCCAGCTACGCGCGCGTCACCAATCTGGCCAATGGCCGCAGCGTGATCGTGCGCATCAACGATCGCGGGCCCTTTGTTGCCAATCGCATTGTGGATCTGTCCTACACAGCGGCCGCACGGCTCGACCTCATCCGCGCGGGCACCGCCTTGGTGGAACTGCAGACCATCGTGCCCGGCGAATCCGGTGGTGTCATCGGCAGCGCGCAGGCGGCATCGCCGCCATCGATGCCTGCCGGCAATGCGCTCTACATCCAGGTCGGTGCTTACAGCGATGATGTCAACGCGCAGTCGGTGATCGCGCGGCTGCAGAGCGCCGGCGTGCAGCGGGTGTTTGCCAGCACGGCCGTCGGCGCCAACGGACAGCGCCTGCGGCGCGTGCGCATCGGACCGCTGTCGGGAGTGGCCGAGTTCGACCAGCTGATTGCGCTGCTGGCGGCGCAGGGCTTTACCGAAGCGCGGCTCGCCACAGACTGATCGCCGCAGCACGATCTGCTCTGCAATAATCCGCTGATATTTTCCGGAGGCCCGCGCGCAATGAAATTCCGTGTCATCGTCAGCATCGTCCTGGCATCCTTCGCGGCCATGGGCCACGCGGCCGCGCCTGTACCCAAGCCGCCGGCCATCGAGGCGCGCAGTTATCTGCTGATCGATTACGCCAGTGGCCGGACGCTGGCAGAACTGAATGCCGATGAGCGCGTCGAACCCGCCAGCATCACCAAGATCATGACTGTTTACGCCGCGCTCGATCTGATGCGGGAAAAGCGCATCGGCATGGATACCGAGGTGCCGATCAGCGAGAAAGCCTGGCGACAGGGTAAGGACTCCACCGAGTCGCGCATGTTCCTCGAAGTCGGCAAGACCGCTCGGCTGGAGGATCTGATGCGCGGCATCATCGTCCAGTCGGGCAATGATGCCGCCGTAGCCGTAGCCGAATATTTCGGCGGCACCGAGCAGGGATTCGCCGAGATCATGAATCACTACGCACAGCAGCTGGGGCTCAGGAATACGCACTACGCCGATGCCAGCGGCCTGCCCGATCCGCAGCACTACACCACGGCGCGCGACATCGCCACGCTGTCGGCTGCGCTGATCCGCGACTTTCCGGAGCCGTACCGGATGTTTGCCGAAAAGGAGTTCACCTATCACGGCATCAAACAGCAGAACCGCAATGGTCTGCTGTGGCGCGATGCGTCCATCGACGGCATCAAGACGGGTCATACCGAGTCGGCCGGCTATTGCCTTGCTGCCTCCGCCAAGCGTGACGGCATGAGGCTGATCTCGGTGGTGATGCGTACCTCGTCGACCAAGGCGCGCGAGGCAGCCAACGCCGCACTGATCAGCTACGGCTTCACGTTCTTCGAATCGGTGACCGTCAAGAAGCGCGGCGAGACCGTGCTGAAGCCGCGGCTGTACAAGGGCGAAGAGAACGAGGTGTCGGTGGGGCCCAATGCCGATGTGCTGGTGACAGTGCCGCGCGGCCAGGCCGCCACCCTGACCACCAGCGCCACGCTGCAGCGGCCGCTGCTGGCACCCCTGAAGCGCAATGTCGCTGTCGGCGAGTTGCAGGTGAAACTCGGCGAGCAGGTGGTCAGCCGCGCACCGCTGTACCCGCAGACCGATGTGCCCGAGGCCGGCCTGTTCGGCCGCCTCTACGACAGCGTGCTGCTGTGGTTTGACTGAGGCCTGTTCGCGATGGCCGAACCGCTCCCGATCTGCCATCTGAACGGCGCGTTGGCGCCGCTGCGCGAGGCGCGCATTTCGCCGCTGGACCGCGGTTTTCTCTACGGCGATGGCATCTACGAAGTCATGGCCGCGCCGCGCGGACGCGTGCCGCGTCTGCCGGCGCATCTGGAACGCCTGCAACGCAACCTGGCCGCCGTGCGTATCCGCAACCCGCACAGCGCCGAACACTGGCGCGAGCTCATCGAAGCGCTGCTGACGGCCAATGGCGGCGGCAATCTGTACGTCTATCTGCAAGTGTCGCGCGGTGCCGAATATGGTCGCAATCATGCCCCGCCGCCGGATCTGACACCCACGGTATTCATGTTCTGCGCACCGCTCCCCACACCCACTGCGACACAGCTGGCCCAGGGTCTGCATTGCATCACCACCGCCGACACACGCTGGGCGTTGTGCGACATCAAGTCGGTGTCGCTGCTGGCCAATGTGCTGCAACGGATGCAGGCCGTGGATGCCGGCGCTGCTGAAGCCATCCTGCTGCGCGATGGCTGGCTGACCGAGGCTGCCGGCTCAGCGGTCCATGTGGTGATCGATGGCGAGATCCGTACACCGCCACACTCAAGTCAGCTGTTGCCGGGCACCATGCGCGGTTTTATCGAAGAGCTGGCGGCGGCCAATGGCATTCCCTGCCGTTCAGTGCCCGTCAGCGCAACGGAATTGCGCAACGCCGACGAGGTATGGCTCAGCGCGGCGGTGCGCGGCGTGGTGCCGGTCACGCGGCTGGACGATGGTCCGGTGGGCAGCGGCCGGCCCGGCCCGCTGTGGCAGCGCATGCAGGCGCTGATCGAGGCGCTGTATTGAATCAGCCGCCCAGACGCGAGCGGAAAATAAAGAACACCGCGCCCAGCATGCACAGTGCCGCCCACAGATAGTCCAGTTTCAGCGGCTCGCGCATGTAGAACCAGGCGAATGTCATGAAGACATTGCTCAGCGTCAGAAGCAGTACGGTCAGCGAAATGCGGTTCAACACCCGGCGTAGTCTTCCGGTGGCGTGGTCTGGCGCTGATAGGTATGAACCGTTTCCCAGCTGCGGGAAAACGTCTCCGGATCAGTAAACACGGAACGGATTTCCAGCATCCGCCCATTCTGCTTCAGCGTCAGGTGCTGTACGACACGCAATGCGGCACTGTGCTGCAGGCCGCTGGCATCCATCGGCAGCGCGGCATCGAAGCCCTCGCCTTCCAGCACCAGACTGTTGCGATCCCAGTGTGCCCGCCAGCGACCCGGCCGGCCGCCCGCCACGCCATCGAAGCTGTCACCCAGCGGCACGAAACGCGCCCGGGCCCACGATGCATAGCCGATAAAAATCATGTCAGCACCCTGCACGAGGTCCAGACCCGGACTCTGAAAGCTCGCGCGCGGCTCATCCAGTACCCTGCATCCTGCAGCCTTGTCGCGAGCTGCGGCATCAGTCTGCAAGCCGGCATGGCGTTGCTGGAAATCCTGCCTTGCCGAGGGCTTCAACGGCGGCAGCTGCCCCGCCCGGGTCCGAAGTTGCACCACCGGCGCCGCCATCTTCCAGCTGCCTTCCAGCAGCGGATGCGATTGCACGGCGGTATCAGCCGGCGCCACTCGGCGTGGTGCGTCGGCCACCAGCGCTTGCTGGCTGCAGGTCGGCTCCAGTGTCCGCAACGCACGGGGACCATTGGCCAGCGTGGCGCGGCCATCGACAATGCTTTCCAGCTGACTACCGCCGGCAACGCGGCGGAAACGCTCGACCACGGTGCGCCTCGACGGCAGACCGGTGGTCTCCACCACCAATGTGTCGCCATCCCAGTGACCGATGGAATAGCCCTGACGGGTGAGCGTCAGCGACGCCGGTAGTTCGGCATCCAGGTGCACCAGCCGCACGCTGCGTCCCTGCGTGTCGGCCAGCACCACCGTATTGCGGCCAACCAGCACCTGCGTCGGTGCCTCCACTCCGATGCCCGCCATGAAACGCGGCGTGCAATCGTCATCGGCGCGGCCCGCCACAGCACCGGCGCCTGCATACGCACCGCTCAGATCGGGGGGCGGCACCGGCTGCGAGAGCGCGGGCACCGCGACGCCGACCAGCCATGCCGCCAGCACGGCAACCGGCCGGGAGTGACGAAACTCAGCGAACGTCGCGCAAGGATGCCAGAGCGGTCTCATACACCTGCCCAGCCTGTTCCATGCTGGAAGCGCTGACCCGCAGATCGCGCGCCAGTCCGTCGTCAATGCCGTACACCCAGCCGTGAATGGCCAACTGCTGACCGCGCTCCCAGGCATCGCGCGCAATGGTGGTCTGACACACGTTGGCCACCTGTTCGATGACGTTGAGCTCACAGAGACGATTGGCGGCCTGCTGTTCGCCGCCGGCGCGCTCCAGCAGGCCGGTGTGCTTCTGCCGCACGTCCTGCACATGACGCAACCAATTATCGCTGAGGCCGAGGCGATCGCCGCGCAACGCGGCCTGCACGCCGCTGCAACCATAGTGGCCACAGACGATGATGTGCCGCACCTTGAGGATGTCCACCGCAAACTGCATCACCGACAGGCAGTTCAGGTCGGTGTGCACGACAATGTTGGCCACGTTGCGGTGAACGAACAGCTCGCCGGGCAGCAGGCCGACGATCTGGTTGGCTGGCACGCGGCTGTCAGAGCAGCCAATCCACAGATATTCAGGAAACTGCTGGCGCGACAGCTTGAGGAAAAAATCCGGATCCTGCTGGCGGATCTTCTCTGCCCAGGTGCGGTTGTTGTCGAAAAGATGTCGCAGGTCGTGCATGTGCGAAGTGCGCCGCAGCTTAGCATCGCGCAGCGCAGCAGACCATGCGCCACCTGGCTGGCGCCGCCTTGTTTGCACCGGCGCCACTAGACAAATACCCTGTGTCTCCGGCTTAAGACAGTGGTGCGGCCGGCAGCCAGCAGTTAGTTTGCCGCTTCAACCTTGATTACCCCATGAGAGAGGGCACGCCAATGGCACTTTGGAACGACAAGGACTCCCCAACTACCGGTGCGACGCCAGCGGCGCGCAGCAACACCGTCGCAGACCTTGCCCCGCGCAATGCGGACAAGCCGGCCGAAACCGCCTCGGATGCGGCACGGCGCGCCCCCCGGCCCGAAGCCAAGGAATCGCTGATCGCCGCCGAACTGACCATCGAAGGCAAGATCCAGGGTGCCGGCAATGTGCGGCTGGCGGGCCGCTTCAAGGGCGACGTGCACGTCGACGGCAATGTCAGCATCGATCCGGGTGCGCACATCGAGGGCGGCGTGCAGGCGCATTCGGTGGTAGTCGGTGGTGAACTGACCGGCAATATCGACAAGGCGCGTCATGTTGACGTGCTGCAATCGGGTGTGGTGATCGGCGACGTCAAGGCCGACACGATTTCGGTGGCCGCAGGCTCCCGCATGCGCGGTCATGTCGAGTTCGGCTGGGGCGAGGGTTCGGCCCCGCGGCTGGTATCCAACCGAGGATCCGGCCAGGGGACATGAACGCACGCGCGGACTCCACGGTCGGCGCGACCCGCGTCTGTCCGCATTGCAAGGCGACGGTGCTGGCCAGCTCGGCAATCTGCCCGGGTTGCCAGCATCACCTGCGCTTCAATGCCGTGGGCGTCAAGCCGGGTGTGGCGGGATATCCGGCATTGCAATTCGAAGGTGTCTTCCGCCATCCGGTGGCCGAAGAAGCCTGCGAATACTGCGTGGTGCTGGCGGTCACCAATGAGCGCGGCGAGAAGATCACCCGCCAGGTCATCAGCGTGGGGGCGCTGCAGCCCTCCGAAGCGCGTTCCGTCAGTCTGTCGGTGGAACTGACACCGGCGCGCCGTCCTGGCAAATAAAAAGGGCCCGGAATTTCTCCCGGGCCCTGCAATCACGAACCAGGCGTGATGTCGCGACGGCGCTTACCAGCGTCCGCCACCGCCACCACCACCACCGCCGCCCGGACCACCGCGGAAACCACCACCGCCTCCACCCGAGCGCATGCCGCCGCCAGTGCGCGGCTTGTCCTGGGCTTCGTTCACGCGCAGCGGACGACCACCCATGTTGTAGCCATTGAGGCTCTGGATGGCCTTGGCCGCGTCGGCCTGGCTCATCTCGACGAAACCGAAACCGCGCGGGCGGCCGGTTTCACGATCGGTCGGCAGGGAAACCGACTCGACCGCGCCGTGCTGCGAGAACAGCGTGCGGATGTCCGCTTCGCTGGCCGTGAACGGCAGGTTACCAACGTAAATCTTCGCCATGAATCACACTCTCCAAACAACTCGAGCAGCCTTGGGCAAAGTTAGTGGGCCCGTGGCTACTCCACACGGCAGGAACACCAGCGAGGTCAGGGAGAGAGCTTCTCACGAGCCTTGAACCGTAGATCCTGTCACCTGATCGCAGGCGGTTCGGCTCGGACACCGACGTCGACGATCGGCCGGAAATATAGCACAAGCCCAATTTGTCAAGCGCAACTTACTCGGCGACCCACCGCAGACATCTTTTTTGCGGTGCATTAGGCTATGCTGAGGTGTGACAGAACCCCGGCTGCTCGAATTTCCCTGCCAATACCCGATCAAGGTCATGGCGCGCGCCGAAGCCGGGCTGCGGGCGCAGCTGGATTCCATCGTTGAAAGGCATGCGGGTACCGATGCCCTGCAGAATGTCAGCGAGCGATCTTCAGCCAATGCCAATTTCGTCGGCGTGACCTATCTGATCCAGGCGCGCGACGAAGCGCAGATTGCCGCCCTGTTTGAAGATCTCAAGCAGTGCCGCAATGTGCTGCTGGTGATCTGAGCTGTTGATCGGCACCCAGTCGGGCCAGCAGCAGCGCGCCCAGCACATCCGCAGCCTTCCTGACATCGCTGACCCCACCCAGCACCGCCAGTTGCGTCATGGCGAGGCCCGCGTAGCCACAGGGATTGATGCGCGCGAACGGCGCCAGGTCCATGTTCACATTCAGCGCCAGTCCGTGATAGCTGCCGCCGCGGCGGATCCGCAGGCCGACGCTGGCCAGTTTGGCATCGTTCACATACACGCCGGGCGCGCCCTTGCGGCATTGGGCGCGGATGCCCGACTGCGCGGCCAAGTCGATAACCGCACCTTCCAGCGCATTGACCAGATCACGCACGCCGAAGCCGGCGCGGCGCACGTCGATCAGCGGATACACCACCAGCTGGCCCGGTCCGTGATAGGTCACCTGGCCACCACGATCGATCTGCACCACCGGAATATCGCCGGGATCCAGCAGATGGGATCGGTCGGCATTCATGCCCAGCGTGAACACCGGCTCGTGTTCCAGCAGCCAGATCTCGTCCAGCGTGTCGGCCGTGCGTGCGTCGGTGAACTGCTGCATGGCGCGCCAGGTGGGCTCGTAGGCCACCCGTCCCAGCCAGCGCAGTTGCGGTGTCACGCGCCCAGCCCGACGTTGTTGCCGGCCAGCGCCTGCTCGGCCCGATAGCTGGAGCGCACCAGTGGCCCCGACACGCATTCGCGGAAGCCGCGTGCCAGCCCCCACTCGCGATATTCGGTGAACTGTTGGGGAGTCACGAAGCACTGCACCGGCAGATGATTGACCGTCGGCCTCAGGTACTGCCCCAGCGTGAGGATGTCGACGCCTGCTGCGCGCAGGTCGTCCATGCAGGCGGCGATCTCCTGATCGGTTTCGCCGAGGCCCAGCATCAGACTGCTCTTGGTCAGCACCTGCGGGCGGTGGCGCTTGGCATGGGCCAGCACATCCAGAGTCTGGCGGTAACCGGCACGCGGATCGCGCACCGGATGCGTCAGCCGCTCGACGGTTTCGACATTCTGCGCGAACACCTCAAGGCCCGAATCCACCACGGTTTCAACATCGCGCAGCACGCCCTGGAAATCCGGCGTCAGCGCTTCGACGGCGGTGTCGGGGCAGCGTTGTTTGATGGCGCGCACGCAGGCCGCATAGTGCGCGGCGCCGCCATCCGGCAGGTCGTCGCGATTGACCGAGGTCAGCACCACATACTTCAGCTTCATCAGCGCGACGCTGTCGGCGACATTGGCGGGCTCTTCGGCATCCAGCCAGCCACGCGGATTGCCGGTATCGACGGCACAGAAGCGGCAGGCCCGCGTGCAGACGGCGCCCATCACCATGATGGTGGCAGTGCCGGCATTCCAGCATTCGCCGATGTTCGGGCACTTGGCTTCTTCGCAGACCGTCGCCAGACGATGCTCGCGTACCGTATTGCGGACGAAGGCATAGCCCTCGCCGCCGCTGACGGGCGCCTTGAGCCAGCGCGGTTTGCCGGACAGACCCGCGCGGTCGAGTGTTTCCGCGCCGCTGCTCTTGATGCCGTCCTTGATGGCGGAAAAACCCTGCGCCGTGCGGTACTTGGAGCCGCTGACCAGCGGAATGCCCTTGAATTCAGTCATGGGGGCAGTTTAGCAGGCTGATCCAGGGTGCCGAATCCTCCTTGCCAGCCCCGCCGCAACCTTTGGCTTGGTAGTAGACTAAATCCATCAAGGGGGAAACATGACATCGCAATACGGCAGAAAAATGGTTCAGATCATCGCGGCCGGCCTCACCGGCGCCGTCCTGGGCGCCGCTGGCATCAGTGTGCTGCACGCACAAACCGCACCCACGGCGCCGGCCTTCTTTGTAAGCAACATCCAGGAGGTACTCGACCCCGCTTTGTTCCAGAAGTATCAGGCGGAGGGCAGCAAGACCTCGGCGCGCTATGGGGCTCGCGTGATTGCTGTCGGCCCGCCCGCGCTGATCGATGCGCCCCGCTCCACCCAACCCAAGGGAATCATCTTCATCATGCAGTTCCCGAGCATGAAAGATCTGCAGGCCTGGTGGAACTCGCCGGAATATTCGGCCGTCCGCCCGATGCGCGAGAAAGCCACGGTGGGTCAGATCTATGTGATCGGTGGCCTGCCGACGCCCTGAAAAGAAGTGTGCGTGGTTGGACATGTGCTTCCGGCAAGGCGGCACCGCCGCCTCGAGCAGGTTTCCTACAGCAGAACACCCAAGGGGCCTGACGTGTAGTGCGAGCCACTGCGCGACAACGGGCCTTGTGGTCCAGTCGCAGGGCGCCGCCGGCGAGTCAGAGCACCGGCTACAGCCAGTACGCGCCGATCCGCGCCATGCGCTCTTTGAATCGCAGCATCAGCGACCGACGTCGCCAGCGATCGAGTGTGATCGCTTCGGACTGCGTCAGATCGTCGGCAAACATGGCTTCCATTTGCCCGGCGAAGCCGCGGCCCAGGATCACGGCGTTGATCTCGTCGTTGTGCAGGAAGCTGCGCCAGTCCAGATTGGTCGAACCGATGGTGGACCAGACTCCGTCGATGCAGGCGGTCTTCGCATGTAACAGCGCCCCGCTCAGCTCGTGGATCTTCACCCCGCCGCGCAGCAGTTGCGTGTAGTACGAACGGCCGAGATGGAAGATCGGCGAGGAGTCGGTGTAGCTCGGCAGGACCAGCTGCACGTCAACGCCACGGCCTGCCGCGTCGATGAGCGCCTTGCGCAATTGCGGATCGGGCGCGAAATAGGCAATCGTCAGATGCACTGTCGATTCCGCATGACTGATGGCCGACATCAGGGTGAGGTAGATCTGGCTCTGCGCATCGGCCGGCGTGCTGCCGATGGCGCGCACGATCTCGTTGCCCTGCGCCTGCAGCCCCGGAAAGTAGTTCTTTGCCGTCAGCGGTTCGCCCTTCTGCCGGTCCCAGGTATCCATGAACATCTTCTGGAATTCCGCGACGACCGGCCCTTCGATCTGGATATGTGTGTCGCGCCAGCCTGCGGTCGGGTCGGGTTTCGGATTGCGATTCCTTCTGGCGCGCCTGTTGGAGGGCGCACTGGAATACGTGTTGCTGATATTGACCCCGCCGGTGAACGCGATCCGACCATCGATCACCAGCTGCCTGCGATGATCGCGGTTGTTGATCCGCCATCCCTTTTTGTTGCCGGCCAGCGGATTCACCGGGTTGAATTCGAGTATGTTGATTCCGCCCTCCTGCAGCCGATCGAAGAACGCTTTCGGCGTGAAGAGGCTGCCAACGCTGTCACGAATGATGTTGACCTGCACACCTGCGGCCTGGCGCTCCAGCAGCAAACTGGAGAATTGCTCGCCCGCCTCGCCAGCGTCGAAGATGTAGGTTTCCAGGTTGATGTGATCTTTGGCCGCGCGGATCGCCGCGAACATCGCCTGGTAAGTGGCTGGACCGTTCTTCAGGAGCGTCAGTTTGTTGCCCAGTACGAGCGGGCTATCGGCATTGACCGCCTGCTCGTACGCCAGATGTTTCTCCAGCATGCCGGAGGCGCCGTCACCCCCCTCGATGCGGGCGAGAATCGCCTCGCTTCTCGCAGGCGAAACCGGACCCCGCGCGCCCTCGATCTCCACCTGCCGAGGGTGTGGTTTCGCCATTTCACGCGCCACGTCGGGAAGAGTCGCACAGCCTTGTATGGTCAGCAGGCACGCCGTGACCAGTGCAGCACGTTGGAGAACCATCCGTGCAGGATATGCTGAAAAGAATCGCCGCACACTCCGCGACGCGGAGCCGGACTGACGGCTAGCTGGACACAGCTCGTGCGCTGGCCATGTCGAGAACGCCGTGCAGCACTCGTTCGATGGCATTCTGTCGCAGCGAGTGCATGCCCTCCTCTTGCGCGGCGGCTACCAGCTGCGGAACCGTCCCCCGCGAGCGGACCAGATGCTTGACCTGTGTCGTACCGGCGAGCAGTTCATAGACGATGACGCGTCCTTTATATCCGTCGCGGCATGCATCGCACCCCACTGCCTTGCGCAGAATCAGATGTCCATCCTTGCCAAAATCGGTCCGCCATTGACTGAGCACCGCTGCCTTATCGAGATTGGTGTCCCCGCAATATTCCGCCACCAGATCGGAGATCTCGGTCTCCGACGCCACGTGAGCCTCCTTGCAATTCGGACAGAGCTTGCGGGCCAGGCGCTGAGACAGGATGCCAATGAGCGCATCGGCAAAATTGAAAGGATCCATGCCGAGATCCAGCAGACGCACGATGCTTTCAGCGGCGCTGTTGGTATGCAGTGTGGAGAACACCAGATGCCCGGTAAGCGAGGCCTCGATGCCGATTTTCGTGGTTTCGGCATCGCGCATTTCGCCGACCATGATGACGTCCGGATCGGCGCGCAGAAAGGCGCGCATGGCCGCAGCGAAGGTCCAGTCGATCTTGGCGTGGACCTGCACCTGTCGCAGACCGGGCTGGGTGATTTCGATGGGGTCCTCGGCAGTCCATATCTTGATGTCAGGCCGGTTGATGTCGCGCAGCACCGAGTGCAGCGTTGTGGTCTTCCCCGATCCGGTCGGACCACACACCAGAATCAGACCATAGCTTCGCGCAATCATTTTCTTGAGCTTGGCCAGATCCGGCTCGGAGAACCCGAGCGCATCGATCGGCAGCGGCTCGCTGCCACCCAGTATTCGCAGCACTACATCTTCGAGGTTGTTCGCAGTCGGAATGATCGCCACACGCAGTTCGATCGGCAGCGGACCATGCTTGCCGAAGTCGATCTTCCCGTCCTGCGGATGGCGATGCTCGGAAATATCCAGCTCCGCCATGATCTTGATCCGGGAAATGAGCGCATTGCTGTACGCCTGCGGCAGATCCAGGTAGTCCTCGAGATCACCGTCCTTGCGAAAGCGAATGCGGGTGTCGATCTTGCCGGGATTGCTCTCGATATGAATATCCGACGCACCCTGTGCGTGCGCCTCGATGATGATCTTGTTGACGAGCTTGACCAGCGTGTTATCGGATACCCGCGGATCGATCACGGATTCCTTGCTTACACGCCCCGACCCTTGTGACTCTCTGGCCAGCTGGCTCGCGAGATCCGCAATCTTGGCTTGTGGCGGACTGTGCGGGCCCTTGCCGGTCTCGGCCGTGCTCGCAGTGACCATACTTTCGGGGCGGTTCGCCAGGCTCGAGTATTCCCTGGCAATGCGCACCTTGAGATCCTGCGGATTGGCGATCACTGGAGATATGGTGGTGCCAGCCCTGAACCGCAAGTCCTGCAGAAAATCCACCGCCAGCGGGTTTTCAACCGCAACCACCAGCGAGTCCTCCATGCGCAGCAGCGGCAGTACCTGGTGGCGTACGGCGAATGCGGTGTCAATCGCCTCCAGCGCACCCGGACCGATCTTGAACTCGCGAACGTTGACATAGGGAATGCCCAGCTTGTCGGATAGCGCGAACTGGATCAGCCGCACCGACACGGCACCCATTTCAATCAGGATGTCGCCAATGCGGCGTTCCCGGTGCAGGGTCTGAATCGCCAAAGCCTCCTTGAGCTGCGCCGGTGTAATCAACGCTGCCTCGATGAGAATGTCGCCGAGCCGCAGATTGGGCCGCTTCCCCTGTTCGTGGAGCGCCCGCGTCAGGTCTTCCGCGGATATGATGGCCCGGTCAGTCAGATACTTGCCGATTTGTTCCTGGCGCAACTTCGCCTGCTTGCTCAAAGCCATTTCCAGCGTTTCGGCGGTGACATCATGCTTCTCGACCAGCACGTCGCCCAACAGCGGACCTATCTGCACATCCTTAACCTGGGCAGCCGGTATGAATAAATTGGTGACCTGCGCGGCGTTGTCCTCGAACACAAACAGGTACAGACCGGCCTTTTCCTTGACGAAGCCCAGCGTCTTCCCGGAAATTTTTTCCCCGTCACGCAGGGAGATCACGAATGCCTTCTGATTGTCGATGCGGGATCCGGGTGCGCCGACGGCATCCAACGTCGCCGTTTCAGCAAGGTACGCAACCGGCCGCGTGAGCTTGATGGAGCGGACTTTGGCAAGCCCTACCCGCTTGAGACCATGCGGCTCTGCCAGCCGAATACCGATGGAATCCTTGCCCGGCTCGAAGTCGACAAGTTCTCCCCTGGTCACACGCCGGTCCAGCAGCTCCAGCACGCATTCCCGGCCAAGCCCCGGTTCGGCGAGCCGAAAAAACGGCGGTACCGGCCAATAAACGGATGGAGAGTTCTGAACGGGTGTATTCATGTTGCGCCCCGTCATCGATTACCGAGTGACCCTGACACCGCCCGACACATCAGGCGTCAATCGCAGCCACCTGCCGGCCATTCTCGCCCCGAGGAAGCTATCGTGCCATCTCGCCGTGCCACCGATCTGGAATCCACAGTACGAGAAACACGAGTTTGTGGGCTCGGTAGGATTCGACCTACAACCCGGGAATCCAGCAGCTGTCAGGACTTGAGATTGATGAGCGACAGGAATTCCCGACGCAGCGCTCCGTCCTTGAGAAACACGCCCCGCATCACGCTATTGGTCATCTTCGAGGCGTTGTCCTTGACGCCGCGCCAGTGCATGCAGAAGTGATCGGCTTCCATCACCACCGCGAGCCCATCGGGATTGACTCTCTTCACGAGTATGTCCGCAAGCTGAATGACGGCCTCCTCCTGGATCTGCGGCCGCGTCATGATCCATTCGACGAGTCGTGAGTATTTCGACAGGCCTATCAGGTTCGACTGCTCGTTGGGCATCACGCCGATCCACAGCCGCCCCATGATGGGACACAGATGATGACTGCACGCACTGCGCACGGTGACCGGGCCCATGATCATGAGCTCATTCAGATGCGAGGCGTTGGGGAACTCGGTCACCGACGGCATGGGCACGAAGCGGCCGCGGAACACTTCCGTGACGTACATCTTCGCTACGCGTCGCGCAGTCTCTTGCGTGTTGTGATCGTGCTCGACGTCGATCACCAGGCTTTCGAGCAGGCCTGACATCCTGGCCGCCACTTCCTGCGTGAGCTCCTCAAGCTCGCCCGGCTCGATGAACGCGGAGATGTTGTCATTGGCGTGGAATCGTTGCTGCTGCGCTTTCAGCCGGCCACGAATGCGTTGCGAGACCGAAGTGGATTCTTCTGGCATGCCGCTCACCCTGCGTGTTTTGCACACAGCATACACGCAGGCATTTAGTGCATTGCGCCGTAGGAGGCCCTGAACCTTCCTCAGCGGAATACCACGGTACGCTGGCCGTTCTGCAGCACCCGGCCCTCCAGGTGATAGCGCAGTCCGCGCGACAGCACCTGGCGTTCGATGTCCTTGCCGTAATGCACCAGGTCCTGCACCGAATCGCTGTGATCGATGCGGATCACGTCCTGCTCGATGATCGGACCTTGATCCAGTTCGGCGGTGACGTAATGACAAGTGGCACCGATCAGCTTCACACCACGTTCGAAGGCCTGGTTATACGGCGCCGCGCCGACGAACGATGGCAGGAAACCATGGTGGATATTGATGATGCGCCCCGGATAGCGCGCGCAGACCTCATCGGGAAGGATTTGCATGTAGCGCGCCAGCACCATCACCTCACCGCGCGCTGCGTCGAAGATCTCGCACAGCCGCGCATGGGCGGTCGCCCTGGTGGCCGGTGTGACCGGCAGGTGATGGAACGGCACCTGGTGCCACTCGCAATAGGCGCGCAGATCCGGGTGATTGGACACCACGCCGACGATCTCGCAGGGCAGATCGCCGCTGCGCCAGCGGTGCAGCAGATCCACCAGACAGTGATCATGCTTCGACACCAGGATCAGCACCCTCCTGGGCTGCGCCGAATCGCTGATATGCCAGTTCATCTGGAACTCGGTGGCGATGCGCGCGAATTGCTGACGGAACACCTCGATGCCGACTGGCAGCGAACCGGCCAGAATCACATTGCGCATGAAAAAGCGACGCGTGTCGGGCTCGGAATGGTGATTGGCTTCGACGATCCAGCCGCTCTGTTCGGCGATGAATGTAGCCACGCGCGCCACGATGCCGACGCGGTCGGGACAGGATACGGTCAGGGTATAGGTACGTTCACCGGACATCATTGCACCGCATGGGCCGCGTCGAAGCGCGAGAAATCGTTGAAATAACCGCTGAGCTCGATCTCGATGGTGACAGGCTTGTCGCCCGCGTTCAGCCAGAACCAGCCATGCCTGCCGGTGAATGGCGCCACCATCGAGCCTTGCCCGCCGCTGCCCTCACCCTTCTCGTAGCTCTGGTAATAGTCCTTGGGCCAGGTGCCCTCGGTGGGCTGGCCGTGAAACTCGAAGTACACCTGCGAACCTTCCTTCACCCGCCAGCTGTACAGCAGCGGCTCACCGCGATTCAGGCTTGCCTTGTACTCCAGTTCTTCATCCGGCTTCAGCGGCACTTCGAAGGTCTGGGTGCGGTATTTATCGGGATGCGAGATAGACCATATGTCCAGTGGCGGTGGCGCTCCGGCGGCCGGCATGTCGCTGGTGCTCGTGCTGACAGGCGCCGACCTGTTCAGCCACACCAGCGCGACAATCAGCGCACCGGCCAGCAACCACAGCATTGATCGACGATTGATCATGAAGACTCTCCGATCCCTGATACGTTCAGGCCGTCACCGACCCTCGATTCAGCTCGGCCAGGCGGGCGGCCGTACCCACGTCGGTCCATGCACCTGAATACAGCTCGCCGCTGAGACGCTGCCCGGCAATGGCCTTGCGCAGCAGCGGCAGCAAGGGGAAGGGTCCGGGCCGGCAACCGGCGAACAGCTGCGGATCGTAGATGCCGATACCGGAGTAGGTGTAGCGCTGTTCGCCGCGTTCGCCAATGGCGCCGTCGTGCAGCGTGAAATCGCCCTGCGGGTGATGCGGCGGATTGCTCACCAGCACCAGGTGCGCCAGCTGATCGCGCGGCAGCTGCAGCCGCCCTGGATCGTAGCCGGTGTACACATCGCCATTGACCAGCAGGAACGGCGCGGTGCCCAGCAACGGCAGCGCATGGTGGATGCCGCCGCCGGTTTCCAGCGGCACCGGCCCCTCTTCGCTGTAGGCAATCGACAGTCCCCAGCGCGCGCCATCGCCCAGCGCCGCGCGGATCTGCCCGCCCAGCCAGGACAGGTTGATCACCACCTCGCGCACCCCGCAGCGCGCCAGCGCCTCCAGATGCCAGGCAATCAGGGGTTTGCCGCGCACCGCCAGCAAAGGCTTCGGCACGGTGTCGGTCAACGGCCGCAGTCGTTCGCCGCGTCCGGCGGCCAGGATCATGGCCTTCATGGCTCAGGACAGCACAGCGGCACGCGCGGCCGGCGCCAGTGCGTGCTGATTGGCGCGTGGCAGTGCCGGTACCAGCGTCTGCTCCACCCAGCCGGCGAAGGCCTGCAACTCGGAATAGCGATGCGCGGTGTCACGCACATATTCCAGCGTGCGCGGCAGATCGCCGAGGTAGCCGTTCTTGCCATCGCGGTACCACAGCCGCGCAAAGATGCCGAGCACCTTGATGTGCCGCTGCAGTCCGACCAGATCGAACCAGCGCAGGAACTCGCGCGCATCGGCACCCGGCACGGCGCCGCGCTGTTGCAACAGACGATGGTAGTCCCGCACCCATTCCTCGACCTGGGCGCGGGGCCAGGCGATGTAGCAGTCCTTGAGCAACGATACCGGGTCATAGCCGATGGGTCCGGCCAGCGCATCCTGGAAATCGATGATGCCCGGGCTGCGCTCGGCGGTGATCATCAGGTTGCGGGAATGGTAGTCGCGATGCACCAGCACCACCGGCTGCTGCAGGATCTCGCCGATGAGAAACTGCATGGTCTGCTGCAGCACCGGCGGTTGCGCGGCGCCGGCCGGCAGCTGCAGGTGCCGGGCGCAGAACCACTCCGGCATCAGCTGCATTTCGCGCATCAGCACCGCCGCATCGTAGGGCGGCAGCTGGCGCGCGGCCTCGTTGCCGCGCAACTGGATCTCGGCCAACGCTTGCAAAGCCTGTGCATAAAGCGCGGCCGCATCGCTGACGTTCTGCAGCCCGGCCAGCATGTGCGTGTTGCCCAGATCCTCCAGCAACACCAGTCCACGCGCCGGATCGGCGGCGTCGATCACCGGCACATGCACGCCGCAATCGGCCAGCAGCGCCGACACCCGCAGGTAGGGTCCGATGTCTTCCTTGTCCGGCGGCGCGTCCATCACGATGCGGGTCGCACCATCGTGGCTCCAGATGCGGAAATAGCGCCGGAAACTGGCGTCGGCCGAGGCGCTGCGCAATTCGCGCAATGGCCAGCGCAAATCCTCGCGCAGCCAGTGGCGGATCAGCTCGACACGTGGATCGGTATCGCTCATGACCGTCAGTATAATGCGCCGCAGATGATTGCTTCCCCGCTGCGGCGCCTGACGGCATCAATTCTCTGGCTCTGCGCTGTATCGCCGGCGTGGACTGCCGAGCCGCTGTGCGTCGCCGACTCTGCCGATGCCGCCTTGCCGCTGCGACTGGCCGCAGCGCCGCAACCACTGGGCGAAACACTGAACTGGAGCGGGCTGCGCTTCAGCTCCAGCGAGCGCGGCGAGACCGAACTGTCCGGCGATGTGCAGGTGCGCTTCGGCGACCGCGAAATCCGCAGCGACCGGCTGGTCTACGACCCAGCCACCAACTCACTGCGCGCGGAGGGTTCGGTGCGTTATCTCGATCCGTCCATTGCGGTCGAAGGCGATTCCGGCCACTACGGCGATGACGGTGCGCAGTTTTCCGCGGCCCGTTTCGAGATGCTGCAGCAACCCGGCCGCGGTTCGGCCGAGCGCATCGAACTGCTGCCCAGCGGCGTGGTGGAACTGACCGATGTGCGTTACACCACCTGCCCCAAGCAGGCCACCGACTGGGAACTGCGCGCGCAGCGCATCACGCTGGACACGGAACGCCAGCGCGGTCAGGGACGCCATACCCGCGTGATCTTCAAGGGCGTGCCCATCATCTATCTGCCGTGGATTTCCTTTCCGCTGAGCGACGCGCGCCAGACCGGTTTCCTGTTCCCCATGCTGGGCAGCTCGACGCGCAATGGCGTCACGCTGTCGGTGCCCTGGTACTGGAACATCGCACCCAATCGCGACCTGATGCTCCAGCCAACCTATTATTCGCGGCGCGGCCTCGATCTGGGCAGCGAATATCGCTGGCTACAATCTGCCGGCTCCGGGCTGGCGCATCTGAACTATCTGCCGGGTGATGACGTCGCCGACCGTGATCGCAGCTACCAGCAGCTGTCGATGCGCTACCAGCTGCCGCGCGAGTGGCGGCTGCAGATCGCCGCCGAGAATGTCAGCGACGCACACTACTTCGAGGACTTCACCCAGGGCACGCTGGCTTCCAGCACCCTCTTCCTGCCGCGACACATGGACCTCAGCTATCGCAGCGACACCTGGCTATTGAAGGGCCAGCTGCAGCACTACCAGACGCTGATCGACTGCTCGGCCTTGCCAGCCACCACCACCTGCCCGATGACCGAAGCCCAGCGACCCTATGCGCAGCTGCCGCGCTTCAACGCGCGCGGCCGCTGGGATGGCAACAGCGGCTGGCGCGCCCTGCTGGATAGCGAACTGGTAAGTTTCACGCACGCCTCCGAAACCGGTGGCTGGCGCGGCAATGTGATGCCTTCCTTTTCATGGTCGTTGCAGCAACCCGGCTGGTTCATGCGGCCCGCCGTGGCCTGGGATCTGACCGCCTATCGTCTCGACACGCCGGTGACGGGCTCCCTCGATCTCTCGCCGGATCGCAATGTGCCCATGCTCAGCTTCGACACCGGCATGACGCTGGAACGGAGCCTGGCCGGCGGACGGCGCGCGCTGACGCTGGAACCGCGGCTGCTGTATGTGTACGTCCCCTACCGCGACCAGTCATCGCTCCCGGTATTCGACACCGGCGTGCCCGATCCGAACTTCGTTACGCTGTTCCGCGCCAATCGCTATGTGGGCGGCGACCGCATCGGCGATGACAACAAGCTGGCGGTGGGCGTCACCACGCGCATGTACGACGGCGCCACCGGCCGGCAATATCTGAGCGCCACCTTCGGCCAGAGTCTGCACCTCGACACGCCGCGCATCAGCCTCCCTGACGAGACACTGGATACCCGCCGCCGCTCGGACCTGATCGCCAACATCGAACTGCGGGCGTATCGCAATTTCACCGTGCGCATGGATGCGGCATGGGATCCGGAAATGTCGCGCATGGACAAGGCGCAGTTCGGCCTGCGCTACCAGCTGGCCGGCAACCAGGTGATCAACCTGGGTTACCGCTTTGACCGCGAGGTGGTGGAGCAGCTCGATGCCTCGGTAGCCTGGCCCATCGGCCGGCGCTGGGAGTTGTATGGCCGCAGCGTGTATTCGCTGCCCGACAGCAAGGTGCTGGACAACTTCGCCGGTCTGCGCTTCCGTGGCGACTGCTGGGGCCTGCGCGGCGTGATGCGCCGCTCGGTCAGCAGCCGCACCGGCGCCAGCGACACCAGCTTCTATCTGCAGCTGGAACTCACTGGGCTGTCCAGTGTCGGAACCGGGGCCGAGACTTTCCTGCAGGAATCGATTCAGGGATACTCTGCAGCCTCTTCAAGCCATTGAGCTTCAAGGAATTCCGATGATCCGCCCTGTTTGCGCAGTGCTGGCTTGCGGTGCGCTGAGTCTGGCCGCATCGGGTCTGGCTGCTGCCGCCGCCGCTTCCGTGACTCCCGAGCCCCCCGCGGCCACCGCCCCCGCTCGCGTGCAATCCAGCACCGGCCGCGCATTGGACCGCGTGGTCGCAGTGGTCAATGACGGCGTGGTGCTGCAGAGCGAACTGGATGCCGCGAGTCGCGAGATCCTGCAACGGCTGCGCAGCGAGAATGTCGCTCCGCCGCCGGATGCGGTGCTGCACGACCAGGTGCTGGAGCGTCTGGTGCTGGAGGAAATCCAGGCCCAGCGCGCCGAGCGCGCCGGCATCCGCGTCTCGGACGAGCAGATCAATGCGGCGCTGGAAGACATCGCCCGCCGCCAGAACGTCACCTTCTCGCAGCTGCCGGAAAAGCTGGCCGAAGCGGGCTATGTCTACGCCGACTATCGCGCCGGGCTGCGCCGCGAAATCCAGCGCCAGATGCTGCAGGCCCGCGACGTGCGCCAGCGCATCAGCATCTCGCCGCGCGAGCTCGATCAGTACATTGAACGGCAGAAGAAGGCCGTCTCGGCCAGCAGCGAATACAACGTCTCGCACATCCTGATCGCCGTCGCGCAGGATGCCAGCCCCGAACAGCAGGCCACGGGCCGCAGGAAAGCCGAGGATCTTGCGACACGTATCCGCAACGGCGAAAGCTTCGGCGAGCTGGCCGTGTCCTCTTCCGACAGCCAGACCGCGCTGGAAGGCGGCTCGCTGGGCTGGCGCAAGGGACCGGAACTGCCCACCTTCCTGGTCGACGTGGTCGGTCGGCTCAAGCCCGGCGAGACCAGCGAGGTGCTGCAGACGGCAACGGGCTACCACCTGATACGCCTGAACGAGGTGCGCGCCAGCGGCGGCTCGCAGATCATCAAGCAGGTCCATCTGCGCCATATCCTGCTGCGGACCACCGCTGTGCAGGACGATGCCACCGTCAAGCAGAAGCTCGAAGACATGCGGCAACGCCTGCTGGCCGGCGAGGATTTCGCCGTGCTGGCCAAGGCCACTTCCGAAGATCCCGGCTCGGCCGTGGAAGGTGGCGATCTGGGCTGGGCCACGCTGGAAACCTACGTGGGTCCGTTCGGCGCCGCCGCCAACGCCCTGCAGGACAACGAAATCAGCCCGCCCTTCAAGACCGACTTCGGCTGGCACATCGTGCAGATGCTCGGTCGCCGCGACTTCGACAATTCAGCCACCGCGGCACGCGAACAGGCCTATCAGCAGCTGGCCGAAAGCCGGCTCGATGAAGCCACCCAGCTGTGGATACAACAGCTGCGCGACGAAGCCTTCGTCGAAAAGCATCTGTAACCGTCCGCAGTTGCCATCATGAGCGCCATCCCTCTCGCCCTGACCGCCGGCGAGCCCGCCGGCATCGGGCCGGATCTGTGTCTGGCCATCGCCGCGCAGCCACGCGCCGAGGAGCTGGTCTGTCTGGCTGATCGCGAACTGCTGCGCCAGCGCGCGGTACAGCTGAATCTGCCCTGCACGCTGCAGGACTATGCTCCCGGCACCGCCCCCACCGGCGCTGCGGGCGAACTGACGGTGCTGCATGTGCCGCTGGCCACACCTTGCCGCGCCGGCGAGCTGGATACGCGCAATGCAGCGCAGGTGGTCGCGCTGATCGAGCGCGCCGTGGACGGGTGCCTCAGCGGCGAGTTTGCAGCCATGGTCACCGCACCGGTGCAGAAAAGCATCATCAATGAGGCCGGCATTGCCTTCACCGGCCACACCGAACATATCGCAGCCCGCGTCGGCGCACCGCGCCCGGTGATGATGCTGGTGGCGGGCGGATTGCGCGTGGCGCTGGCCACCACGCATCTGCCGTTGCGCGCGGTCAGCGACGCGCTCAGCAGCGATGGGCTGCTGCAGATACTGCAGATACTGCAGAACGACCTGCAACGGCACTGGCGCATCGCGCGGCCGCGCATCGCCGTCTGCGGACTGAATCCGCATGCCGGCGAAGCCGGCCACCTCGGCGACGAGGAACACCGCATCATCGAGCCGGCGCTGCACCAGGCGCGCCAGCTGGGCATCGATGCGCAGGGACCGTATCCGGCCGACACGTTGTTCGTACCGCGGCAGCTGGTGGGCGTCGATGCCGTGCTGGCCATGTACCACGATCAGGGCCTGCCAGTGCTGAAGCACGCCGGCTTCGGCGAAGCCGTCAATGTCACGCTGGGACTGCCCATCGTGCGCACCTCGGTGGATCACGGCACCGCGCTGTCGCTGGCCGGCAGTGGCAAGGCGGATGCCGGCAGCCTGCGGGCCGCCATCGCACTGGCCGCTGCCATGTCCAGCGCGGCCTCCTGATGCGCGCCCGCAAACGCTTCGGCCAGCATTTCCTGCACGACCCGCTGGTCATCGACCGCATTCTCGCCGCCATCGCAGCGCGGCCCGGCGATGCGATGGTGGAGATCGGCCCCGGCTCCGGCGCACTGACCGGTGCCTTGCTGGATGCGGCTGGCGAGCTGGACGCGGTGGAAATCGACCGCGATCTGGCCGCATCGCTGCGCGAACGTTACGTCAACCGGCCAGGTTTCCGGCTGCACGAAGCCGACGCGCTGGAAATGGACTGGAGCGCACTGGCGGCGCAGCGCGGCCGGCGCCTGCGACTGGTGGGCAACCTGCCCTACAACATTTCAACGCCGTTGCTGTTCGGGCTGCTGCAACATGCCACGGCCATCGCCGACATGTGCTTCATGCTGCAGAAGGAAGTGGTGGACCGTATCGTCGCCGCGCCGGGCAGCGACAGCTACGGCAGGCTGGGCGTGATGCTGGCGCCGCGCGTGGTCGCCACACGCATGCTGGAGGTGGGTCCCGGGGCGTTCAAGCCACCGCCGAGGGTGTGGTCCGCCGTGGTGCATCTGGCCATGCGCCCGCCGCCGGACTGGGCCCTGCTGCCGGAATATGCCGCGGTGGTGACCGCCGCCTTCGGTCAGCGCCGCAAGACGCTGCGCAACGCGCTGTCCAGGCTGCTCAGTGCGGAACAGATCGCCGCCGCCGGCGTCGATCCGACAGCGCGCGCCGAAACGCTGGCGCCCGAACAGTTCGGCCGGCTGGCGCAGAGCGCTGCCGGTATGCTTCACTGAACGCAGCCACCCGGGGGATTGCATGGTCAGCTACCGAAAGATCATCGCTGCCGTTGATCTGACCGACGACAGCCGCGCCGTACTGGAACGCGCCGCGGGCCTGGCGCAGCAATGGCAGGCGCAGCTGCTGCTGGTGCATATCGTCGAGTTCGTGCCCATTGAACCCATGAGCGACTCGCTGGTGCCGGTGGTGCAGGTGGACGAGCGGCTGGTCGAACGGGCCCAATCGCAGTTGCAGACGCTGGCCGGCACGGCCGGTGTGTCCGCCGACTGCCTGCGCGTCACCAGCGGCAATGTGAAGATCGAACTGCTGCATATCGCGCGTGACTGGCAGGCCGACCTGATCGTGCTGGGCAGCCGCGAGCGTCACGGGCTTTCCATCCTGGTCAACCTCACCGAAGACACCGTGCTGCATGGCGCGCCCTGCGATGTGCTGGCCGTGCGCGTGCGCTGAACATGAGCAGCCACCATCGCGTCAGCGTCGAGGTCGAGACTTCCTATCTCGAAGAGCAGTCCGAGCCGCGCGAGCAGCGCTTCGTGTTCGCCTACACCATCACCATCCGCAACGAGGGCGATGTGCCGGCGCGGCTGCTGACCCGGCACTGGATCATCACCGACGCCAACGG
Source organism: Gammaproteobacteria bacterium (assembly GCA_020029535.1). Classification (GTDB taxonomy): domain Bacteria; phylum Pseudomonadota; class Gammaproteobacteria; order Steroidobacterales; family Steroidobacteraceae; genus FEN-1191. Next base: position 30,327 of record JAIBJM010000008.1, on the reverse strand, counting down.
CCAGCGTAAGGAAGTGCGCGGCGACGGCGTGGTCGGCGAACAGCCGCATCTGCAGCCCGGCCAGGACTTCCGCTACTCCAGCGGCGCCGTCATCGAAACCCCGGTCGGCGCCATGGAAGGCAGCTACGAAATGATCGACGACCAGGGGCAGCGCTTTGCCGCGCCGATCCCGGCCTTCCGGCTGGCGATGCCGGGTCTTCTGCACTGAGCTGTGGCGCTCTGGGCCATCGGCGACCTGCAGGGCTGTCGCAGCGAGTTCGACGCGCTGCTGAAGGCCATCGCCTTCAATGCCGACCGCGACCGGCTGTGGCTGACCGGCGATCTGGTCAATCGCGGTCCGCGTTCGCTGGACACGCTGCGTCGCGTGCACGAACTGCGCGACAACCTGGTCACGGTGCTCGGCAATCACGACCTGCATCTGCTGGCGCTGGCGCATGTGCCCGGCGCGAGACTGCGCAAGCACGACACGCTGGCTGAAATCCTCGCCGCTCCCGACCGCGGACGGCTGCTCGACTGGCTGATACAACAACCGCTGGCGCATCACGATCCGCAGCGCAATGCGCTGCTGGTGCACGCCGGTCTGGTGCCGCAGTGGAATGCGGCGCAGGCGCTGGTGCTGGCCGCCGAGGTACAGCGCGCGCTGCTGCTCGATCCCGCCGCGCTGCTCGAGGGCATGTATGGCAACGAGCCGGAGTACTGGACGGATTCGCTGCGCGGCATGGAGCGATTGCGCTTCATCATCAACGCGCTGGTGCGGCTGCGCGTGTGCAGCGCCGACGGGCGCATCAACCTGAAATTCAAGGGCCCGCCGCAGCAGGTGTCGCCGCCCTGGCTGCCCTGGTTCGATGTGCCGGCGCGCGCCAGCGCCGGTACGCGGGTGGTGGTCGGCCACTGGTCGGCGCTGGGCCTGCAACGCCGCGCCGATCTGCTGACGCTTGACACTGGCTGTGTGTGGGGTGGCAAGCTGACGGCGGTGGATATGGACGATGAACAGCGTGCGCCGGTCAGCGTGCCGGGCAATGGAGCGACTTCATGAACATCACTGGCGGTTGTCTGTGCCGCGCCGTGCGTTACCAGAGCACGGCTGCACCCTTCATTGCGCGCATGTGCTGGTGCCGGCTGTGCCAGTACCTCGGTGCCGGCACCGGCACCGCCAGCGCTGGCTTCCGCACCGACAGCTTCAGCATCGAGGGCGAGACCACCGACTACGTCAGCGTGGCCCACAGCGGCAACCGCATGCACCGGCGCTTCTGCCCCAAATGCGGCACACCGCTGTTCAGCAGCGCCGAAGCACGGCCCCTGCAGATTTTCGTGCGCATGGGCACGCTGGATGATCCGGAGCTGATCAAGCCCTCGATGGTCATCTGGACTGCCTCGGCGCCCAGCTGGGCCTGCATCAGCAGCGAGCTGCCCCAGCTGCCGGGACAACCACCGCCACCGGTACTGCCTACTCCCAGCGCAAGCTGAGCGAATCGCTACCGACCGAGTACACGCCGGGCGGCAGCAACAGCGTCAGCGGTGCGCCGCTCTCCGCCACCGCGAACTGCAGGCGCTGCGCGCCACGCACCTGCAGCGTACGAAAGCTTCCCGGCCGTACCGTAAAGGCCAGCCGCACCGGCCAGCCATTGGGCGGTTGTGCGCGCAGCTGCAGCGAGCCGCTGCCGGCCAGCGCGCTGAGATCAACGCGCAGCGTATTGCGGTCCCAGTACTGCAACACTGTGGGCGCAGGCTGGCCGGCCACCCCTTCGACAATCAGCTCGGACACCGGCACCGGCACGGCCGGCGGCGGCTTGCGCCAGGGCAGATGCAGCGAGGCGCAGGCCGTCAGCAGGGCTGCGGCGAGCAGGATGGCGAAGCGCGTGAAAGGCCGGTGCATGGTGCGTACCATAGTGACCGCCACCAACCGGCGGCAACTGTCGTGGATCATCGACATGAACGGCGTCACATGAGCGTATTGCAGACCATCAATTTCCAGCGCTGGATCGAGGAAAACCGTGCGCTGCTGAAGCCGCCGGTGGGCAACAAGGTGGTCTATGGCGATGGCGAGTTCATCGTCATGGTGGTGGGCGGTCCGAATGCGCGCAAGGACTTCCACGTCGATCCGGCCGAGGAATTCTTCTACCAGCTGGAAGGCGAGATGGTGCTGAGGCTGGTCGAGAACGGCGCCATCCGCGATCTGTCGATCCGCGCCGGCGAGATCTTCCTGCTGCCGCCCAATCTGCCGCACTCACCGCAGCGCATGGCCGATTCCATCGGCCTGGTGATCGAGCGCCGCCGCCGTCCCGGCGAACGCGACGGGCTGCAGTGGTACTGCGAAGGCTGCAGCAAGCTGCTGTATGAAGAGTTCTTCGAGCTGACCGACATCGAGACCCAGTTCCCGCCGGTGTTCGCACGCTTCTTCGGCAGCGAGGCGCTGCGCAGCTGTCGGCACTGCGGCACAGTGATGCAACCGCCGGCCGGGCCGTCCGCGTGAGCGACGCTACTCAACTGGCGCGGCTGCACATCGCGGGTCGCGAACTGCAGCTGGATCTGGCGCACCCGCACAGCCTGGCCATCGAGCAACATTTCGATGGCAGACAGCCGCGCTGGTTCGGCGCGCCGCCGGCTCGCAGTGAAGCACTGCACAGCGGCGCCTTCAGTGGCCGCGTCACCGCGGGCGCCAGCTGCAACTGCTCCACGCTGCAGCTGACTCCACATTGCGATGGCACGCACACCGAGTGCGTGGGACATCTGACCGCCGAACCGCTGGACGCACTGCGCGTGGTACCCGCCGGCCTGCTGCCGGCCTTGCTGATCAGCATCACGCCGCAGCGCGCCACCGACAGCGGTGAAGGCAGCGACCCGGCACCGCTCCCCAACGATGCACTGATCACCCGGGCCGCATTGCTGGCTGCCTGGCCGGCCTCGCTCCCTTTCGCGCCGCGGGCGCTGCTGATTCGCACGCTGCCCAATGATGCCCGCAAGCACTGGCGCGATTATGCGCAGCAGCCCGCGGGCTACCTGAGCCGCGAAGCAGCGCAGCTGCTGGTGGAGCGCGGCATCGAACATCTGGTGCTGGACGTGCCATCGGCCGATCGCGCCGAAGATCAGGGCCGGCTGTGCGCGCACCGCATCTTCTTCGGCCTGCCATCGGGCAGCACCCGGCTGGCCGATGCGCGGCGCGCGCAATGCACGATCACCGAACTGACCTTCATCGACAATGCCATCGCCGATGGCGTCTGGCTGCTGGCGCTGCAGGTGCCGGCGCTGGGCGGCGATGCGCTGCCCTCGCGGCCACTGCTGTATGCGGTGCGAACCTGATGAGCTTCGAGACCTCGTTGCAGCAGGCACAGGCGCTGGATGCCGCCGATCCGCTGACCATCTTTCGCGAACAGTTCGCGCTGCCGGTGGCCCGCGACGGCCGCCCACTGATCTATCTCTGCGGCCATTCGCTGGGCCTGGCGCCGCGCGACGCGCGCGCGCGCGTGGTCGAAGAGATTGAAGACTGGGAAAAGCTCGGCGTGCTGGGCCATGAAGCGGCGCGCCGTCCGTGGATCGACTACGCGGAACTGCTGCAGGCCGACCTGGCGCAGCTGGCCGGCGCGCTGCCCATCGAAGTCGCGGCGATGAATTCGCTGACCGTGAATCTGCATCTACTGCTGGCCAGCTTCTATCGTCCATCGGGTCCCTCGGACCGGCGCCGCCGCGTCCTGATCGAGGCCGGCGCCTTCCCCTCCGATCGTCATGTGGTGACCTCGCAGCTGGCCTGGCATGGCTGCGATCCCCAGGCCGATCTGCTGGAAGCGGCGCCGCGCCCGGGCGAAGACCTGCTGCGCATTGAAGACGTCGAAGCGCTGATCGATGCGCATCGCGATGAACTGGCGCTGATCCTGTGGCCCGGCGTGCAGTACCGCACTGGCCAGGCTTTCGATCTGGCGCGACTGGCCGCCGCGGCGCATCGCGCTGGCGCGCTGCTGTGTGTGGATCTCGCGCATTCGATCGGCAATACGCCGCTCTCGCTGCACGACTGGAACATCGATTGCGCGGCCTGGTGTGGCTACAAATATCTGAATGGCGGCCCCGGAGCGATTGGCGGCTTGTTCGTACATCAGCGGCACAGTGACGATGGCTCGCGACAGAGACTGTCCGGCTGGTGGGGACACGATGCCGCGACGCGCTTCCAGATGAGCCCGCAATTCAAACCGGCGATGGGCGCCGCCGGCTGGCAGCTCAGCAATCCGCCGATTCTTTCCAGCGCGCCGCTGCTGGCTTCGCTGGCACAGTTCCGCAACGCCGGCATCGCCGCGCTGCGCGCCAAGTCGCTGCTGCTGACCGGGTTCCTGCGTCTGCTGCTGGAGCAGCGTTGCGGCAAGGAACTGCAGATGATCACACCGGCTGCTGCCGACGAACACGCCTGCCAGCTCTCGCTTCGCATCCACGGCGGCGCCGAACGCGCGCGACAGGTGTACAAGCAGCTGGCCACACGCGGACTGATCGCCGACTGGCGCGAACCGGACCTCGTGCGCCTGGCGCCAGTACCGCTGTACAACCGCTTCGCTGACGTCTGGCAGGCCGCCGACACGCTCGCCGATGTACTTCGCCTGACCGCTTGACTGAAGCCATCCACATCGTCGGCGCGGGACCGGTGGGCACACTGCTGGCGCTGCTGCTGGCGCGCCGCGGGCAACGCGTGCATCTGCATGAACGGCGCGCCGATCCACGCACGGCCGCTGCCGAGCGCGGTCGCTCGATCAATCTGGCGCTGGCAGCGCGCGGCCTGCGCGCGCTGGAAGCTGCCGGCGCGCTGGAACGCATCCAGGGCGGCATGGTGCAGATGACCGGCCGAATGCTGCACGAAGAATCCGGCGCCACGCGGTTGTTACGCTATGGGCAGCGCGCCAATGAAGTGATCTGGTCCATCAGTCGCGCCGAGCTGAACCGCGAGCTGGTGGCCATCGCCGGCGAATCGCCACTGATCGAACTGAGCTTTGAGCGGCGCTGCATCGATGCCGATTCCGAGCGCGAACTGCTGCGCTTCCACGATGCAGTTCGCGATGTCGAACATGAGGTCGCGGCCGGCATCATCATCGGCGCCGACGGTGCCGGCTCGGCCGTGCGCCAGGCACTGGCCGCACAGGATCGCTGCCACGCCAGCGAAGAGCCGCTGGAACACGACTACAAGGAACTGCACATCGCCGCGGGCGCCGATGGCCGGCACCGCATGGAAGCGCATGCGCTGCATATCTGGCCGCGCGGCAATTTCATGCTGATCGCATTGCCGAACCGCGACGGCAGCTTCACCGCCACACTGTTCCTGCCGCGCACCGGCGCACACAGCTTCGCCACACTGGACAGCGCCGCGCGGGTCCAGCAGTTCTTCGCCGCACAGTTCCCCGACGCATTGGCGCTGCTGCCCAACCTGGCAGCGCAGTTCGCCGCCCATCCGCAGAGCCCGCTGGCCACGCTGCATTGCTGGCCCTGGCACGCCGGCCGCACGCTGCTGATCGGCGATGCCGCGCATGCCATCGTGCCCTTTCACGGCCAGGGTCTGAACTGCGGCTTCGAAGATTGTCTGGTGCTGGACGCACTGCTGCAGAAACACCCTGACGTGGCACAGGCCTTCGCGCACTTCGAAGCCGAGCGACGCATCAACACCGACGCCATCGCGCAGATGGCGCTGGAGAACTACCAGGAGATGCGCGACACCGTGCGCTCAGCGGACTTCGAATCGCGCAAGACGCTGGCCAACGAACTGGAACGGCTGTATCCGCAACGCTTCATCCCGCGCTACTCGATGGTGATGTTCCACCCGGAGATTCCCTACGTGGACGCCCTGCAGCGCGGCATCGCGCAGGAGCGGCTGCTGGATGTGCTGCTGAGCCAGAACATTGCAGCAGACAGTGAAGCAGCGCGGCAGTTGCTGTTTGAGGCGGGACTGTGATCACCGATGGCGTGCACCGGCGCTGACGGGACCGGTTGGGCACAGGACGGGTCGGGCGCGCTTCATTGAAAAGCCTGCGGCTTTTCAATGGCGATCCCTCGCGCCGGCCGGCGCCCGACACGCCTGTGCCCAACCGGTCCCGTCAACGCCGTCGACACCATTGATGAGTACTCATACCTCTACAGAAACGTGCTGAACCCCTACAAACGCCAATGAGTCAGGCTCAGCGCCTTCAACTTCCAGGCACAGCTGTATCGCTTCTTCAATGCGCCTCATGAGTTGATCAAGTGACTTGGCTTGTGTGTGGCAGCCAGGCAATGACGGAACCGAGGCTACAAAGTAGCCATCCGAATCGCGCTCCATTACAACGTTAAATTCGCGCGTCATTCAAACCGAAGGAGCTATCGAGTTCGCTACAAGCGGAGCTACGCCGCAGTGTCGTTGCGCGGCTTATTGGTTGCCGGCTTCGGCGCTGGTTGAACGACAGGATGCCCGTGCTGTCCTTGCCGCTTTCGAGCATCCGCGCAAATGGCACGCAGGTCGTTGTCGAAGCGCTTGGCAAGCACTTCGCGAGCCTTGTGAATTTCCTCAACAATCGGATCACGGACCATGACCTACACCTCTATCAGCTCCTGCGGCGTGCAAATGACAGGCGGCTCAAACCCAAAGGACCGTATCACGGTATCTATTCTGGACCTAAACGCCGGATTGGCAATATGCGTGCAATTCCAGGTAAGCAAATAGTCCATGCCGCCGCAGGCAGCGGCGCCAATATGCAATGCATCCAGCCGTGCCTTGGCCGGCAGGGAGGCATGCGACAAGAGTCGGTCCGCAATGTCTGCAACCCGGTCATTGACGTCAATTTCAGGGATGCCGGCCAAGGCCTCCAGCCGGGCACTTACGGCCTGTGGATCCCCAACCTGAACTTCGTCAAGGACAAACACTGAAAGGTATAGGTCAAAGTCAGAACGGCGGTTCCACCACTCTCTGGTGGTCGCCTGATTTCCCGCGACCACTGGATCGCGGCTGGGTCGCGCGGTGAGGTAACTCGGCACGGAGGTCTCAACGTAAACCTTGGGCTTCAAGACTTGCGCCTCTCTACTACGGCGTAAGGCGTTTCGCCTTTACGATTCGGAACCATTGTATTGTTGGGCGCCTCAACCCGCGGCGAGCAGCGCATCCTTGGCCTTCTCTGGAAGTTCAACCGGCACGAAATACGATTCAGGATAGAGATAGTCCTCTCCAGACTCATCTACAACGCGCACATATCCTTCGCGCTTTGCCGAGGCGTCCGGGCGTGTCAGGTACACCTTGCCTCTTTCCAGATCTTCCGCATCTGTATTGTCGATACATAGCGCAAATCCAACTTTTGAACGAACACGTGCCATAGCCATTACTCCACAAAGCGCTTGATCCGCCGCCGTCGCCTTGTTGATCTCCAGCGCAGCGGCCGGTTATCTGCCTTGGCCTTCGGTTCCGCCATCACGGCTTAAAGGTGAAAGTGTCTACGGCGGTAATAGCGACAGGCGGCTCTGTAGGCAGCGGAGAAAGTGCCTGCGACTTATGAGTGTCGGAATATTCCGGCCACATCCTTTCGATGCAACCATTGTTGTTTCGAGTCACGCCAGTATCTGGGTCAACCTGAAACAAATCCTCCGTCAATGAGCCATCTTTCTTTTTGTATCTCAACCCAAGCGCGAACGCGCGCTGGTTCGATGTGGGTCTCGAAACAGTGATGCGAAGCAGGTGTCCATCCTTATCCCGCGGCCGAATCCCGTGTACCGCGAGGAGCTCAAGTACAGCCGGCCCAGGATCGATATCGGAGCGGTCGACGTAGCCAGCAAGAATATTGAGAAGGTTTGTGTAGGCGCTTGTCACAGCAAATGACGGTTCAGCTGATCGCCGCGGCTGCGGCAAATTGTGCGTTCCAGCGATGTTTTTAGGCCTCACTGCATAGCCCATTCGCGTATTACCTTGCCCCGTATCGGGTCGAATTCCACATACCGCGACCCATGACCTGGGTTCCCTACCGTTGAGATGGGGAATGCATCGCGGTGGTAGAGTTCGTACAAGATCGTCTTACTCTGCGACTGTGGCTTCCTAGACATTAAGTATTGAGTAGGATCCTGCCCCACGGAGCGAAGGTAGGCATCAGTTGCCAGTGCAACCTCTCTAAGCGGACTGTCACCCGAGCTCAGAGCCGCCAATGGCACAGCATCAAAATCGCTCGGAGTCATTGCGATCTCGTCGTACGAGCTGCAGCCCGCAAGCAGGACGATCAACGCGAAATAGGAAAGCGAGCGCATCGTGAGGCTCAACTTCTAGTCAGAACGCATAAACGCGGCTTGGTGACGCGCACTCATTCGTATCGACTAGACCATGGCCTTGCCATGCCGTCAATCGAACGCAGCGAACCACTGCGCTTTGCCCGCATCGGTGCTGCCGGGGAAGGGTCAGGCACAGGCGTGTCGGGCGCCGAGCAATGGCCGATCAGCGCTGAGCAAGCTTGCCTTGCGAGGCGCCGGCCATTGCGAGGGCACGCCCGTGAACGCGAGCGGTCGCCGCCGCGTTCACGGAAGCGCGCCCGACCCGACCTGTGCCGGACCCTTCCCGGCAGCGCCGATGCGGGCAGCGCGCGGCAGTACAACCCCATTCCGTTTTGGATTAGGCTGACGCAAAGCCAATCGCCTCCCGGGGGACCGAATAATGAACATGCAACTGGTCGTGAATGGGCGCACCCACGACATCGACGCCGATCCCGACACGCCGCTGCTGTGGGTGTTGCGCGAACAGCTGGGTTACACCGGCGTCAAGTTCGGCTGCGGCGTGGCAGCATGCGGCGCGTGTACCGTGCATCTGGACGGTGCCCCGGCGCGCTCGTGCAGCCTCCCGGTACAGTCGGTGGTCGGTGTTCCCATCACCACGATCGAAGGCCTGGCCGCAGGTCAGGAACCCCATCCCGTGCAGCAGGCATGGATCGCCCACCAGGTGCCGCAATGCGGCTATTGCCAGTCGGGAATGATCATGGCGAGTGCGGCACTGCTGGCGAAGAATCCCGATCCCACCGATGCCGACATCGACGCCGAGATCACCAATATCTGCCGTTGCGGCACCTACGAGCGTGTGCGCAAGGCCATCCACGCGGCGGCGGCCGGTATTCGTGATGCCGCACCCGCGAAGCCGGCAGCCGGAGGATCACGCCGATGAACAAATGGACGCGTCGCGCCTTCATTGGCACCGGCAGTGTGGTGGGCGGCGGCTTGCTGCTCGGCGTGGGCGGCCTGCTCGTGGCTCCCAATCGTCTGAATGTCCTCCCGGAGAACACCGAGGATGCGGCGCGCCTCACCACCTGGGTGAAAATCACGCCGGACAACCGCATCACTGCCGTGGTGCCACACTGTGAAATGGGCCAGGGCGCGCACACGACGCTGGCGATGATGCTGGCCGATGAGCTTGACGCCGACTGGGCCAACGTTGCCGTGGAAGAAGCCCCGGCGCGCTCGGAGTTCGCCAACGGCTATCCGCTGTTCGGGTTCCTGCCCGCGCTCGCCAACGGGCCCGCCCCGATCGCACGCGGCATCGATTACACCGCCTATCGCCTGATGCGCTTCTTCGATGTACAGGTCACCGGCGGTAGCTCGAGCACGCGTGGCACCGGGCAGTTCGGCATGCGTTCTGCCGGAGCAGCCGCAAAAATCATGCTGATCCAGGCGGCCGCGCAGCGCTGGAACGTTGCCGCGTCGGAGTGCACGGCCAAAGCGTCGCGTGTCACGCATGCGGGCAGCAATCGCAGCGCCACTTACGGTGAGCTCGCGGTGGACGCCGCGAAGCTCGACCCACCGAGCCGCCCCGCGCTCAAGGAACGCGCAGCCTATACCCTGATGGGAACGCGTGTGGAGCGCCTGGATATTCCAGGCAAAACCAACGGCAGCGCCAAGTACGGCATCGACGCTGCGTTGCCGGGGATGCTGGTGGCCACGATCTCAGCCGCACCGGTATTCGGCACCACGCTTGCCAGCGTCGATGTGCGTGCGGCCGAAGCCATGCCCGGTGTGCGCAAGGTCGTGCAGCTGCCCGAGGCGGTTGCGGTGGTGGCAGACGGATATTGGCGCGCATTGCAGGCGCTGCGTTCGCTGAAGCCGGTGTTTACACCTGTCGAGCATGCCGGCGTCACCACCGACACTCTGTTCGCGGCCATGGCGGAGCGGTCAAAGACCGAGGACGGCAGCTCGGTGGATTCCAACGGCGACGCTGAAAAAGCGCTGCAAGGCGCAGCGAAGACCGTCACTGCCGAATATCGTGTGCCCTTCCTCGCGCATGCCGCCATGGAGCCCATGAACGCAACGGTGCGCATCGCCGACGGCCGCTGCGAGGTCTGGACCGGCGTGCAGGATCCGCTCAACGCGCGCAAGGTGGCCGCCGACGCTGCCGAACTCGACCTCGAACAGGTCACGGTGCACAACCAGCAGGTAGGCGGAGGCTTCGGCCGACGCCTGCCGGGCACTCACGACTTCATCAAGCAAGCCGTGCTGGTGGCAAAGGCCGTGGCACCGACGCCGGTCAAGCTGATCTGGAGTCGCGAGGAAGACATACAGCACGACTATTACCGGCCGGCCGTGCTCGGCCAGTATCAGGCCGCCCTGCAACCGGACAACATGCCCAGCGCATGGCTGTCGCGCTTCAACGCAGGTTCGGACGCGGCCGCCAAATTGCCGTATGCCATCGAGCACCGGAAGATCATCGCCATCGACGATGCCCACCACATTCGCACCGGCGCGTGGCGCTCGGTCGCGAGTTCCCAGCATGGCTTCTTCACCGAATCCTTCATCGATGAGCTGGCCCATGCCGCAGGGAAAGATCCCTACGAATATCGGCGCTCGCTGCTGCAGCACTCGCCGCGTTACCTGGCCGTGCTGGAGAAAGCGGCCAGCTTGGGCGAATGGGGCAAGCCGCTGCCCGAGGGCCGCGGCCGCGGCATCGCCATCGTCGAGGCCTTCGGCACCGTCGTCGCCCACGTGGCCGAAGTCGAAGTGATCGACGGCAAGCTGCGCGTGCATCGGATTGCTGCAGCGGTGGATTGCGGCGAGGTGGTGAACCCCGACGGCGCTCTTGCGCAGGTGGAAGGCGGCGTCCTGTTCGCAACCTCCGCCGCACTGTTCGAGGAGATCACCATCAACGAAGGTCGCGTCGCCAAGACCAACTTTCTGGATTACCCGCTGGCACACATGGCAGATGCTCCGCGGATCAGCGTCGAGTTCCTGCGCTCCGATGCGCCAATGGGCGGTCTGGGCGAACCGGGCGTGCCGCCGGTCGCACCCGCCATCGCCAATGCCTTGTTCGCGGCCACCGGCAAGCGGATTCGCACGCTGCCATTGCAGCCGGCGCTGGAGAAAGAGCTGGCGAAGCCGACTGCAAGCAGTTGATGCATGTGTGCACCGGCACTGACGGGGTGAGGCTCGGCACAGGCTGGGTCGGGCGCGCTTGATAAAAAGCCGGACGGCTTTTTATCGCGGTCCCTCGCTTCGGCCGGCGGCTCGCGAAGCTAAAGCATCGCTCGCCGCTGATCGGCCGTCGCTCGGCGCCCGACACGCCTGTGCCGAGCCTCACCCCGTCAGCACCGATGCAGTCAGGCCTCGCCGGTGTATGGAATATCCAGTTGCCGGGCCGTTGCACGGGCCAGTTCTTCACCTGCAAAGCGGGCCACCAGATGGAGGCTCATGTCGATTCCCGCAGCTATGCCTGCAGATGAAACGACATCGCCTTCATCCACCCAGCGCCGATTGTCGACAACCCGCACTGCTGGAAAGGCAGCCTGCAGATCGGCCAGATCCTCCCAGTGCGTAGTAGCACTACGGCCATTGAGCAGGCCCGCCTTGGCGAGGATGAAGGCGCCGGTGCACACCGACGCGACAACAGAAACGGACTTTGCGGAATCGGCAACCCAACCGATGAACCGCGACTCACGAAGCTCCGCATCCACGACACCTCCCGGGATCAGAAGAATGTCCGGCTGGGGACACGACTCAATCGTGTAGTCGGGAAGCACGCGAAGTCCTGCCCTGGCCTGGACTGCAGCGGCCGAGCGGGCCACGGTGCAGACCTCGAACGGCGCGGGCTCAGCGAGGCTTCTACGGCCATGGATCCGACTGGCGGTCGTGAACACCTCGAACGGCGCCGCGAAATCGAGCACCTCGACGTTTGGGAAAACGTAGATCGCGACGCGTAGCGTCATACGTCAGCCCGGTGCCAGGCCGGGAACAACGAGCGGAAACTCCTCCAGATAAAGCCCCATAGCTTCCCGGAGATTCGCAATAACCTCCTCAACGCATTCACCTTGAGTCGCGGCTCCCGTTTCCGGATCGAGGCAGTAAAACCGCTCTCGGATGCTCGAACCAAAACGCGTTATGCGGCAGTGGTTTGTGCTTCGGCTTCCGGTCAGGAAATGACGCGAGCTTCGTGCCGCGAGCGCAAACATGCCGCCTGCGCGAATCGGAACCGGCGGCTTGTCAGAGTGACGCACATTCATCACACCCTACCCTCTCAACTGAAGTCGTGCGTCCACACCGCCGGAAATTGCGGCTGACATTGCCAAGGCCCAATCTTCCTTCATGGCCGGGTCCGCCGTGGAACCATCCGGCAACAGCGAGAGATCACTCAGGAGCGCAGCCAAATCGTCACTCCCACGGAGTCTCCACTGGTGCTCTAGGAAGGCGAACATTGCCAAAAACGCCTGATGTTCGGTGAGTTGTTTCATCTCTTCGTCGCTTTAATCAAGAGCAAGACCGCATAGATGCGATGTTTGTATTGTCGCGATTCAGCGGCAGAAAAAGGTAAGAAGTCCGCAATCCCACCAACCGACTACACACCGCCAGATTCACGCCGTCAACGCCGAACACATCATCTGACGCTGAACAAATCCCTCAAAGCCACATGCATGCGGAGACCAGTGCTGTGCTGTGTGCACCGGCGCTGACCGGCTGGGCCGGGTACAGGCGTGTCGGGCGCCGAGCAATGGCCGATCAGCGCCGAGCGATGGTTTACCTTCGCGAGGCGCCGGCCATTGCGAGGGCACGCCAATGAAAGGCGTCCGCGCCTTTCATTGAAGCGCGCCCGACCCCGCCCTGTGACCGGCCCAACCGGTCAGCGCCGGCGCACACAGAACGAACTGGTTACAGCACCGCCAACGCCGCGTCGTAATTCGGCTCATCGCTGATCTGCGCCACCAGCTCGCTGTGCAGAACCCGGTTGTTCTCGTCCAGCACCACCACCGCCCGCGCGGCCACACCTTCGAGCGGGCCATCGGCAATCTCGACGCCATAATCCTGCAGGAACTTGCGGCCGCGCATCGTCGACAGCGACACCACGTTGCTCAGCCCCTCAGCGCCGCAGAATCTCGACTGCGCGAACGGCAGGTCGGCGGAGATGCACAGCACCACCGTGTTCGTCAGCCCATTGGCCTTGGCGTTGAACTGCCGTACCGACGTCGCGCAAGTGGGCGTGTCGATGCTCGGAAAAATGTTGAGGATCTTGCGCTTGCCGGCGAAGGCCTCGAGCCCGAGGTTGTCGAGCTTGGTCCCCACCAGCGAAAACGGCGGTGCTGTTGTGCCCTTCTGCGGAAAATTGCCCTTGATCGCTACCGGCGTACCGCGCAACGTGACTGTCTGTGCCATGGTCGAATCTCCTATGTTTGCCGTTCGTAAGTCAGAAAAGTCATACCGTACTCATGCCGCGCATCTGGCGGATGCTCGTTGCGCTCCAGCTCGCGCCAGGCCGAGAGATCGAATTCAGGGAAGAACACATCGCCGTCGATGTCGGCGTGCACGCGCGTCAGGTAGATGCGCTCGGCGCGCGGCAGCGTGAGCCGATACACCTCGGCGCCACCGATCACGCACAGTTCGACGGCGTCCTTGCAGCTTTCGATGGCTTCGTCCAGCGAGCGCACGATCTCGACACCGGCCACCGGTGCGCGCTCGGCATGCGTCAGCAGCAGATTGCGCCGGCCCGGCAGCGCGCGGCCGATCGAGGCGAAGGTGCGGCGGCCCATCAGTATGGGCTTGCCGATGGTCACGGCCTTGAAGTGTTTCAGGTCATCGGGCAGATGCCACGGCAATGCACCGCCGCGGCCGATCACGCCATTGGTCGCGACGGCCGCCACCAGGGCTACTTTCATACGCTACAGCTCGATCTGCGTGCCCAGCACGACCACGCGCCGTTCCGGCATGCGGAAAAATTCGGCGGCCTGCGTACTGCGGCGTTGCATCCAGGCGAACAGGCGCCGGCGCATGCCGTCGTAGCCGCTGCGCGGTCGCGGCACCACCAGATGCCAGCCGAGGAAAAACGAGCAATCGTTGGCAAACAGCTTCAAGCCGCGCGCGCGACACTGCTTCAGCGCCTCGCTGACATCAGGCGTTTCCATGAAGCCGAAACGCGCCGTCACCGCGTGCACGTCCGGATACAGCTGCTCGAAGCGCACGCGATCGGCCGGGTCCTGGCGTGGCGAACGCACGATCTCCAGATTCAGCAGGATGATGCGTTCATGCGCCACATGATTGTGCTCGAAGTTGCGCATGAAGGCCGTGGGCACGTAGCGCGGATCGCTGGCCAGAAACACCGCGGTACCAGGCACACGTGTGGCCTGCTGCAGCAGTTCCGGCAGTTTCGTCAGCGGCACCGCCACTTCGCGCAAAGCGGCGCGCAGCAGACGGCGGCCCATGCGCCAGGTCATGAAGATGCCGAACATGATGGCCGCCAGCAGCAACGGCACCCAGGCGCCCTGGCTGAACTTGGTCAGATTGGCCAGCAGGTAGACGAAATCGATCAGCAGCAGCGTGCCGAACACCAGCGCCACCAGCCATAACGGCCACTTCCACTTGCGTCGCGCCAGCAGCGCGCCGAGTACCGTCGTGATGAACATGGTACCGGCCACCGCAGCGCCATAGGCCGCCGCCAGCGCCGACGAGGAGCCGAAGCCCAGCACGAACACGCACACGGCAACCAGCAGCAGCGCATTGACCACCGGAATGAAGATCTGGCCGTGTTCGCGCGCCGAGGTCTGCAGGATGCGCAGGCGCGGCAGCAGGTCGAGCTGGATGGCCTGGCGCGTCACCGAAAACGCGCCGGAGATCGTGGCCTGCGAAGCAATGATGGTGGCCGCAGTGGCCAGTATCACCATGGCCGGCAGCCAGGCTGGGTCGATCAGTGCATACAACGGCAGATGCAACGCAGCCGGGTTGCCGAGAATCAGCGCGCCCTGGCCGAAGTAGCTCAGCAGCAGCGATGGCCACACCAGTACGAACCAGGCCACACGTACCGGACCGGCGCCGAAATGGCCCATGTCGGCATACAGCGCCTCGCCGCCGGTCAGCGTCAGGAACACGCCGCCCAGAATGGCCAGCGACAGCAGCGGGTGCTGCGTCAGCAGCGCAATGCCGAAGCGCGGGTCGAGGGCCTGCAGCACCTGCGGATTGCCCAGGATGGCGTGGAAGCCCGTTACCGCCAGCGTGGCAAACCAGAGCAGCATCACCGGCCCGAACAGCCGGCCGACGCGTTCGGTGCCACGGCTCTGGATCGCGAACAACAGCACGATGATGATCAGCGTGACCGGAATGACGGCGTCATGCGCCGCCGGACTGATCAGCTCCAGGCCTTCGACGGCGCTCAGCACCGAGATCGCCGGCGTGATCAGCGCATCGCAGTAGAACAACGCCGCGCCCAGCACCGCCAGCGCCACCACCGGGCGCGCCCAGCGCGCCGCATCGCCGAGCTGCTCCTGCACCAGCGTGTACAGCGACAGGATGCCGCCCTCGCCGTGGTTGTCGGCCCGCAGCATCAGCACCACGTATTTCAGCGTGACGATGATCAGCAGGCTCCAGAACATCAGCGACAGCACGCCGAACAGCCCGGCGGGGCCGGCATTGCTGCCGCCGGCCGCATTCAGTGAGGTTTCCAGCGCATACAGCGGACTGGTGCCGATGTCGCCGTACACCACGCCCATCGCACCGAGTACGGCGCCACCGGTCAACTTTCTGTGCGACATCGATGACTCCGTTGCTCCGCGTCAGGCGCGGCGCGCCTTCTTGCGCTTGGCTTTCTTGCGCTTCTTGGGCCGCTTGGCCGGCCACAGCATGGTGCCGCGGCATTTTTCGGCCCCACAGCGGCAGGCAAAAATTTCGTCGACGTTGGCGGGATCGGAATCGTCGCGCCCGATCGAATAGTCGTACTTCAGTTCCTCGCCGGGCTGGATGGTGCGGAGAGCCTCGATGAACACGCGGCGCTCTTCGGTCACCGATTCGCAGTTCGGATCGCAACCATGATTGATGAAGCGCGCGTCATTGCCGTCAACCCCCGCATCGATGACGATGCCGCGATCGACGATGAACAGGAAGGTGTGGTTGTCGTCAGTGGTCTTGGAGTCGTAGCGCTCGTCCGCTTCCTTGTGCGAGATGCGATCGCCCAGATACTCGGTGATGCGGGTGCCCTTGCGGATCTTGCGCGTCGCGAAGGCGCCCTTGCCGTGCACGCGTGAACGGCGCACCTTGAAATAAGGTTTGTTTGCTGTGCTCATACGGCTACTGGCGCCTTGATGGCGGGATGAAACTGGTAATCCACGAATTCAAAGTCCTCATACTGATAGTCGAAAATGTTGGCCGGCCGGCGCCGCATGGAGAGGCGCGGCAGCGCCAGCGGCGTCCGCGACAACTGCAGGTCGGCCTGCTCGAAGTGATTCGAATACAGGTGCGTGTCGCCGCCGGTCCAGATGAAGTCGCCGACCGCGAGGTCAGCCTGCTGCGCCAGCATGTGCGTCAGCAGCGCATAGGAAGCGATATTGAAAGGCACGCCCAGAAACAGGTCGGCACTGCGCTGGTAAAGCTGGCAGCTGAGCTTGCCGCCCGCAACGTAGAACTGGAACAGCACGTGGCAGGGCTGCAGCGCCATCTTCGGCAGCTCGCCGACATTCCAGGCGCTGACCAGGATGCGGCGCGAATCCGGATTGCTGCGGATCAGCCGCAGGGCTTCGCTGATCTGGTCCACGTGCCGGCCGTCAGCGGCATCCCAGGCGCGCCACTGATGGCCGTACACCGGCCCGAGTTCACCATTGTCGTCGGCCCACTCGTCCCAGATGGTGACACCATGTTCGCGCAGATACGCGGTGTTGGTGTCGCCGCGCAGGAACCACAGCAGTTCGTGCACCATCGACTTCAGGTGGACTTTCTTGGTGGTAACCAGCGGGAAGCCAGCCGACAGGTCGAAGCGCAGCTGCGCGCCGAACAGCGAGCGTGTGCCGGTGCCGGTGCGATCTGCCTTCTCCGCCCCCTGCTCGCGCACCTGGCGCAGCAGCTGCAGATACTGCTTCATGATCCGGCCGTGTAATTGCCCGAAGGCTCGCGACGGCGCCAGGCCAGCAGGGCCAGCACCACGCCGGCGATCAGCATGGGCAGCGAAAGTATCTGGCCCATGGTCAGCCAGCCGCTGGCGAAGTAGCCGATCTGTTCATCCGGCACGCGCACGAATTCCACCGCAATGCGTGCCAGCGAATAGAGGATCAGGAACAGTGCCGACGCTGCATAGCGCGGCCGTGGCCGCGACGTGAACCACCACAGGATCACGAACAGCACCAGGCCTTCCAGCGCGGCCTCATACAGCTGCGAGGGGTGACGCGCCACCGGCAAACCGCCGGACGGATCGGGCACCAGCATGGCCCAGGGCACGCTGGTCGGCGCGCCCCACAGTTCGCCATTGATGAAATTGCCCAGGCGCCCCGCGCACAGCCCGATGCCCGGCAGCGGCGCGCCGAAATCGAACACATCGCCAATGCGCCGGCCACGCTGCCACGCGAAGATGGCGATCGACACCAGCACGCCGATGAGCCCGCCGTGGAAGGACATGCCGCCCTGCCAGATCTTCAGCGGATACCACAGGTCGGCGCGCCACAGCGCCGTGCCGTAGAACAGCACGTAGCCGATGCGTCCGCCGACAATCGCACCCAGCATGGCGTAGAAGACGAAATCGTCGACGTCGCGGGCATTCCAGGTGGAGCCGGGCTTCGCCGCGCGATGCCGCGCCAGCCACCAGGCGGCGCCAAAGGCCACCAGATACATGATGCCGTACCAGTGGATGCGGATCGGGCCGAGGTTCAGCGCGACCGGGTCGATATGCGGATAGCTCAGCATGAGGCGCAGTGATTCTAGCGGGTTTGCCGGCTTCTCACTCGCGCATCACGCGGCAGAAGAAGGCCTTCAGATAACGGGTTTCCGGAATGGCCGGGTGCACCGGATGATCGGGAGACTGCCCGCCGGCCACCAGGATCTGGGCAAAACGCCCGGAATTGCGGGCAGCGGCCTGGATCAGCTCCACCAGCTCGCCGGCACCCAGATGAAAAGAGCATGAGCAGCTGACCAGAAGCGCATCACGCTCCAGCAGCCGCATTGCCAGCTGATTGAGTTTGCGATAGGCGGCCTGACCGCGCGGGATATCCTTGCGCCGCTTGATGAAGGCCGGTGGATCGAGCACCACGGCATCGAAGCGCTCGCCATCGCGCAGCAGCTGATCCATCACCTCGAACATGTCGCCGCGCAGCGTCTTCACGCTGTAGCCATTGGCGACGGCATTGCGCTGCGCGACGGCCAGCGCGGATTCGGACGAGTCGACGCAGATCACTTCGCGGGCGCCGGCGCGCAATGCCGACACCGCCCAGCCGCCGGCATAGCTGCACACATCCAGCACGCGCGCGTTCGGCGGCAGCAGCCGGCGCAGGGTGTCGCGGTTGGCGGTCTGGTCGTAGAACCAGCCGGTCTTCTGCGCGCCGGACAGCGGCATGGTGAAACGCAGGTCTCCTTCCAGCACCGTCAGTTCTTCGGGCGGCTTGCCGATGGCGGCCAACTGCTGACGGGGCAGCTGTTCCAGATCGCGCGCCGAGCCATCGTTCTTCCACAGCAGCGCGGCCGGATTCAGCAACGCGGCCACCGCCGCCTCGATCTCGGGCCGCAGCTTCTCCATGCCCACCGTGGCTATCTGTCCCACCAGCGTGTCGCCGTAACGGTCCAGCACCAGACCGGGCAGTCCGTCGGACTCGCCGAACACCAGCCGGTAGTACGGCGCGCGATACAGCCGCTCGCGCAGTGCCAGCGCCACTTTGAGCCGGTACTGGTACAGCGACTGGTCGGGGAGCGGTGCCGCCTCGCGACTGATGATGCGCGCACAGATCAGCGCATGCGGATTGACATAGGCGAAGCCCAGAAACTGGTCGCGATCAGAATGCACCCTGGCCAACGCGCCAGGCGCAAAATCGGGCAGCGGCGTGGCGTCGCTGTCGATCTCGTTCGAGAACACCCACAGATGGCCGGCGCGCAGCCGGCGATCTTCGCCGCGCTTCAGCCGCAGCACCGCTACATCCTGTTCTGCAGTCATCGTCGGTGAGCATCCGGCATGGTGGGGCGCGTATTCTACTCAGCCATGAACCGTCTCGCCCGCGAAACCAGTCCCTACCTGCG
This sequence comes from Gammaproteobacteria bacterium, assembly GCA_020029535.1. Classification (GTDB taxonomy): domain Bacteria; phylum Pseudomonadota; class Gammaproteobacteria; order Steroidobacterales; family Steroidobacteraceae; genus FEN-1191. Next base: position 10,917 of record JAIBJM010000008.1, on the reverse strand, counting down.
CCAGCATGCCGATAACCCGGTGGATTGGTACCCATGGGGTGCCGAAGCGCTGCAGCGCGCGCGCGCCGAGCGCAAGCCCATCCTGCTGTCGGTGGGTTACGCCGCCTGCCACTGGTGCCATGTGATGGCACATGAATCCTTCGAGGATGCGACCACCGCCGCGCTGATGAACCGGCTGTTCATCAACATCAAGGTGGATCGCGAGGAACGGCCGGACATCGACCGCCTGTACCAGCTGGCGCAGCAGATGCTGACCGGACGGAGCGGCGGCTGGCCGCTGACCATGTTCCTGATGCATGAGGACCAGCGACCGTTCTTCGGCGGCACCTACTTTCCGGAGGCGCCGCGGCACGGCATGCCGGCCTTCGGCGATGTGCTGCAGCAGGTGGCCGACTATTACCGCGATCACCATGAGCAGCTGGCGCACAGCGCCGCGTCGGTGGCCGATGCGCTGGCCGACCTGAATCCGCCACCCGCCAGCGGCGCGCTCAGCGACGAACCGCTGCGCACCTGCCGTGCGCAGCTGGAGCGCACGCTGGATGCCGCATGGGGCGGCTTTGGCCAGGCGCCGAAGTTTCCGCACGCTGCGCTGCTGCAGCGCCTGCTGCGCGACTGGCATGCCAGTGCAGCGGCCGTCGCCCCCGACCTGCAGGCGCTGTACATGGCCACGCTGACGCTGACACGGATGGCCGAGGGTGGCCTGTTCGATCAGCTGGATGGCGGCTTTTACCGCTATTCGGTGGATGAGCGCTGGACCATCCCGCATTTCGAAAAGATGCTGTACGACAATGCCACGCTGCTGCCCGCCTACGCCGAAGCGGCATTGGCCACCGGCGAGCCGCTGTACGCCGGCACCGTGGATCGCACCGTGGGCTGGCTGCTCACGGAAATGCGCGCGCCGGACGGCGCCTTCTATTCCAGTCTGGACGCGGATTCCGAAGGTCATGAGGGTCGCTACTACGTCTGGGATGTGGCGCAACTGCACACAGTGCTGGATGCCGACGAACGCGCCGTGGCCACCGCGCGCTTCGGCTTCGACGCCCCGCCGAATTTCGAGCAGCACTGGCACCACGCCGTCGTGGCACGCAGCATCGAACAGATCGCAGCCGGGCAGCAACGCAGCCTGGCCGACACCGAGGCATTGCTGGCGCGGGCCACCCGCAAACTGCTGGCGACGCGCATGCAGCGCGTGCGGCCCGGTCTCGATGACAAGCGGCTGACCAGCTGGAATGCACTGGCCATCCGCGGCCTGGCTGTTGCCGCGCGTTGCCGGCAACGCAATGAATGGGCGGTGGCGGCCGGCGATGCGCTGGATTTCCTGCGCCGTCAGCACTGGCGCGACGGCCGGCTGCTGGCCACCAGCGCGGGTGGCGAGGCGCGGCTCGCCGCCTACCTCGATGACTATGTCTTTCTCGCCGATGCCATCCTGGAACTGCTGGCCGTGCGCTTCAGGGCCGATGAACTGGCCTTCGCCACCGAGCTGATCGAAGTGGTACTGGCGCGCTTCGTGGATCCGGCGGCCGGCGGTTTCTTCTTCACCGCCGACGATCATGAACAATTGATCAGCCGGCCCAAGTCATTCAGTGACGACGCACTGCCAGCCGGCAATGGCGTGGCGGCCTGGGTGCTGTTGCGGCTGGGCTGGCTGCTGGGCGAGACGCGCTATCTCGACGCCGCCGAAGCCACGCTGCGCGCGGCCTGGCCCGCGCTGCAGCGCTACCCGCACGGACATGCCACGCTGCTGGCCGCGCTGGAGGAATATCTGCATCCGCCGGAGATCGTGATCCTGCGTGGACCGCCACAGATCATCGAACCGTGGCGCAAGCAGCTGGCCGCCGTGTATGCGCCGCGCCGCTGGGTGTTGGCGATTCCGGCCGATGCGAGCCACCTGCCCGAGGCGCTGGCCAGCAAGCCGGCCACTGCAGGCGGCGCGGCCTACGTGTGCCGCGGTCCGCAGTGTTCGCCGCCACTGGGCAGCATCGAAGAGATTTCAGCGGCGCTGCGCCTGACGCAACCGTGATCTAAAGCACCGCGCCGGTATCCCCTGAAAAGCGGTTCACCGCCACCACTGTGGCCTTGGGGAAGAAATTGAACTCGGAGGCGCTGGCCCAGGTGTAGGCGCCCATGGCGCGACCGATCACCAGATCGCCGGCCTTCAGTTCCGGCAGCATCAGGTTCTCGGCAATCACATCGATGCTGTCGCAGGTGGGTCCGGCCAGCACCGACGGCAGCAGCGGTTCGCCCTGTCGCAGCGCTTCCACCGGATAACGCGCGTGGTCGTACAGCTGCCCGGAGTACGAGCCGTACAGCCCGTCATCGAGGTAGTACCACCAGTGGCCTTCGCGTTTCGCGCGGCCCATCACCGTGGCCACACCCAGCGCCGACGGACCGGCAATGTAGCGTCCGGGCTCGGCGATGATGCGCAGCCGTTTCGGCAACTGCGCCAGCGCATGGCGGATCGGCGCGCAGAAGCGGCCGATCTCCGGCGTGCGCTGCGTGTACTCGATCGGAAAGCCGCCGCCGATGTCCAGCGTATCCAGCGTGCCGAGCTTGCCGCGACGCGCCTCGGCCAGCAGCCGTCCGCAGGCCTCGATGGCTTCCACATGCTTGAGCGCATCGGCGGCCTGCGAGCCCACATGGAATGAAAAACCCTGCACGTCGATACCCAGCCCGGCGGCCAGCCCGGCCAGCGCCACCGCGTCTTCGGGATCGCAGCCGAACTTGCGCGACAGGTCGCAGACGGCGCCGGGACTGCGGAACGAGACCCGCAGCAGCAGCGAGACCCGCTTCGCGTACGGCTTGAACTTGCGCACCTCGTCGGGATTGTCGGCCACGAAGGTGCGCACGCCGTAGTCCAGCGCGTTGCGGATATCCATGTCGCGTTTGATCGGATGGGTGTGGATGCAGCGCGCCGCATCGACGCCCAGCCGGCGCGCCAGCTGCACTTCGCCGGTGGTGGCCAGATCCAGCCAGCCGCCCAGTTCCAGCACCGTCTGCACGATGGCCGCATGCGGCAGCGGCTTCAGCGCGTAGTGCAGATCCACACCGGGCAACGCGCGACGGAGCTTGCGGTACTGGTTACGCGCCCGCGCGCAGTCGACGATCAGCAGCGGCGAGCCGAATTCGGCCACCAGCCGCCGGACCTGCTCCGGCTCGAAAGGATCGATCTGCATCAGGGCAGCACGCCGGCAGCCATGGAATCGCCGGCATCCTCATGTGCAGCCACCGCCGAGGCACGCGTGATGCGATCGCGCACCGCGTCCCAGCGCTCGTCGTCGGGGACTTCCTGCACCAGGATGCGCGCACAGCCAACCTTGTCGAGCGTGCGCAGATTCGCATACAGATCATGGGCATAGGCGTCGACGCGGCTGCCGGCATTGATCCAGGTGACGTACTGGTAGGTGGCCAGTGGCGGACGTTGCGCCAGCACCGCGACGCGCTGGCCGCCATCGGACAGGCTGTCGGCCAGACGATCCAGGTCGCCACCCGGCACCACGCTCAGCGGTGTCACCGGCGCATAGTGCGCCTGCTGCGAACCGGGCACGCGCGGCGAGTTGCTGACCGCGCCCACCTGCACATCGCCGACCACGCGGCGCAGCTGCGTCAGGCTGATGCTGCCGGGACGCAGCAGCCGCACCACATCGCCACTGCAATCGACGATGGTCGATTCCAGGCCCAGCTTGCATTCGCCGCCATCGAGAATCACCGGCACTGCGTCGCCGAATTCATCGCGCACATGCTCGGCACGGGTCGGGCTGACATGGCCGTAGCGGTTGGCCGATGGCGCGGCGATACCGCCACCGAAGGCCGTCAGCAGCTGCTGCGCCATCGGGTGCGAGGGCACCCGCACGGCCACGGTGGTCTGTCCGCCGCTCACCAGGTCCAGCACCTTGTCGGCGCGCGGCAGCACCATGGTCAGCGGACCGGGCCAGAAACGCGCGGCCAGCTTTTCGGCGGCCACCGGCATGTTGCTGACCCAGCGATGCAGGAAGCGCGGGCTGTCCAGATGCACGATCAGCGGATGGTTGCGCGGCCGGCTTTTCAGCGCGAACACGCGCTGCAGCGCTTCGGCATGCTGGGCATTGGCGCCCAGGCCATAAACCGTCTCGGTCGGAAAGGCGACCACCTCACCGGCGCGCAATGCCTGCACGGCGGTATCAAGTTCAAGCTGTGTCGCACGGACCGTAACCATGGCGCGAATTGTAGCAACGCGCGCGAGCTACTCGAGGGAATGACGTTCCCAGCCCTCTGCAGTGCGACGGAGTTCATAGGCTGGCCAATAATGCTTGTCGAGCTTGAGCGTCATGACCTCGGGCGCGCCGTTCCAGCCTACGGTCTTCAGACGCAGCGAAGTGCGGTCGGCACGACCGGTGACCACCTTGACGAAGGTATCCAGATCCGGGGTCAGCTGGCCGTCCACCTCGACGATGCGGCGGCCGGGTTGCAGCCCATAGCGGGTGGCCGGCGAACCGAAGTCGTAATAGGCCACGTACAGGCCTTCCGGCGCCAGGCCGCGTTGCGCGCTGATGGCCCGATGCGGCGTCTGCAGGATGGCGCCGGCCCACACCAGCAAGCGGTCGACGTCGGCACCGGACAGGGCCGCCGTCTTCACCGGCAGGGTCAGCACGCCGGCGCCACGCCACACTGTCACCTGCACCTGGGTCTTCGAGCGGGCCGCCAGCTCGACGTCGCGAAAACGGGTCATCACCTTGCCATCGATGGCCAGCAGCAGATCGCCTGACTGCAGCACACGTGCCGCATCCGAACCACCGACCAGCCGGGTCACCGCCAGCACCTGGCGCGAGGCCGGATTGGCCTGCTGGATCTTCTGCATCCATTCGCTGCTGAGGCCGAGACTGCGCGCCGACGCCAGTGACTGCGGCAGCAGCTCGGCCTCCAGCGAATACAACGGCACGTGATCCCGCACGATGCGCAGGGTCTCGGCCACCAGTTCCGCCGGAATGCCACGGGTCTGCTGCACCAGTTCGCGACCATTGTCGGTGGCAAAGCTGGCCCACAGGCCGCGCACCCGGCCCGCCTTGTCGGCCAGCACGCCCATCACCTCATCGGGCGGATTGATCAACGTCGCCACCGAAATATTGGCCTCGCGGAACTGCACGGTGCGCGACAACGGCAGCACCAGCGGATTGACCTCGGCAATGGCGGTGCTGCGCGACTGCAGCTCGCCATCCTCGTCCAGGCCGATCACGTCGACCGGTTCGCCGGCCTTCAGCTCCTCGGTGGCCAGTACCGCGCTGCGCGTCGGCGTGGTGCCGATCAGCTTCGGGTCGTACCTGACGACCGCGAGATTGTGCAGCGGATGCACGTAGACCACTTCGGCGGGAATCTCCAGCGTGCCGGCAAAAGTCAGGCGCACGTCGCCGATCGACAATGGCACGGTGTTGCGGTCGGTGATCACCAGTCCTTGCTGCGCATCGATGATCAGGCCGGCGCCGTGATAGTTGCGTTCACTGACGCCCGACAGCGAATACGGCATGTCGAAACTGATCGACACCAGCGACGGCTGCAGCCGCGCCTGCTGCTTGTCCGGCACCTGCGGATACTGCGCCGAGGCCGGCGCGGGCGCCGCAGCCTCGGCCACCGGCGGCAGGTCCTCGCACAGCCAGGTGCCGATCTTGTCGTCGCGCCGGCACTGACGGGCCGGAAACCAGCGGCGATCGACGATCACCGAACGCAGCTGGCTGCGCCGCGGACCCTCGATGGTGAAGTAGCGCATCGCGACCCGCTCGCCGTCATTCAGCGTGCGGATGGCGGCGACAAAGTCTTCCAGTCCCGCCACCGGCCTGGCATTGACGGCGGTGATCACCGCGCCGCGCGGCACGCCGGCAGCATCCAGTGCATAGCCCGCCGAGGCCACGAACGCGCCGCGCACCGGCACGTGGAAGTGACGCGCCTGCTGATAGGACAGCGTATGCACGATGGCATCGCTGAATTCCACGTAGGCCGCCGGCGTGATCGCTTCCAGATCGGTGACCAGCACCTGTGCCGACATGGGTTTGCCGCCGCGCTCGAAGTCCACCGTCACGGCCTTGCCCACCGAATCGTCGAGTGCCGCCTCCATCAGATCGAAGCCGGTAATCATCTGGCCATTGAGTTTCACCAGCACATCGCCGGGCTCCAGCACATTGTCGCTGGCCGAGCCCGGTTGCACATCTTCCACCACCAGCATGCCGGTGTTGCTCGGGAAGGCCTTGCGCGCGGCAGCCTCGGTGCCGGTCTGCAGGCCGAGGCGGCGCAGTTCGTCGTAGGGGCGATAGCGGAATTCGGTCTGCAGCGTGCCGCGCGTCACCGGCCTGCCTTCGCGGATCAGCTGCAGGGCGCGCTGCACGCGTCCCAGTGGCAGATAGAAACTGGAGGCCGCGCCGGTGGCGCCGCCGGCATTCAGCGCGACCACGCGGCCGCGCACATCGACCACCGGCGACCCCGACGATCCGCCCGAGGTACCCGACGCCGCCTGGATGTAGAAGGTGTTGAAATCGTTGTAGCGGCCGACGCCGTAATTCGGCGCCTCGCGATCCAGCCGCGCCAACGTACCGGCCAGGATGGACAGCTGCTCGCCGGCGTTGTTGCCGATCACGCGGATCTCGCGTCCGATCTGTGCGTTCTCAGGCGCCAACGGCAGCGACTGCGGCGTGATGAAGCGCAGCGCGGCGGGGTCGTAGCGATAGATGCCGAAGTCATGCACCGGATCGCGGTAGACCGGATACAGCTGCACTTCTTCGCGATTGAGGAAGGTGGCTTCCGCAGTCACCGGACCGGGCGTTACCACATGACGGTTGGTCAGGATCAGGCCACGCTCGGCATCGACGACGAAGCCGGTGGCCTGCGACGAGGTGTTGCGCTCGGTATCGAAGGCGCGCGTCTGATCCACCTCGATGGTGACCACACTGGAGGCGATGCGCTCCAGCGTGCGGGCCCAGTCCGGCGTTTCGACCGTGCCGGTGGCCGCCGCTGCCGCCGCCGTCTCGGTCGCAGCCGCCGGTTCGGTGCTGGCGGCGTGCGCCGTCACGCCGAGCAGCAGCGCGCACACCGCCAGGACCTTCGACATGCATTGATTCATAGAGCGTACCCGAAGCTTTCGCGGAAGCGCGTGCTGAATTCTTCCATCGAATAACTGTGCTGCTGCGTGCCGTGGTGTTCGATCTTGATCGAGCCTGCCAGCGACGCAATGCGTCCGGTCGTCTCCCAGTCCAGTCCCTGCTGCAGTCCGTACAGCAGGCCCGCGCGATAGGCATCGCCGCAGCCGGTGGGATCGGCCAGCTGCCGGGGCGCGGCCACCGGAATTTCCAGCCGCCGCCCATCGACATATATCCATGAGCCGGCGCCGCCGCGCGTCACCACCAGGGCCTTCACGCGGGCGCCAATCTGCTCGGCAGACCAGCCGGTGCGTTCGCTGAGCAGGCTGGCCTCGTAGTCATTGACCGCAACCCAGGTGGCCTGGTTCACCAGCGCACGCAATTCGTCGCCATTGAACATGGGCAGGCCCTGACCCGGATCGAAAATGAAGGGAATGCCGGCCATGGCGAACTGGGCGGCATGTTCCAGCATGCCCTGTCGGCCATCCGGCGACACGATGCCGAGCCGGATGCCGCTGGCATCGCCGACGCGATTGAGGTGCGAATGGTTCATCGCGCCGGGGTGAAAGGCCGTGATCTGGTTGTCGTCCAGATCGGTGGTTATGTAAGCCTGCGCGGTGAATTCATTGTCGATGACGCGCAGATGCCGCTGCTCGATGCTCCGCTGATCCAGCCAGCCGGCATAGGGCGCGAAGTCGTGTCCTACAGTGGCCATGATCAGGCCCGCGCCACCCAGCAGCCGCAGGTTGTAGCCAATGTTGCCGGCACAGCCGCCGAAATTGCGGCGCATCGACGGCGCCAGGAAGGACACATTCAGCATGTGAATGCGGTCAGGAAGGATGTGTTCGCGGAAACGGCCCTCGAACACCATCACCGTGTCGAAGGCCATCGAGCCACAGATCAGCGCAGTCATCGATCCCCCAGTACCAGGCACCACACCACGATCAGCAGCACAAAAGATAGCAGGACAGCAGCCGAACCCAGGTCCTTGGCAAGACCTGACAACGCGTGACGTTCCAGACCGATGCGGTCGATGGCCGCCTCGATGGCGCTGTTGACCAGTTCGACGATCAGGATCAGCAGCACCGGCCCCACCAGCAGCGCGCGCTCCACCCCGCTGTGTCCCAGCCACAGCCCCAGCGGCAGCGCCACCACGGCGAACAGCAGTTCCTGGCGGAAGGCGGCTTCATCGCGCCAGGCGCCGGCGAACCCCTTGTAGCTGGAGCCGAAGGCGCGCAGCACGCGCGTCAGGCCGGTGGGTTTGAGGCGTTCCATCAGCGCTCCGCCGGCCGCCAGGCCAGGTCCAGTTCGCGCGCCGCGCGCACATCGTCGAGGCGTCGCACCGGCATGCGATGCGGCGCTCGTTTCAACATCTCAACGTCGTGGTCCGCCTCACGCAGGATCTCCGCCATCGCCGCGACAAAGGCATCCAGCGTCTCACGGCTCTCGGTTTCGGTGGGCTCGATCAGCAGGCACTCGGGCACCAGCAACGGGAAGTACGTGGTCGGCGCATGGAAGCCGAAATCCAGCAGGCGCTTGGCCACATCCATCGCGGTCACGCCCTTGTCCGCGGCCAGCCGCTTCAGCGTCAGGATGAACTCATGGCTGGCGCGTCGTTGCGGATAGGCGGCATCGAAGCCGGCCTGCTGGAGCCTGACCAGCAGATAGTTGGAGTTCAGCGTGGCGTACTCGCCGACGCGGCTCATGCCGGCGCGTCCCAGCATTCGCATGTACACATAGGCGCGCAACAGCACGCCGGCATTGCCGATGAAGCCGGTCAGCCGGCCGATGGACTGCGGCAGATCGGCCTCGCCCAGCAACCGGTAACTGTCGCCATTGCCATCGCCATGGCGGCCCACCACCGGAATGGGCATGAAGGGCAGCAGGCGCGGACCCACGCCCACCGCACCGGCACCGGGTCCGCCGCCGCCATGCGGCGTCGAGAAGGTCTTGTGCAGGTTCATGTGGATGACGTCGAACCCCATGTCGCCGGGCCGCACCTTGCCGAGAATGGCATTGAGATTGGCGCCGTCGTAGTACAGCAGGCCCCCGGCCTGGTGCACGATGCGCGCCACTTCCTCGATGCGCCGTTCGAACACGCCCAGCGTGGAAGGATTGGTCAGCATGATGCCGGCGGTCCTGGGTCCCACCGCGGCGCGCAGCGCATCCAGATCCACGTCGCCATCGGCGTCGACGGCGATCTCGCGCACCACACAACCGCACATGGTGGCGGTGGCCGGATTGGTGCCATGCGCCGCTTCCGGCACGATGATCTCGTTGCGCGCCAGATCGCCGCGCGAGCGGTGATAGGCGCGGATCATCGCCACGCCAGCGAACTCGCCATGCGCGCCGGCCATCGGCGACAGCGCCACGCCCTGCATGCCGGTGACTTCCTTGAGCATTTCCTGCAGCTCGTACATGCAGCTGAGGAATCCCTGGCTGTGCCTGGCACTTGCCAGCGGATGGCGGCCCGCCAGCTCCGGCAGCAGCGCCGCGGCGTTGCAGGCCTTGGGGTTGTACTTCATCGTGCACGAACCCAGCGGGTAGAAATGCGTGTCGATGGAGAAGTTCAGCTGCGACAGGCGGGTGTAGTGCCGCACCACATCGAGTTCGCTGGCTTCGGGCAGCGCCGGGCGCTGCCTGCGGCGCAGCTGCGCCGGCAGCTGCGGCACGCTCGCCGACCGCTCCGGCCATTGCGCGCTGGCGCCACGGCCCGCGGCCGAGTAATCGAATATCAACGGTTCGCGCATCGGCAGATTCATGATCGCAGTACCTCGCGCAATGCCGCGGCGTAGGCGGTGATGTCGTCGCTGCTGCGGGTCTCGGTGGCGCACACCAGCAGCGCATGTCCCAGTTCCGGGTAGTACGTGGCCAGATCGAAGCCGCCTTCGATGCCGCGCTCCGCCAGCGCCTGCAGCACCGGCGCCACCGGCCGGTCCAGCAACAGCACGGCCTCGTGAAAGCGCGCGCCATTGAATGCCGCGCGCACACCGGGCAAGCCCGCCAGCGCATCCAGCAGTTCCTGGCTGCGGCTCATGCAGGTTTCGGCCACGCGCGTCAGACCTTCGGCACCCATCAACGCCATGTAGACGGTGCCGGCCACCATCAGCAGGCCCTGGTTGGTGCAGATGTTGGAGGTGGCCTTGCCGCGGCGGATGTGCTGCTCGCGCGCCTGCAGCGTCAGTGCGAAACCGGGCCGGCCGTCCAGATCGACGGTGCGGCCGACGATGCGGCCCGGCATCTGCCGCACATGGTCCATGCGCGTGGCCATGAAGCCGAAGTAGGGACCACCCGATGACAGCGGACAGCCCAGCGGCTGACCATCGCCCACCGCGATATCGGCGCCGCGACTGCCCCACTCGCCCGGCGGCTTCAGCAGCGCCAGCGAAACGGGATTCACCACGGCGATCACCAGCGCGCCCCGTGCCTGCGCCCAATCGGTGAGCTGATCCACTTCCTCCAGCGTGCCGAAGAAATTCGGCTGCTGGATCACCAGCGCGGTGATGTCCTGGCCATCGAAGGACTGCAGCGCGTCGGTCAGCGTGCGCCCGCTGCTGCGGTCATAGTCCACGCTCTCGAGCTTGAGGCCCTGATTGCCGACGCTGGCTTCGGTCACTGCCCGGTAGTGCGGATGGACGGTGCGCGGCAGCAGGATGCGCGAGGACTTCGACTTGCGGTTGGCGCGCACCGCCATCAGGCAGGCTTCGGCCAGCGCAGTGGCGCCGTCATACAGCGAGGCATTGGCCACCTGCATGCCGGCCAGCGCCGTGATCATCGACTGGTATTCGTAGATGGTCTGCAGCGTGCCCTGGCTGGCTTA
>JAIBJM010000102.1 GCA_020029535.1 Gammaproteobacteria bacterium | reverse complement strand
GGTGAACACCGTGTGGTGCCGGTACTCGCCGCGCAGGAAAAAACGTCGTCCCAGGTAGAAGCGGGCGCCGAAGCCCGCGTAGGCGGTCTGGCTGTTCTGATCCAGCGGCACTGCCAGCGTGGCTTTGGGCTCGGTGCGTTCGAAACCGGTGCCCAGTGTCAGGAACGGCGAGAAGCGCCACTGCGGGAAGATCACCTGGTTCAGCCCCAGATCCAGCAGATAACCGTTCGACAGATTGCCGAGGAACTGGCCGGCGCTCAGTTCCACCTTGAGACTGTTGGTCAGTGAGCGGGCCATGAAACCCGAGATCAGCGTGGCGCCGGCGTAGTCGCCCAGCAGCACGCCGCCCTCCCAGCGATGCGCCAGGAAGCCGGCGCGATCGCCGCGGTTGAAGCTGAACAACGTGCCGTCGGCCAGCGTGGCACGCAGCAGGTCGCGCTCATAGGCCCAGCCCTCGACGCCGCGTTCGGTGCGCACCCGGAACCACTCGGTGCGCCGCTTCAGCACCTCGACGGATTCACCGCGTTCCACCACCTGCGCCACCGGATAGCCGCGACCCGGACCGGTGTGCAGTTCCAGATACGGATCGTTGACGAACAGCTGCAGGTACTCGGCCGCCTGCGTCGCGCCGGCGAAGCCCAACGCACACAGCAGCAGAGCCGGCAGGCCGGCGCGACGGCGCAGGGCGCCGCGCTCAGTTGAGCGGCGCGTCAAACGGGTTGTTGTAGTACTGGGTTCCAATATCCACCCACTCGGACAGCAGCCGCAATTCTGCCTCAGTCAGTCGACCAGCATGTGAGCCGCCGGCAGCAAAGATACTGAAGAAACGTGTCGGCGTGTTGGCGTTGATGTTGGCATTTCCGGCGGAGATCGCCGCCGGCTGGTCGGTGGGCGAGGCCACCAGGATGGTGGCCATCATCATCGGATCGTTGGGATCCAGCACTTCGATCACGAAACCATGGCCCAGCGTCAGCTGGTCGTAGCTGCGCTGCGACTGCAGCGCCGGTGTGGCCTGCGCGGTGTCGTCGGTGAGATCCAGCTGTGCGGCACCCGACTTCACCACGTTGGCGGCATCGCGCGGCGAACTGTTGTGGCAGCTGATGCAGGTTTCCAGGCCGCCGACGCCGCGGTCGGCGGACCAGATCTGCTTGATGTGCAGTGGATAGCTGATGGTGCTGCGGCAGCCGCTGAGCCAGCCGGTCAGACAGGACTGCCGCGTCGGCGCCAGTGTGGTCAGGTCCTGGTAGCGCAGATCGATGTCGGCATCGCCGGTGGGCGCACCATTGAATGCCACGTTCATGTTGGGCGTCGGCGCGCTATAAGGCGAGTTGCCGCAGTTCCATCCCGATGCCTGCTGCGCCATGGTCTCGCCGGGGCAGGTGGTGCCGCCGGCGTTGGCCGAATTGAACAGGCCGGCGCGGCCATGCGACAGCGTGGTGGTCACACCGCCGCTGGTCGTGGTGGTGGGCGCGTAATAGCAGCCATTGCAGTCGGCGATTTCACTGGGTCGCAGCTGTTGCCAGACGCGGTTCGGCGTGAAGATGCGGCGCGCGTTGGCGTCCAGCACCGAGACATTGAAAGCCACATTGGCCGGCACCTTGACGCGCACCGAGCCATCGGGCTCGATCGGAACGTAACCGAGAATCTCGCGCATGAAATTGCCGGCGCGGCCGAAGGCAAGGCCGCGATCGAAATCCAGCGTGTCCTGGTCGGGAATCGACACGGCTTTTTCGATGCGCAGGAAACGCGCCGGACGCTGCGCGGCCGGCAGTGCGGCGATCTGCGCAATGCTGCGGCCACCCAGCCCGCTCCAGGGTGCGCCGTCCCAGTCATAGACGCTGCGGATGTCGAGGATGCCCACCGCCAGATCGGGCGCCAGCGCCAGCGCGGGCGGCGTGTCGGCAATGAAGGTGGGCACGGCACGCGGCTGCAGCGAGACCAGATCGCTGATCATCGCGTTCTCCACCGGCGTGATCACCGGCTTCAGCGTGCCGTCGGCCAGGCTCAGCAGCCAGGCGCTATATAAAGGAGCCGCCACCTGGGCGTTGGGGTCGGCCAGCCGGTCGTCGGTGCAGGGCACGATGGCGCCGGTGGTATCGAGCAGGCGGCATTGCGACCAGCTCACCAGTACGCGATTGCTGCCGTCCCACAACGGATAGGCTGAATTGAATCGTCCACCCGGCGAGGGGCCCGGTACGGTACGCACATCGTTCTGCGTCGCTGCGCTCTGCGCCGGACCGGCGGCGGCCACATTGGCGCTGACGCCGGCCAGCGTGCGCTGGGCGTTCTCGACGTAGTTGGCGGTGTCGATCAGCACCAGGTTGCCGCCGAAGTCGCTGCCGGTGAAGGGCCGCAGCAGCGCCAGGATGCGTCCATCCTCCATCTCGCGCGCCTTCGCGAACTGGATCGTCGAGGTCATGCCGCCGCCGGCATTGCCGGTGTTGTGGCTGCGCGCGCCATACAGCAGCTGCAGGTCGGCACCATCGGGGCGCGCGGTGTACAGCGCCATGCCGCGATTGCCATTGCCGGACTCATTGTCCCAGCGCGTCAGCAGCACGCGCCCGTTGCGCAGCACCGACAGGTCGCGGTCATGACTCTGGTTGTAAGAGGTCTGATGGATGCTGCCCAGCGTGCCGTCGGCGGCCATCGCATGCATGACGAAGGCGGGTTCATCATCCAGGTCTTCGGTGACTGCGGTGAAGCCGCTCTTGCCTTCGTCGATCAGGATGGCGCGGGCGTCGCGCTGCCGCGTCGAGGTGAACAGGATCCGTCCATCGGGCAGGTAATGCGGTGACACATCCTCGCCAGCGCCGGCGGTTACATCATCGGGGATCACGCGGCGCAGCTGGTCGGCGGCGACGTCGTATTCCCAGATGGCCCAGCTGGGCGGATCTTCTTCCTGCTGGTTGGCGGCCAGCGGTCCGCGCATCGCGAACAGCAGTTTGGTGCCGTCGGCCGAGACTTCCAGGTCGCGCACGTCGTAGAGGTCGCTGCCGGTGATGCGCGCGGTGATGTTGCGTTCGGTGCCGCCGGGCGAGGCCTTGTCGCGGATGTACACATCGGCCTTGGTCCAGAAGTCACGCTGCTGGCGCAGGTCGTCGGTGTCGCGCAGATCATCCAGCTCGGCCGGATCGGTGGGCAGCGCGCGCTTGATGTAGGCAATGGAGAAATCTGCCGTGGTGGTGTCGGTCTGCTGTCCGCTGCCGACGCCGCCACTGCTGCAGCCGGCCAGCACGGCGCCCAGCAACAGGGCCACCAGCCGCATTCTGTCAATCATTGCTGTTGCTACCGTCATGTTTCCCACGTCGCTGCCTGAAACTGTTCAATGCGTCACGCCATGCATCGCCGTCACGCGGTTCCCTACTTCATTGCTGCGTCACACTGGCGCCATCGCAGCGTTGTCGCTAATGCGCTGGCGCGCCGTGACCGGCCTCGCAGAATGCGAGGCGCAGCATAACGTTGCGACATCTGCAGCTGAACTGTCTGCGGCTGGCGACGTGGGAACTTTGAGACATTCCGGCGGCTTGCAGTCCGTGCGTATATTGGCGTTGAAGTGCCGATAGACGCACAGGGAGCGAAGATGAAGACGGTCACTCGCAACACCACCGCGCGGCGCATCGGCGCGGCGCTGCTGGCAGTGTGCAGCCTGCAGGCTGCCATGCCGGGCTGGGCCGGGCCACGCGAGCAGGCCAAACGCCTGCACGATCGCATCGCCGGCGTGCCCCCTACCGAGCAAGTGCTGTCGTTGATGGCTGCCGATATTCTGGCTGGTAACCCCAACGCCGCCGCGCAACGCGCGCTGGCCAACAAGAATTTCTACAACGTCACGCTGAAGAATTTTGCCGCGCCGGCCACCAACCGCGACCAGAGCGTGTTTGTGCCGCTGAACGACTACACCGCCACCGTGATCGGCATGGTCCGCGATGACGTGGACTTCAGCACCGTGCTGTCGGCCGACCTGCTGTACGTGGGCAACGCCTCCGGCGCGCCGGCCTATTCGCCGGCCAGCAATGCGCACTACCAGTACCTCGAGGACAATGGCGTCAACCTGCAGACCGCGCTGCAGCCGGCTACGCAGTCTGGATTGCTGGGCCTGCCGGTGTCGGCCACCGCCGGCGTGATGACCACCCGCACCGCGGCGCAGGCCTTCTTCATCGCCGGCACCAACCGCGCCATGTTCCGCTTCACGTTGATGAACTATCTGTGCCGCGACATGGAAGCGGTGCTGGACACCACGCGTCCGCCGGACCGCATCCGCCAGGACGTCAGCCGTTCGCCGGGCGGCGACAGCCGCGTATTCCTCAACAATTGCATCGGCTGCCACAGCGGCATGGATCCGCTGGCGCAGGCCTTTGCCTACTACAACTACAACGAGACCACCGGCCGCATCGAATACAGCGCCAATGCGGTGCAGCCCAAATACCTGATCAACTCGGACAACTTCAAGGCCGGCTACGTCACCACCAATGACCAGTGGGACAACTACTGGCGCAAGGGCCAGAACAGCCTGCTGGGCTGGGACAGCGGGTCGGGCAGCGGCAGCGGGGCCAAGTCCATGGGCCAGGAGCTGGCGCGCAGCGATGCCTTCGCGCAATGCCAGGTGGAGAAGGTGTTCAAGACCGTGTGCCTGCGCAATCCGGAGAGCACGGCCGACCGCGACACCGTGCAGACCGTCAAGAATTCGTTCAAGACCGGCGGCTACCGCATGAAGCAGGTTTTCGCGGATGTCGCCGTGACCTGCATGGGCGATTGAGGGAGCCATCGTGAAGCACATCACCCGCCTGAGAAACCTGCTGGCTGCGATCGCTGCGGCGACCCTGGTTGCCTGCTCCGGCGGCGGCGCCGAGACCACGCAGAACCCGAACACGCAGACCGCCACCGTGGCCACCTACACCGGTCCGGCCGCGACCACCGCCGACGTGCACGCCTTCGAGGTGAACCTGTGGCAGAACATCACTGCCAGCAACCGCTGCGGCAACTGTCACAACGCCAATGGCCAGACGCCGCGCTTCGCGCGCTCGGACGATGTGAACCTGGCCTACAACGATGCGCTGGGCATCGTGGACCTGGTGCAGCCCGATCA
>JAIBJM010000060.1 GCA_020029535.1 Gammaproteobacteria bacterium | reverse complement strand
CTCACTGTATTTGTATGTCGTTCTCGGTCCTGGTCTTGGCATCTTCTGGGCACTCCTGATCGTTAAATCAGGGTGTCCACCAAACCGAAGGAACTATCGCACGCTATTCGGCGATGGAGTTTGCGCTCGCATCAAGGAAGAACTGCTCAAGGACTTTAATCTTCATACCATCGTGCGGCTGCCGAACGGCGTGTTCGCGCCCTATACGGGCATTCCGACGAATGTTCTCTTCTTCGACCGTTCCGGCCCGACGAAAGAGGTCTGGTACTACGAGCAGCCATTACCCGAGGGCCGGAAGAATTACACCAAGACCCAGCCCCTGCAGTTCGAGGAGTTCAAGAACTGCATCGCCTGGTGGGGCAAGCGCAAGGAGAATGAGCAGGCATGGAAGGTTTCGGCCAATGAACTGTTGGAGGCGAATTGCAATTTCGACCGCAAGAATCCGAATGGAAAGGTGGACTTCGAGCATCTGCCGCCGGAGCAGCTTGCCGACGACATTCTTAAGAAGGAATTGCGGATCGCCGAGCTGATGCGAGAGATCAAGATGGCGTTGAGGACGGGCGCATGAGCGCCGCATGGCGCAGCGTTGCGCTAGGCGAGGTAGTTAACCATCGCAAAGAGTTCATTGTTATTAGTGATCTTGAAACCTACCGGCGGCCTCGGGTGCAGCTTCATGCGCAAGGTATAGTTCTGCGCGATGTCGTGGCCGGTGCGTTAATTAAGACGAAGAAGCAGCAAGTCGCCCGCGCGGGCGAATTTCTTGTCGCCGAAATTGATGCCAAGGTCGGCGGATTCGGCATCGTTCCTGCCGATTTGGATGGCTCCGTCGTTAGCAGCCACTATTTCCTCTTCGATCACAATCCTGATCGGATCGACAACAGGTTTCTCGGGTGGTTCATCAAGACACCGACCTTTCGTCGACAGATCGAAGCGCAGGGGTCAACGAACTATGCGGCCATACGTCCGACTGACGTGGTCGGGTACGTAATCCCGCTCCCGCCGCTCGATGAGCAGCGCCGCATCGTAGCGCGCATCGACGAACTGGCGGCAAAACTCGAAGAAGCGAGAATGCTGAGGCGCGCGGCCGGCGAAGAGGTCGCGGCCCTCCCCCGTGCTTTGTTGAGTCATGGCAAGTCGAATCGCACTATCAGAATCGGCGAGTTCGCTACTCTGCGCCCTCCGGACGTCACGGTTGATCCGCTGACGGAGTACCACTTTGCAGGCGTTTACTCCTTCGGTCGAGGAGTCTTTAGAGGCCATCGCAAGCTCGGAAGTGAGTTTGCTTATCCGAAACTCACCCGACTGCGAGTCGGCAATTTCACTTACCCGAAGCTCATGGCTTGGGAGGGCGCGCTCGGTGTCGTTCCGCCAAATTGCGATGGGCTCGTGGTCTCGACCGAGTTCCCTGTCTTCGAGATCGACGAGCAGGTCATGCTTCCCGAGGTAATGGATACTCATTTCCGGTCGCCAGAGGTTTGGCCGACATTGTCCGGCCAGAGCGGTGGGACAAATGTTCGGAGGCGTCGGATCAATCCCAAGGATTTTCTGAAACTCCAAATGCCTTGCCCCAGCCCTGAGGCACAGGCGGCGATTAGGGAATGCGTATTGCGTGCTTCGTCAATCAGCTCCATCCAAGCCGATACCGCTGCCGAACTAGACTCCATGCTCCCGGCCATCCTCGACAAGGCGTTCAAGGGGGAGTTGTGACCGCATGAGCGCCGCGACGAACCCGTCCGCTCCTCTGACTGAAAAAGCCGCCCTAGCTGACCTCGTGACATGGGTGGTAAAACGCCCCGCGTGGCAGAAGGACGCCCTTCGCCGTTTGGTATCAGGCGAAACGCTTGACGATAAGGCGATTGCGGAACTGACCGAGCTCTGCCTGGATTCCGCGCGGCCCCATGTCCCCATTGCGCAATCGCATATCGCGGCGGAAACGAGCGCGGCGGAACCGATTTCACTTGTCTCAATCAAGAACCCCACCGCCATCAACGCGCTCGCCAGTCAGCAGGAACTGTCGTTTGAGCGTTCCGGATTGACGGTCATTTACGGCGATAACGCTTCGGGAAAGTCCGGCTATGTCCGTGTCTTGAAACACGCCTGCCGCTCACGGGACGGGAAGTTCACGATCCACCGGGATTTGGGAGATACGTCCAGCACTCCGCAATCCGCCGAAATATTCTTCGCTCGCGGCTCTACTCAAGATCAATTCAGATGGACGCCTGACGGCGACCCGCATAGCGATCTTCCATCCGTCAGCATCTTCGACGCCCGAAGCGCGAGCATTCACGTCGAGGCCACAAACGAGGTGGCCTATATTCCTCGGCCAATGCGTGTGCTGGAATCTCTGGCCGATGCGTCAGACCAGATCAAGACGGCCCTCGAAAACAAAATTACGGCGCTCAAGAAGCAAGTGCCGCTCGCGCTTTCAAACCCTTCGCTCAGCCGCGACACGGCTGCGGGCAGTTACGTATGGGGTCTGAGCGCTACTTCAAATGTTCCGCAGCTTGATAAGCTCGCCGAATTGAGCGCGCAGGAGACCGCACGTCTCGCCGTGCTGGAAACCGACTTCGCACAAGACCCCAAGCGAGCTGTGGCGCGGCTAGACAGTCAGCGCGGCGAGGTCGAGCGCATTCGGACGGCGCTCCAAATACTCGTCGCCGCGACCAATGCGTCAGCGTTCGCGGAACTCAAGACGCTGCGTAAGTCACACGCCGATGCGGTTGAGGCGGCATCTGTTGCGTCGCAAGCGCTATTCAGCACATCACCCTTGCCCGAGGTTGGCCAGGCCGCGTGGCAGAAGTTATGGGAGGCCGCGCGCGCCTATGCGGACACCGTGGCGTATCCCGGCAAAAAGTTTCCGTCAGGTGATCCCGACACGCTTTGCGTGCTCTGCCAGCAGCCCCTGAGCGCGGAAGCGATCGCACGCCAGGAAACCTTCGAGTCGTTCGTCAAAAGCTCGACGAAGGCTGATGAAGCGGCAGCGCGCACAAACCTGGATACCGCGCTTGTCCGAGTCAGAGGACGGATTCTGCGTCATGACGATGTTCGGAAGCATGGCAAGTTCCTCGCTGCCGATATTGGCGACGCGGCTATTGCTCGCCAGGTTCGCCGGGCTTTTGTCGGCGCGCTGTGGCGCCTTCGGGCGATGATTCGGGCTTATAGCGAGCCGAAACCGCTTGGCGATGATCCGAGCCAGGCCCTTGCGACGCTTGCAACCGAGCTCAAAACGCGGGGAACGCAGCTTTCCGCCGACACCCAGAGCGCCGATTACAAAAAGTTAAACTCCGAATACGTGGAACTCAAGGAACGCGCTGCCCTCGCGCCGCTGTTGCCGGACATAAAGGCGCAAATCTCAAGGCTCAAGGAAATCGAGGCGATCAGCGCGGCCCAAAAGGCAACCGCCAAGAAGCCCATCACCGACAAGAACAAGGAACTTTCAGATCGCATGGTGACGGATGTTTTGCGCGGACGGTTTGCGAGAGAAATCGAAAAGCTCAAACTGTCCCGGATGCCGATTGAGCTTCGCAAAGAGAAGGACCGGCAGGCCGTGTCATATTTTCGCGTGGCTCTCGTGGAGCGGCCCGACGCCAAGGTCGGAGAGATATTTAGCGAAGGCGAGCACCGCTGCGTCGCACTGGCAGCCTTCCTTGCCGAACTGGTCACGGCGCAGCGATATTCGGGAATCGTTTTCGACGATCCGATGTCCTCGTTAGACCATATCCACAGGAGTGCGGTTGCGGTGCGGCTCGTCGAAGAAGCGCAACATCGCCAGGTCGTCGTATTCACGCATGATCTCGTGTTTCTGTACGAGCTGCGCCGCGAAGCGAAGAAGGCGAACAGACCGATCGCTTTCCGCAATGTCAGGCGGCAACAGGATAGGCCGGGTTACATAGATAGTGAGTTGCCGGACAAGGCCAAGTCGGGGCTTGAAATGTGCAACGCCCTGCGGTCGTCGATGAAAGCGGCGAAAACTGGTTTCGACCATCTGAGCGACACTCAGCGAACCATCTTTTGCAAGGGCACTATCGGGCAGTTGCGGGATGCCTGGGAGCAGGCGATCTCTGATTACGTTCGCCCGGTGCTTGAAAGGTTCGACAACAAAGTAAAGCCAACTTCGATATACAAGCTTGGCGTCCTAACCGAAGACGACGTGAAGCAAGTGATGGCAGCCCAAGCAAGGCTGTCAGATGATCTCCACTCCTTAGCGCAGGCTTTGAACCCCGAGGCGGTATCGCTCGACGATCTGCTCAAAGAGGTCAAGACGCTGGAAGAGTGGGTCCAATCTATCCGTGCCCGTCAAAAAAATGCAGTCAAACCTGCGCTGAACTAAGAGATAGCCCGCATGGCTCAGCGAACCGACATCGTCGAGGTTTACCGAGTTCAACCGATACTTGGCTTCGGTGTACCACTGTTGATTACCGTCATTTCTCACGAAGATTGCAAAGCATGGAGCAGCGAATTGTTTCTCCTTTTCGGTGATCCAGAACGAACTGTGGTGGATTTTCCTTTTAGCTTCAGCTCGACTGGCTGGCCGGCCGATGCCGCTCCGATAGATGAGGCTTTCGTGCGATCGGAGTTGTTTCAGCAAGCACATTGGCGAACGGCACAACTTATGGAGGAACGCGGCTACTTTGAGAAATACGGCCCGCTTCCGAGCCCATTGGTGTTCGAGGCACATGAAGAGCGGGCGCTCTACGTCTACTCGGTACAAACTCAGTGCCATGCCGGACTCATTGCAGTACGCAGGAAAACCAAGTCGGCCAGACTTCAAGGTCTTCTCGACATCGCTTTGAAGCTGAATACCGGCAGTTGCAGCATTGCTGGCTAACGCCTTCTTTGAGAATGAGAGAGCGAGCCGGTGTTCACGATTCACGTTCTAGTTGCTTTTGCGCCCCGCTGACCGCCCTCAGACCTCGATCCCCGACGACTTGGCAAATGACCAGGTGGTTACAGCGAAATGAATAGCCAGGTACTTGCGGGAGTTTTGCGGGACTTGGTCCTGCTTCGTCGTGCTCAGTCGTGACAATTGCAACGGATGCCATGTGAGCTCGCGATTGATGACTCAACAAAATCAACTATCTACGCTCTTCGCCTTGCCCGGGTTTTTCACCCCCTCCAACTACGAACCAGGTGGTCGGGAGTTCGAATCTCTCCGGGCATTCTCCCAAAGTCTTAACTGGGCCAAAAATCAACCAGCAGATCAAGGTCGTTGCAGGGCTTTTGCGGGACCTAGGTCTGCCTCATAACGCTTGGTCCTTGGTTCGAATCCAAGCAGGCCCGCAATTCAGCTGTTGAATGCATATCTCCCGGATCAAACGCGGAGCAATTGAAGCAGCTGATCCAGTACTGCGATCTCTGATCGGGCGTTATCGAGCACCCCTTTAGGGAAATGTCTTGGATAGACGGTTGGATCATGGGCATGCGTCCCATAGATTCTCTCGAACTCCCGCTTGATCTGTGCGCCGCTGCCCCTTGCGGTATGTCCGTTCACCACAAGAAGCCAGGCTTCCAGACAGGGTGATGATTCGAGTGCATGAATCCGGTTCGTGAGCGCGCGCTGCCGCTGGGTGTTGTCCCAGTCCTGGTCGGTATCAGCCAGAATTGCCAGTTCGTCGTAAGCGACACGCTTGCGGATTCGTAGTGCGTGGTCCAGCACATGCTTGCCGCCACCTCCACGCGCGTTCTGCGTGCTGAGTGCTAGGCTGCTGGGTCGAGGGAGGTAGAGCGCACGGATGTATCGCACGAGTTCTTCTTCTGCATAACCTTCGCAGACGATCAGGATCGTGTGACGCTGGTGCCTGGAATCTGCTCTCGGCATGACGCAGCGCCAGTCTTTCAGAGCTGCGGCACAGCGCCGTAGGCACCTGCCATGTACTTGGCATAGAAGTTATCGTCATTGCGAATGCCCCTGACTGAATCCATTCGCCACGCCGTGCTTTCGCAGTTCTCACCCTTCTCGACCAGCATGATCTGCGATTTGTGCAGCAGGTTCAGAACCTCCATCGCATGGCAGGTGAACAACAGCTGCGCTTTCCCGGGATTGGTCGCAGGATTGGCAAACAGATCGAGGATGGGTTCAAGCATGTGCGGATGCAGATCACTCTCGAACTCATCGACGACCGCAAGGCCACCTGCCGAGAGCGTGCTCAACAGGCGCGACAGCAAGACGAACGCACCCTGAGTGCCCATCGATTCCTCGTGGAAGGTAAGTTCGTGCCGTGTACCGCGGCGACCAGCGTGGATGCCGAAGGGGTACCAAACCTTTCGGGCATCTTCACCCGGTGTCTGAACAGAGAGCTCACGCAATTGCACGTCATCGAGACCCAGGTCCCATGATCGCAGCAGTCGCACCATCTGCTCCCGCTGTTCCTGATGTTCCGAGAAATGACGTGCGGCATTGGGTAAATCGCTTTCCGCGCGGAACGGCACACGACCGGTGTAGCCAATATTGCTTTGCACGTGGTTGTCCGCGAGGTACTTCGCTAATTTCACACCATACTGCGCGGCGGTGGAGATCAGTGAAGCATTGGGCCGGACCTTTCTCGCCTCTTTCAGCGAAAAGTCGAAGCCCTGAAGTTTGATGTCGTAGCCTTGCTCGGACGCATTCCAGTCGCGCACGAAGATGTACTTGTAGCGCTCATGTTTCTGATACATCGCCTCGTGCAGCACTCGTTCGCGCGTCACGTGCAGTACGTAGCGCCACAGCTGGCCATCACCATCCTCGGCTTCGAACTCCAGTTCCGTTGGATCGTTCGGCGAGGAAAAATGCGGTGTCACGGGTATCGGCGCATCGGCTTTGGCCTGAAACGACGAGCCGATAAACCAGGCAGCGAAGACTACGGGTTTGAGCAAAGCCGTTTTGCCGGCGCCATTTGGACCAACGACGCCCAACGCGGTTGACAACCGTAAACCCGACCGGGACTCGGTAGCCCACGCCAGGTCATGGACCTTGGCGTTCAGGCTGAGTGAGACCTCCACGGTGTCCCGGAAGCTCTGGAAGTTTCTTGCCGAATACCGGATGAGCATGTTTGAACCCCTGGCGGAATGCCTGCCCGCCGGAGGGGTATTAATGGCAATAAAAATCAGAAAATCAACAAATATTTGTTGATTTGTAGATATAAATGGGCTGATTTCAGGCGGTGGGCGTCCAGTAGCTTTGCAGCAGCGCGGTGGCGAAGGCCGCAGCGCTTGTCTCGCGCCGCAGCCGTCAGATTTCCGGTCTCGAAATATCCTTGAGTGCGTCGCCGGCCTCGCGCTCTGCGACATGGCTCAGGTCGCCGAGCGATATCACGCCCACCAGCCGCTTCTGGTCGTCCACTACCGGCAGCCGTCGCACCTGCTGCTCGGCCATGTTCTCCAGCACTTCCTCCACCGACTGCGAGGCGCGGCAGTACAGGATGCGCGGCGACATGACGTCGCGCGCGGTGCAGCTGCGCGGGTCGATGCCATCCGGAAAGGCGCGGATCACGATGTCGCGGTCGGTGACCATGCCGATCAGGCGGTCGTTCTCAGCGACTGGAATGGAGCCTATGTCCTCATCGCGCATGCGCCGCGCCACTTCCGACAACCGGGTGGTCGGTGAGACGTAGCAGACATCGGCGGTCATCAGTTCGCGGACTTGCATGGGGTGTCCCTCCTTGAAGAAGAGGAAACGGTAGCGTCATGGCGTGCCCGATGGCATCCGCTGCCGCGAGTTGCCGGCGTCATCCGTGGCCTACACAGCGCCGCAGGCCAGGCGGGTCAGGAAGGGCTGGCCATCGCGCGCTGGATCATTACCCGCACTTCGGGGTTTGCATTGATGGACACCAGTTCAATCCGGGTGTTTCCGGTGCGGAAGACCCGGAATATCTCATCGGCGAAGGCTTGACCGATCCCTCGCACTTCCGCGAAGTCGAGTATTACTGTCCTGAATCGGTCGACACGTGCCAGCAACCGCTTGGCCTGGGACCGCGAAACCAGCAATTCATCGCCGTATTGCGCCAGTCGTACCGGAACTACGGTCTTGTCGAAGAGGCCTTCATCACCGCTGGTGAATTTGGCGAATACTTTTCGTGTGGTTCTCGAGGTGTGATTGTTCAGCTGCATCAAGACATGCGTGCCCTGCGAGGCTTCAGGTTGTTCCAGAATCCAGTCGGCTTCGTCGAAGTCGTGGGAGAAATAAGTGGTGCCCGACAATATGGCGAATCTGTCGAACACTCTGGAAGTGAAAAAGATGCCTTCACCGGAGTGATTGCGGGGATCGGTGGTCAGCTTGCCCTTGGCCAGTTCCAGCACGGCATGGCGTTCATCTTCCAGATTCAGTTCTTTCCTGATCTTCGTGAAGATGCCCACGCCGTCGTCGTATATCCGCATCTCCGTCCTGGTCGCGGTGCGTGCGAGGTTCACAACAGCGTGTCGGGCATCCGCGTGATCCAGTACGTTGTTGTACATCTCGGTGAATCCGTACTGCCAGATGTCCAGAACGTTCTTGGGCAGTTCGCCGATCACTGACGCAATGTCTTCGCGCCAGACATCGTCCTCCGTCCTGCGATTGGCCAGTGTGTAAACCTTCTCTTCGCTGTGCCGTACGCGCAACGCATAGCGGCGATCCCTGGTCGTGCCTGTGGCAGTCAGTGCCCGTTCGTTGACGAGATGTTGCAGGTGCTTGTTGACCGCCTGACGGGATATTCCAAATTCCTGTGCCGTGCGTCTGGCAATGTCCGCGGGATACCGGTCTACATGCGCGATGATGTAGTTCCTGACTCGCTCACCCTGGGGCCGGACATTCCTGATCATGAGTCTTTTTCAACCTTCGGTGCGGGCATTGTCAACTTTCAGTTGAGCTTTCTTAAACCTTCGTTTATATAAAGTCAATTTAATCAATAGCTTACTGCAGAGGAAGATGCTGCTTCCGCTGGGTATTTTGCCGCCGGGGAAATCGGATGCTAAGTTCCTGCCGAGCCCGTCACCGGTTACGCAGGAGTCTGTTCATGGCCGTCGAATCCCGCATGCTCGCTCTCGGCACCGTCGCGCCCGATTTCGCGCTGCCCGATGTGGTCAGCGGCAAAACCGTGACGCTGGCCGGGCTGCCGGCGCGGCCGCTGCTGGTGGCCTTCATCTGTAACCACTGTCCCTTCGTGAAGCACATCCTGAGCGGGTTCGTGGCCTTCGCGAACGAGTACCGCGGCAAGGGGCTGGAGGTCATCGCGATCAGCTCGAACGATGTGGCGTCCCATCCGCAGGACGGGCCGCGGCCGATGGCGGAGCTGGCGCGTGACTCAGGCTTCGCCTTTCCCTATCTCTACGATGAATCGCAGTCGGTGGCGCGTGCCTACGATGCGGTCTGTACGCCGGACTTCTTTCTGTTCGATGGCCAGCGCAAGCTGGTCTATCGCGGCCAGTTCGATGATTCGCGGCCGATGAAGCTGCTGACGAAGGTGACCGGCGCTGACATGCGCGCCGCCGCCGATGCGGTGTTGCGCGGTCAACCACTGACAGGCAATCAGAAGCCCAGCGTGGGTTGCAGCATCAAGTGGAAGGCGGCCTGATCAGCGCCCGTAGCGCGCGGTGAAGGTGGCCGAGCCCAGCTTGTTGGCGTTGATGTTGTAACCGATCAGTGCGGCGCTGGCGTCGGCCGGCAGGTCCAGCCGGTCCACCTTCAAGGCGTACACCGTGAAGATGTAGCGGTGCGGCTTGTCGCCCGGCGGTGGGCAGGCGCCGCCGAAGTCACGCGTGCCGAAATCGTTGCGACCCTGCAGTGCGCCGCGGGGCAGCGTGGTGCTGTTGGCCTTGCCGGCATTGGCTGGCAGGGCACCCACGGTGGCCGGCAGGTTGTAGACCATCCAGTGCCACCAGCCCGAGCCGGTGGGTGCATCGGGGTCGTACACCGTCAGCGCGTAACTCCTGGTGTCCTCGGGTGCGCCGCTCCATTGCAGCGCTGGTGAAAGATTGCCGCCAGAGCAGCCGAAGCCGTTGAACACCTGGTCCTTGCCCAGTGTCGAATCGGGCTTGATGGTGGGGCTGGCCAGTTGGAAGCCGTTGGCCGCCAGCGCGCCGTTGGCCGCCAGCAACAGGGTCATTGCAGCAATGAATTTTCTGTTCATGGCTCTAATATAAGCCGGAAAGGAGTCGCCCATGTCAGTCAGCGCAAACCGCAATGTACTAATGGTTCTGGTCGCCAGTCTGGTGCTATGGGGCTGCAAGAAACCTCCCGCCCCGGTGGCCAGCGACATTCCGAAACTGGAATTCGAGAAGTACACGCTGCGCAACGGGCTGGAGGTGATCCTGGCCGAGGATCACCGGCTGCCGCTGGTGGCGGTGAACCTGTGGTACCACGTGGGCCCGGTCAATGAGCGGCCCGGCCGCACCGGCTTCGCGCACCTGTTCGAGCACATGATGTTCCAGGGCTCGAAGAATGTGGGCAACGACATGCACTTCAAGCTGCTGGAGGCGGCCGGCGCCAGCAGCATCAATGGCACCACCGGTTTCGATCGCACCAATTACTTCGAGACCCTGCCGTCCAATGAACTGGAGCTGGCGCTGTGGATCGAGAGCGATCGCATGGGTTTCCTGCTCGACACGCTCGATCAGGAAAAGCTCACCGGCCAGATTGACGTGGTGCGCAACGAGCGCCGCCAGAGCATCGAGAACACGCCCTACGGTCTGGTGGAAGAAGAAGTGTTCCACCAGCTGTTCCCCAAGGGACATCCCTACTACGCCTCCATCATCGGTTCGCATGCCGACCTCGAGGCGGTGCGGCTGGATGATGTGCGCGGGTTCTTTCGTCAGTACTACGCGCCCAACAATGCCAGCCTGGCCATCGTCGGTGACATCGACAAGGCCAGCGTGAAGGCGCTGGTCGAGAAATACTTCGGGCCCATCGCCAAGGGACCGTCGGTCGACAAGAACGCGGTCACCACGCCGCCCATCACCGCCGAGCGCCGTGCCATCGTCTCCGACAAGGTGGAGCTGCCGCGCGTGTACATGGCCTGGCTCACGGCGCCGTTCTACCAGCCCGGTGATGCCGATGCCGATCTGCTGGGCGAGGTGCTGGGCGGCGGCAAGTCCAGCCGCTTGTACAAGAAGCTGGTGTACGAGAAACAGCTGGCGCAGGACGTGGCGGCCTACCAGCAATCGATGGCGCTGCAGTCGGCGTTCATCATCGAAGCCACGGCGCGCCCGGGTGTGAAGATCGATGAGCTGGAAAAGGCCATCGACGAGGAATTGGCCGGGCTGCGCAACAACGGTCCCACCGATGTGGAGCTGGAGCGTGCCCGCAATGGCATCGAGACCGACATCGTGCGCGGACTCGAGACCCTGGGCGGCTTCGGCGGCATTGCCGATCGCCTGAACCAGTACAACCACTACCTGGGCAATCCGGATTATCTGGCGCAGGACATCGGTCGCTATCGTCAGGCCAGCATCGCCTCGGTGCAGGCGCTGGCGCAGCAGCTGACCGCTGTCTCGCGCGTGGTGGTGTATGCCATGCCGGGCAGCAAGGTGCTGGACGACGTGCCGCGTGCGGCTCCGCCGGCCAGCGCCACATCCGCCGCCGCAGCGACGCCGGTGCCGGACTGGCGCGCCACGCAGCCGGCCGCGGCAGCCGAATCGACATTGACGCTGCCGGTGCCCGAGCAGTTCAGGCTGGACAACGGACTCACCGTGCTGCTGTTGCGTCAACACAAGCTGCCGGTGGTCTCCGCGTCGCTGGTGACGCTGCGCGGCAGTGAGGCCAACAGCCCGACGCGACCCGGCCTCGCTGCCTTCACCGCCGACATGCTGGATGAGGGCACGGCCCGGCGGTCGGCATTGCAGCTGGCGGATGATGTGGCGCAGATCGGCGCCCAGCTGGCCACCAATTCGGGCAGCGACAACTCCAGTGCCAGCATCGGTGTGCTGCGCAAGAACGCGGATGCAGCCTTTGATCTGCTGGCCGATGTGGTGCTGCATCCGGCCTTCGACCCGGCCGAGATCGAGCGGGTACGCATCAACCGGCAGACCAGCCTGCTGCAGCAGAACGACAATCCCACCGTCATCGCGGTGCGCGTGTTCAATCGTGCCGTATATGGCGAGCGCAATCCCTACGGCTATCTCGAGCTGGGTACCGCCGCTTCGCTGAAGAGCATCGGCCGCGAGGATCTGCAGTCCTTCTGGCAGGGCTACGCGCCGGAGAATTCGGCGCTGATCGTGGCCGGAGATATCAGCGCGGAGGAATTGAAGAAGCTGGCCACCGACAAGTTCGGTGCCTGGCAGGGCAGTGCGCCGGCAGTGGCGCCCAGCCCGATTCCGCCGGCGGCACGTCGCTTCATCGTGGTGGACGTGCCGGGTGCGCCGCAGACCGCATTGCGCATCGGTGCGCCGGGCGTGGCGCGCTCGAATCCGGACTATGTGCCCATCGAGGTGATGAACACGGCGCTGGGCGGGCAGTTCTCCAGCCGCATCAACATGAATCTGCGCGAGCAGCATGGTTACACCTATGGCGCGCGTTCGGGCTTCGACTATCGCCGCGGCCCCGGACCCTTCGCGGTGCGCAGCAGCGTGCGCACCGACGCCACCGCCCCGGCGGTACGCGAGGTGTTCAACGAACTGCAGAAGATCCGCGCCGCACCGATCGCCGATTCCGAGCTTAAGGCCTCGAAGGATGCCTTCGCCCGTTCGCTGCCCGGCGACTTTGAATCCGGCCCCCAGATGGTGACCGCGCTGGGGCAGCTGTACGTGTACGGCCTGCCGCTGGACTACTACCGCACGCTGCCGGCCAGCATCGAGAAGGTGACGGCCACCGATGTACAGCATGCCGCCATGCAGTACCTGCAGCCCGACCGCATGACGGTGGTGGCCGTCGGCGACCGGCGCAGCATCGCCACGCCGCTGGGCGCCCTGAAGTTCGGCACCGTGGAAGTACGTGATTCCGAAGGCAATTCTGCCAGTGGACCGCGCAAGTGAGCGTTGCGCAGGTACATGGCGCCGTGCAGGACAACAGGGCCCGCAATCGCTACGAGCTGCAGGTGGATGGCGACATGGCCTTCATCAACTACCGGCGCGCCGGTGATGTGGTGACGATGACCCATGCCGAGGTACCGGCGCGCTTCGAGGGCAAGGGCGTGGGCTCGGCGCTGGCGCGCGGCGCCCTGGATCTGGTGCGTGCCGGGGGCGGCCGGGTGGTGCCGGCCTGCCCCTTCATCGCGGTGTACATCGAGCGGCATCCCGAGTACCGCGAGCTGCTGATGGCGCGCTGATCAGTCAGTGCGCTGCGCACCGAGACTGCCGAGTTGGCCGTGCGCATCCACCTCGATGGTCAGCTCGTAGGGCTGGCAGCACACCTGACAGTCTTCGATGCAGCTGCGCGAGCCGGCGGTCAGATCGATGCTGGTGCCTACGTTCTCGCAGCAGTAGGGACAGAGGAATTCCACATAACTTTCGAGCGCGGCATTGCCTGTGCCGGGCTCGAACACCGGTTCGAGGCCGTACATCTCATCCACAGTGGCGCTGTCGATGCTGCCGATGCGTTGCTTGAGCTTCGAGACGTTCATGCAGGCCTCGCTGAAATAAGAAGGCCCGGCATGTAGCCGGGCCTCCCTGGAGCAGCAACACGTGTGGTGCACGGGTTAGTCCTTAGCTGCTCGATGCATACGCTAGCGCGATGTGCGCTCCGAAACAAGCGCGATGTGTTTAGACTTCCAACATGCGCGTGTTGTTGGTCTGCATGGGAAACATCTGTCGCTCACCCACCGCTGAAGTGGTGCTGCGTGATCTGCTGCGGCGTGAGGCGCCGGAGCTAAACATCGAAATCGATTCGGCCGGTATTCACGACTTTCACCGTGGCGAGCCGCCGGATCGTCGCGCCTGCGCCGCCGCGCGGCGACGCGGGCTGAACATGGACATGTTGCGTGCGCGCCAATTGCGTATCGAGGATTTCAAACGCTTCGACCTGGTGCTGGTGATGGATCGCGAAAATCATCGCGACGCGTTGGCGTTGGCGCCGCCTGATTATCGCGATCGGGTGAAGCTGCTGCTGGACTACGCGCCTGCGCAGCCGCACCGCGAGGTGCCCGATCCCTATTACGGCGATGAGGCGGGCTTTGAAACAGCGCTGGACCTCATCGAAGCCGGTGCGCGCGGCTTGCTGGCCGAGCTGCGCAACCGTTGAGACTCAGGCCGCGCTGGCCTTGCTCGCACGCCTCGACCAGTACGACTCCATCAGATCAGCGGCTTCGGCAATGGCATTGCGCTGGCCGAAGGCGGCCGCATGTTGCCGGCAACGCTGGCTGAACTGCGGTTCAGTGATCAGCCGGTTCAGCGCCGCCGCCACTGCATCGGGGTGGTAATCCGGCCGTTGCAATGACAGACCGGCGCCCAGTCTTTCCACACGCGTGGCATTGTCGAGCTGGTCGTAGCTGCAGGGCATCACCAGATGCGGTGTGCCGGCTTTCAGGCCCTGCGCCACCGTGCCGATGCCGCCGTGATGCACGAAGGCCGCGGCGCGCGGCAGCAGTGCGCCGAAGGGCGCATAGGAAAAATGGCGCACCATGGGTGGCAGCGCCGGCAGCTGCTCCGGGTAACGGGTCAGCAGCAGACCGCGGCGTCCGAGTTTCTCGCAGGCTGCGGCCGAGGCCGCAAAGAAATCCTGGCCGGTGGCCATCGCCGATCCCGGTGTGAACACGATGGGCGCATCGCCCTGCGCCAGCCAGGCGTCCAGTTCGGCGGGCATGGGTTCCAGTGGCGCGGCGTCGTACAACGGAAAGTCGATCAGCGTCACGCAGGACGGCCAGTCTGG
Source organism: Gammaproteobacteria bacterium (assembly GCA_020029535.1). GTDB lineage: Bacteria > Pseudomonadota > Gammaproteobacteria > Steroidobacterales > Steroidobacteraceae > FEN-1191. Next base: position 1,703 of record JAIBJM010000060.1, on the reverse strand, counting down.
CTGCGGCGCCGCGAACCATTCCGGGAACATGGCCAGCGTCTGCTCGGGCGAATGCCACCATTGGTCCATCACGCGCTTCACCGGCTTGAGACCCAGCTGCTGGCGGAAATCATTCAGCGGTTTGGCGTAGATGCCATCGATCATGTAGTCCATCAGCCGGAACGCCGCTGGACGCAGCAGGCTGGGTATGCTGTTGATCCAGGTCAGTCCGGGATGCATCGGCGGTTCGTGCCGGCTGCGGAACACGGCCGGCTGCAGATGGATCATCGTCAGCGGCACACCGAGCTTTTCCTGCGCCACGCGCGCGCCCATGGCCAGCGAGCCGGCTACCACCACGGTTTCGCCGGGTCGGTAGTGTTGCTCGATCAGCTGATAGATCACCGGAATGGCGGGGATCACGCTGGTCTCGGCCAGCAGCTGCACGGCCTTCTGCGGATGCCACAGGTCCGGGTTCTGGATCAGCCGGAAGTAATCCTCGCGGCCGGAGAAGGCCACGAAGTCAAAGCCGGCGCGGCGCGACAGGTCCTCGAAATAGGCATTGGTGATCATCGTGATGCGATGACCGCGGCGGCGCAGTTCGCTGCCGATGCCGATCAACGGATAAACGTCGCCGGCGCTGCCGAACGGCGTCAACAGGACGTGCATGAGGAACCCCCGGGGCGGACGAATGCGCTGACTTTATGAGAGCGGGCGCAAATGCGGCAAGCCGCCGTTACTCGCTGCGGGGCGGTGGACCCTGGCGCAACACCACCCGCGGCAGTTCGGGCAGGCGGCGGCGGTCGAGCCGGGCGCGTTCAAACGTAGCGTCGGTGCGGAAGATCAGTTCGGGGTGCTGGGCAGCATAGCGGTGTCGCAGTTCCTGCGTGAACTGGGCCACCGACAAGGGAACGTACAGATCGCCGGGGCATTGATCGCGCGTCTTGCCGAGGATCAGCAGCGCGCATTCCACCATCAGTTCGGCACGGCGTTTGAAAGGAGAACCGAGACGTTTGGCCTTGCGGACTATCCCGCTGGGCAACGCCTTCCTGGCGTAATCAGGCCATTGGCTATCGACCACCCAATTGCGTCCTTGCCGGAAGCCGACGGCTTCCCTCCCACCTGATAATTCTGACAGGGGATCCAAGGAAGTCGCAATTTCAGAATATTACAGAATCCAGCCGGATGCGGGACTTTATCGTGGCTAGTGCAGCAGGCCGAGCATGGCGGCCCGGATGGTCGCAGCGGTCTTGTTCGATGCATTCAATTTCAGCATCGAATTGTTGATGTGGAAATTAACCGTGCGCTCGGAGATATGCAGGACGTCGGAGATCTCGGCCGAGGTCTTGCCTTCCGCGGTCCAACGCAGCACTGCAATTTCGCGGCTCGACAGATGCGTTGCCAGTTCGGGCAGCAGACGCGGCACCACGAGATGCGCCATCGCCATATGCGCCACCTGTGTCAGCCAGTCGAGCATCATGCTCTTGTGCTCCAGCTCTGTTTCGCCAAGCGGTTCGGCGCCGCGCGCCACCGTCAGCATGCCGCTGACGCCGCTGGGATCGCGGCTGGAACGGGCCCAGCCGTGTCGCAGGCCGAATGCGCGCGCCTCGTCCCAAAGATTGCGCGCCGGGCGGAACAGGTCATCCGACCAGACGACGGGCAGCAGTGAGCGGACGCCGTGCTGCAGCGTCGGGTCGACGCTGATGTAGTTGTGATCGATGTAGCGG
>JAIBJM010000101.1 GCA_020029535.1 Gammaproteobacteria bacterium | reverse complement strand
TACCACGGGTGGCGCATGAGCCGATGCAGCCGGCCGATGCGAAACGGCGGCTCGTCGACGATTGACGAAGACTCGCGCAGTTGCCGCAGACCGAGAAAGGCCGCCATGTCGTAGTCGCGCAGGGACACGATGAAGCCGAACGATGCGACCAGCATCAGCCCCCAGGCGAACCAGCGGGCGATGCCGTTCCATTGCCAGAGCAGCGGACCGGGAGTCGATCGCGCCAGCGCGAAAACTGGAATCAGCAGCGCCGCCGCGAGCAGGTTGTAGCCGAGCCGGTAGTAGCGCGCCGCAGATTGCATGCGGCGCTGTACCCGGTCCTTGGCCCATCTTCTACACTTTCCTTCTACACTTTCGGCTCGCGTTGGCGGAGGTACCCCGCGTGGTTATTGGGTTTACGGGCGATTGGGCCGAAAACGTAGTGTCACGTCAGGCGGCATTCGTCTTGACGTGTTGCCAGCGATGGCGCTAAAGTGGCGCCCACTATCGTAATGACACCGTTAGCACTTGTTCATCCGGACACAGACCAACGCCGATCGCACCTACCTGCTGCTGGTGGAGAACGCGCGCGTCGCGGGTCGCGTTAAGCAGAAGGTCATCGCCCGGCTCGGGCGACTGGATGAGTTGCTTGCCAGCGGGGATCTGGATCGGCTGCTCGCCTCGCTCGGGCGCTTATCCGAGAAGTACGTTGTGCTGGGCGCCCAGGCCCGAGGCGAAGCCGTTGGCACGCGCACGCGCATCGTCGGCCCGGCGCTGATCTTCGAGCGCTTGTGGCAGGAGCTGGGCATCGATTCGGTAATCAAGGAGGCTGGCCGTGGGCGCCGCTTCGGCTTCGAGTTGGAGCGGGCGGTATTCTTAAGCGTGCTGCACCGGCTATTCGCGCCCGGCTCGGATCGGGCGGCGGAAAAGTGGAAGCTCGACTATGCCATTGGGGGCACGGAAGGCTTGGAGCTGCATCAGCTCTACCGCACGATGGCCTGGCTGGGAGAGCCGCTGCAGGTCGCGAACGATGCCCACCCCGTTTCACTTCGCACGCGCAAGGATCGAATCGAGGAAGCGCTGTTCGATCGCCGGCGCGATCTGTTCACCCAGCTGGCCTTGGTGTTCTTCGATCACACGGCATAATGCATACCTCTCTATGTCATTGAAGATCAATGGATAGCTGATTCGGATTGGCTGTTTGCGGACTTTGGAGTGGCTGCGCTGTCTGAAATGCCTCCAGGTCCTCTTTGCGAATCACCCACGGTGCGCCGGCACAAGCCCGCGTGGCAGGAATCAGGCCTTTGCGGATTAGTCTCAATGCCGTTTCGTAACCAACGTTGAGCGCACTGGCCACTTCGCTCACCAGCAACTCTCCGCGCGCATGGCGGTCTGGCTCGCGGTAAACCGCGATCCCCCGATCGTTGCGCTGCGAACAAACACGGTGAGCATTCCATGTGTCGTCATGCGCGGTGCGAATTCCCAGGCGGTTGAGGAACGCAGCGATTGCGCCGTCTGACATTACCCGTGCCAGGCTCTCCATGAGCTCGATCGTCTTGCTGTCGGTGACGAAACGGTGCTGCCCCTTGCCCGGTTTCTCGTACTGCAGCTCGGTATGATCGCCGCCTTGCCAATGAAGCACAAGGCGGATCTTGCTGTCGTCCTTGATTACAACGATTTCCGTGAGCACGGTACGTAGGATTCGCTTCTTGATATCGGCCGAAGCGCCTGGGTGAGACCACAAGCGCGGCAAGTCTGTACCCAATCGGCGTAATTCCTCGCGCGCGCTCTGGCTCAGCGTGCTACCCGAGTTCTGGCGAAGGCTTTCGAGCTCCGCCTGAGCCTGGGCATGCGCTTCCATCGCATCGTTCCAGCGCCGCTCCAGCTCGGCCGCAACTAACCGGTTGAGCGGATCCACGGCTTCGTAGTTGCGCTGCGCACGCTCCATCTCATAGCGCGCCTGCTCCAGTGCCAGTTCCTTATGCCGAACCCGCTCGTCGCCTGCGCAGGCGATATGCTCGGCCGCTTCGAGGGAAGCCTGGATGCCCAGTGGTGCCAAGCGTAGCAGTACCTCCTGCGAGACCAGTTGGTCGGCGTGCCAGCCACCAAAGCTGGTGCAGCGAATACCGGCGGTACCGTGTGTGTCATGGCACTCATAGCGATTGCCCTGATGACTGGAATACACCACATACAGCTTGCAGCCACAACGGCCGCAGCGCAGCAGTCCGGCCAACAGTGCCTCTCCACGCTTGGGGGATCCTCGTACCATGGCGCCTTTCATGTTCGCATTCTGCGCAATCAGCGAGCGGTTGGCCTGATATTCATCCCAGCCAATGTACCCTTCGTGATGATCGACCAATAGCACCTGCCAGTCCCGCTGCTCGACGCGGTTGCCTTGAAACAGCCGCTTGCGGCCGTTTTCTATGCTTACCCTCGTTTTTGTCATCCCGTAAGCATAGGCCCCACCATAGATGGGGTTGGTCAGAATGCGATGGAGCATGCCATAGCTGGCCTGCTTCCACACGACCTGTCGCATGCCCGCGGCGTAATCGCTTACGGGCAGTTCAACGTGTTCCTCGCGCATCCAGAGGGTGACCTGCCGCACGCTGCCGAGCTCGCGAAACTTGCGAAATACCAACTCGATCGTCTCGCGAATACGCTGGTCCGGATCCTTGTCTATGCGCTCGTCCGCCCCACGCACATAGCCAACGGCCACCTTGCGCAACAATTGTCCGCGCGCGGCCTTGTGCTTGATCGCGGCTTGTGCGCGGCTGCGAAAGGCAGACAGCTCCATCTCGCTGAAGGCGCCCTTCAATCCCAACAGCGCCCTATCATCCGCCTGGTTCGGACCGTAGATGCTCGTGGCATCGATAATCAAGGTGTCGACTAGGCTGCAGAATTCCAGCAGTGTGTGCCAGTCTCGGCCGTTGCGCGCCAGCCGTGAAGCCTCGGCACAGAATACCGCTCCGACTTTGCCTTCGCAGAGCGCGCCCAGCAGCGCCTCGAAGCCCACACGATGAATCCCCGATGCGCTGCGGCCCTGATCATCATCGATGACCGTGGCAGCTTGCCAGCCGAGTTGTGTCGCACGTTCTGTCAGAGCGTACTGAAGCTGCTTGCTTTCCAGATGGTTCTTCACCTGTCCAGGCGTCGACTGGCGAACATACACGTAGGCCTCGCGCCTCAGATGATCCGCGCTGATCTTGCTCATCGCCGGCCTCCTTGTCGATCGTTTCGATCACCGCGCGCATCAGTTGAGCCAGTTGAACAATCACGCTCTGCTGCAAATCCGTGGGCAGTGGGCTGCTGATCTGGGCGATCTGATCGAAGAGCTCCGGTTGCCGCATCCGCTGTTGTTTCATTGCGATCCTCTCCGTGGGTTGCCACGCTCGGAGAGGATAGGACGGCGTTGCACAAGCGATGAAGCTCGATCAGGGCTCCCACAGCAACCCGTGGTGCCGACACAATCTGCACGTGAGCGGCCTCGGGCTCGGTCATCCAGCACGGCACACAGAGGCTGGGCTTGTCTGGGCGCCGGACAAGGTAGTAGCGCTGGCCACCGGATTTGCGGATTCCATCGGCGCCCAGAGGCGCACCCCGAAGCGGATGAAACGGATAGAAAACCACGACGGTATGGCGACTCTGGTTGGCTGTACGCTCTAACGCGTCATCGTGCCGACGGGCAGAATGTCGCTGTTTTGTTCGACACCACCTCGATCTACTTCGAGGGTCAGGGCGGGGAGAGCCTGGGTCAGAACGGCCATAGCAAGGATCACCGGCCCGATCTGAAGCAGATGATCGTCGGGGTGGTGCTCGACGAGGCGGGCCGCCCGCTGTGCAGCCAGATGTGGCCGGGTAACACCACTGATGTGACCACGCTGATACCGGTGGTGGAGCGGCTGTGCGCGCACTTCCATGTGGGCGAGGTGTGCATCGTCGCCGACCGCGGCATGATCAGTGCGACCACCATCGAGCAGATCAAGGCGCGCGGCTGGCGCTATATCCTGGGCGTGCGCATGCGATCGACCAACGAAGCCAAGCAGCAGGTACTGGCGCGAGCAGGGCGCTACGAAGAAGTCTCGCCCAAGAGCGAAGAGGCCAAAGCGCCCTCGCCGTTGAAGGTGAAGGAGGTATGGGTCGAGGATCGCCGCTATGTGGTGTGTCTGAATGAAGACCAGGCGGCGAAGGATCGATACGATCGCGAAGCCATCGTCGCCGCGCTCAACGATGCGCTCAAGCACGGCGACAAGAAGCTCATCGGCAACCGCGGCTATCGCAAGTATGTCAAGACCGGCGGCGAGCGCTTCCAGATCGACACCGAGAAGATCGCGGCCGAGGCGCGCTATGACGGCAAATGGGTCTTGACCACCAATACCGAGCTCAGTGCCAAACAGCTTGCGCTCAAGTACAAGCAGTTGTGGCAAGTCGAGGCGATCTTTCGCACCATGAAGAGCCAGCTTGCGACCCGCCCGGTCTTCCACAAGTGCGACGATACCATCCGCGGGCACGTCTTCTGCTCGTTCCTCGCGCTGCTGTTGCGCCATGAACTGCACTCGCGGCTCGAGCGCAATGGCTGCGCGTTCGAGTGGGCTGATGTCATGCAGGATCTGAATCGGCTGCAGGAAGTGGAGTTGCAACTGCAGGGCAAAGGCTACGTGCTTCGCACCGAAGCCAAGGGCAGCCTCGGCAAGGTGTTCCAAGCCTGCGGCGTGGCGCTCCCAGTTACGCTGCGTCCTCGCTGAGCGCTCCCCTGCGCACCCCGCGCCGACCTGCGGCAGCGTGTCACTACGTCCGACAAACCCCAGCAACCCATTGACATTCCAAGGGTTTCAAAAGCGAACTGTAGAAGATGGGTCAAAGCCGCTGGCAGCGGACAGCGGATTCGCGCCCGACCGGTTGCCGTTGCGCTGGCCGTACAATGCACGTCAGCCGCCACATTGCGAGGACCGACGTGCAAAACGATCAGCGACCATTCGGCGAGGCCGGACAATCCCGACTCGGTCGGGGCGACGCGCCCGCGGGCCGATCCCGGCCGGGCCCGCTGGGCAAGCTGCTCGCGGCGATGGCCTGGGCATTGCTGCTGGTCGTGGCCTTCACGTTTTCGCTGGTGTTGTTTGCTGTTCTCGTCGTGGCCGGCCTGCTGGTCTGGGCCTACCTGTGGTGGAAGACGCGCGCCCTGCGCAAACAGATGCGC
>JAIBJM010000059.1 GCA_020029535.1 Gammaproteobacteria bacterium | reverse complement strand
GCTGATCAGGGTCAGGGATGGCAGGATTGTCGAAGATCGCGCTGCGGCTGATGCGCCGGTAACCCACTGATACGGAGCGCCAATGAATCTGCAGGAACTGGGTGAATTTCTGAAGGTGGCGCTCACCGCGCTGCGTTTGAACCTGATGCGCAGTGCGCTGACGGCACTGGGCATCATCATCGGCGTGGCCTCGGTGATCGTGATGGCGGCCATCGGCAACGGTGCCAGCATGGCGCTTGAAAAGCAGGTGTCTGCGCTGGGTACCCGCGTCATCAATGTGTTTCCGGGCGCGGCACGCGTCGGTGGCCGCAACACCGGCTTTGGCGGTGCGGCGCCATTTTCCGAGTCCGACCTGCGTGCGGTGCGCGATGGTGTGCCCGGCGTGGCGGCGATTTCGGGCCAGCTGAATGGCAGCGTCAGCGTGGTGTCCGGTGCCGCCAACTGGAGTACGCAGGTCAATGGCGTACATGCCGAATATCAGGATGTACGGCCGTGGCCGCTGCTGTCAGGCCGGTTCCTTACCAGGGAAGAAGTTGCCAGTGGTGCCAAGGTGGCGCTGCTCGGCACTTCCGTGACGCGCGAGCTGTATGAGGCCGGTTCGGATCCGGTCGGCAGCATCGTGCGTATCAACAACATTCCGTTTGAAGTGATCGGCCTGCTCAGCTCGCGCGGTGCCTCCGGGCCGATGGATGCCGACGATGTGGTCATGGTGCCCATCACAACGGCGCGCTCGCGGCTGGTGGGGCGCGTCTTCGCGACAGTTCCGAATACAGTCGGCCAGCTGATCGTGCGCGTCGACAATGTCACCGACATCGATCAGTTCCAGGCCGAGCTGGCCACGTTCCTGCGCAAATTGCGCAGGATCAAGCCGCCGGATGCCGACAACTTCAACATCCGCAACTTTGCCGAGCTGGTGCAGACCTTCAACGCGCAGCAGGCGACTTTGCGCATCCTGCTGGCGACTACCGCCGCCATGTCGCTGGTGGTCGGCGGCATCGGCATCATGAACATCATGCTGGTGTCGGTCACCGAGCGTACGCGCGAGATCGGCCTGCGCATGGCCGTGGGCGCGCGCGGTGTGGATGTCATGGCGCAGTTCCTGACCGAAGCCATTCTGCTGTGTCTGGCTGGCGGGCTGGTCGGGTTGCTGCTGGGCGTGGTGATCACTGTCGTCATCAGCAGCGTGGCCGGATGGACGGTGGCCATCGGTGCCGGCACCGTGGCCATGGCCATCGCAGTATCGGCGGGCGTGGGCATCGTCTTCGGCTTCCTGCCGGCGCGGCGCGCCGCGCAACTGAATCCCATCGAAGCGCTGCGCTACGAGTAACCGCTATCATCGCCGCCATGAAATCTCGCGGCGCCGCTTTCCGTTCGTTGCTGCCGGCCCTGCTGCTGACGGGCCTGTGTCCTGGGGTGGCGCGGGCCGAATGGTTGTCGCGCACCGTCGACGGCATCATGGGCACGCGCATCTCGGTCGAGTTGTGGTCGGAGCAGCAGGCAGCCGGTGAGGCGGCCATCGATGCGGTGATGGACGACATGCGTCGCATCGACGAGGCCATGAGCACCTATAAGCCCACCAGCGAGGTGTCGCGCGTCAATGCCACGGCGGCCAAGGGGCCGGTGAAGATCACGCCCGAGTTGTTCCAGTTGCTGGCCACGTCGCTGGAGTATTCACGCATCACCGGCGGCGCCTTCGACATTACCTACGCCAGCGTCGGCTTCATGTACGACTTCCGCGCGCGGCAGCGACCCGACGAGCAGCAGATCCGCGCACACCTGCCGGCCGTCAACTACCGTCTGCTGCAGCTGGATCGCGCGAAAGGCACCGTGCATTTTCTGCGCGAGGGCGTGCGCATCGACCTCGGCGGCATCGCCAAGGGTCATGCCGTCGACAGTGGCATCGCCCTCCTGCAGAAGCGCGGCATCGCTCATGCGCTGGTCAGCGCCGGTGGCGACAGTCGCGTGATCGGCGATCGTTTCGGACGGCCGTGGATCATCGCCATCCGTCATCCCGATCGCCCGGGCGAAGTGGTCACGCGCATTCCGTTGGTCGATACCGCGATCTCCACATCAGGTGACTACGAACGCTATTTCGACGAGAGCGGTACGCGCTACCACCACATCCTCGATCCGCGGACCGGCCGTTCGGCCAACGCGGTGCGCAGCGCGACGGTGCTGGCCGCCACCGCCACCCGCACCGATGGATTGTCGAAGACCGCATTCGTACTGGGCGCGGAAGCAGCACTGAAAATCTACGCGCGGCTCGACGATGTGGATGCCGTGCTGGTGGAGCCTGATGGCAAGGTGCGTTACTCCAGCGGACTGGCGCCGGCGGCCGCGCCGCCACGTTAGTCCTTCACGAGCGTGAACACTTGCAAACGTACATTTATGACGGTCTGGCGCTGCACGACCACGCGCCGCCGTTCATCAACCCGCCGGGCGCAGAAAAGTATTCTGTACATACACTCTGCTTGCCCGCATCCGGGGGCTTTCATGCGCCTCAATGTGATGCGCGCGGTCGTGCGGGATTTTTCGTTCACATTTTGAAATCCCTAAAAAGCCGCGCGCGAAAAATTTTGATGCACTTGATTTTTGAGGCGACGAATTCTCTGGCGATATTGATCTGAAAGCCAATTCGAGAACTCTCTGCAGTATCTGACAGGGCTTACTTAACGCAAGCCTGTCATGTAGAAGTTGTATCCACGTAGACGAGAGCAGGGAGGCGTCTTTACGTGGTCACAACGGTCAGCAATCGGCTTGAGATGGAGCAATCCACCTGCCTGTGGTTGAGTCGACGTCCCCCCCCGCTTTCAGTAGCGGAGAGCTTTAGAGTCTTCCGGCTCCAGCGCGCAGACCCTGCAATCGATCGCCAGCTTGCAGGACACCACACCGAGGTTGAGCTGAACATGGCTGAAGGAAAACTCATGAAGATGGCTGGTGGCGACGTTGCAGAGACTTTTGCGGACCATTGCGAGCAGGTGATCTTCGATGGCCAGACCCTGCGGGTGGATATGGCTGTCACCCGTTTCTCCAGTCAGGGTGCCGGTAAGCAGCCAACAGTGAGGCGCGCCACCGCCTGCCGGCTGGTCCTCACTCCGCAGGCGGCGCTGCAGCTGCACGAGCAGTTGCAGCGCATCGTCGCCGGTCTCGAGCAGAAGGGGTTGGTCAGGAAGCGCACGAAGGCGCCCGCCCCCGCTACTACCCAGTAGGGCGGTGCCTGCGGCGAATATTGACAACCCCGATTGGTAGGTATAATAACCACCATGAAAAGCAGTGAGCTGATCCGGGAGCTGAAGAAGGCGGGCTGGATCGAGGATCGGGTCTCGGGCAGTCACCACATTTTCAAGCATCCCAAGATAGCGGAGCACCTGACGGTGCCGCATCCGAAGCAGGACCTGGGTAAAGGCTTGGTGCACAAGATCAGGAAACAGGCACGACTGAAATGAAATTCACGATTGCAATTGAAGCGGGTACGAAGAAAAGCGCTTTCGGTGTTGTCGTGCCGGATTTGCCGGGCTGCTTCAGTGCCGGCGATACCGTCGAGGAAGCCTTCGATAAGGCGCGTGAGGCGATTGAAGCTCATTGCGAGGTCCTGGCGGAGAGCGGCAAGAAACTGCCGCAGCCCAGGCCGATGACGAGTTGGCAGGCAGACCGTGAATACAAGGGCTGGACGTGGGGGATCGTGGATGTCCCGGTTGAAAGGTATTTCGGGCCAGCCGAGAAAATCAACATCACGGTGCCAGCATTGACGTTGCGGCGGATCGATGAATACGTGCAGAAGCACGGCGAGACGCGTTCGGGCTTTCTGGTGAAAGCCGCCGAGCGCGTGATGCGCTCGTAATCATTCAGAAGTAATAGGCCGCCAGCCACGCCGCCGCCACCATCGCGATCAGGCCTGGCAGCAACCGCAGGCCGAAGCCGCGCCCGCCGTACCAGAACGCGAGCACTGCCTTGGTGATGGCATTGGTACTGAACGCCAGCAGGATGGCGGTGCGCGCGGCGGCGGCTGGCAAACCGTCACGGCCGTGCATGTTGGCGGCGGTGGCGGCGGCGGAATGCGCGTCGGCCAGGCCGCTGAGCGCAACGCCGGCGAACACGCCGCTGACGCCGAAGTAATGCTGCGCCAGCGCGGTCAACAGCATCACCGCGCTCATCAGCAGCGCGAAGCCGATGGCCATGCGCGGATTGAAGGCGCGTCCCTGGCCGATGGCGTTCTGCGGCGAATCGTGCAGCGCGCGACGCAGGAACAGCGCGCCGTACGCGGCGGTGCAGAGGAAGGCCGCCAGCAGCGGCGCGGCCATGAAACGCAACAGGCCGGCGTCGATCAGCGCCACGATCAACGCCAGCTGCAGCACCGTGGCCACCGATGACAGCGCAGCGCCTGCTACGGCTCCCGACATCAGCTGTGGCTTCGCGCGCGCCAGGCTCCCCATCGAACCATGCGTGGCGGAACTGGAGACAAAGCCGGCGGCCAGTCCTGCCAGCGGCAGACCGCGTTGGCTGCCCAGCGCACGCAGCGCCACGTAGCCGAGACTGTTCACCAGCATCAGCAGCACGGCGTATTTCCAGATGGTGCGCGGATTCAGCACCTGCCAGGGATCGATGGTGCGATCGGGCAGCAGCGGCAGTACCACCAGCGCAGCGGCGCCCAACAGCAGCGCGTCGTGCAGCTCCTGCGTGCTGAGGCGCTGGCGCACGAATTCGTGCAGCCAGCCGCGCGAGGCCAGCAATATGGTGACCGTCAGGCCCAGCGCTGCCGCAATGGCCGGGTCGTTCAGCGCATACACGCCGAGCAGGTAGGTCAGCATCAGGGCGACTTCGGAGGTCAGTCCCGGATCGCGGGCCGCGGTGCGGAAGTAGGCCAGTGCCGAATGCGCGCCGAGCAGCAGTGCAAAACCGATCAGCAGCACCGGCGAGTCGATCAGCGCTGCGGCGGCGCCCAGCAGCGCGGTCAGTGCAAAGGTGCGCACGCCCGCTGCCTGGCTGGCGCTGCCGGTCTGCGCCCGCTCGCGCTCGGCACCGATCAGCAGGCCCACCCCGAGCGCGGTGGCCAGTCCGATGATAGTCTGCGGCTCCACCTGATCAGACTAGCACGGGGTTTCGATGGAAAAGGCGATTGAAAAGCTGCTGTTCGCCAGCCGCTGGCTGCTGGCACCGGTCTATCTGGGCATGTCGCTGGCGCTGGTGGCGCTGGGTGTCAAGTTCTTCCAGGAAACCTGGCATGTGCTGAGCGCCCTGGGCAGCATCGAGGAAGCCGAGCTGGTGCTGATCCTGCTGTCGATGATCGATCTGGTGCTGGTCGGTAGCCTGATTGTGATGGTGATGTTCTCGGGCTACGAGAACTTCGTCTCGCGCATCGACATCGGCGACAGCGACGAGAAGCTGGGCTGGCTCGGCAAGCTGGATGCCGGCACGCTGAAACTGAAAGTCGCCGCTTCCATCGTCGCCATCTCCTCGATCCACCTGCTGCAGAAGTTCATGGACGTGGAAGAGATCAACAACGACAAGCTGCTGTGGTACGTCATCATCCACCTGACCTTCGTGGTGTCGGCGGTGCTGATGGGGGTGCTGGACCGCATCTCCTTCGCCGCGCATCGCCAGCACGGATGATGTAGGAGGCACCCATGCGTCTCGGTGGCAGTCGTCGCAGCGGCAATATCGAAGACCGGCGTGGCATGGGCATGGGGCGTGGTGCCGGCATCGGCGTCGGCACCGTGGTGCTGCTGATCGTCGGTTACTTCATGGGCATCAATCCGGCCACGCTGCTCAATCTGGCCGACGTGACGCAGCAGGAGGCGCCGCAGGTGCAGGGGCCCACCGGCGCGCCTGCCGATGAGGCCGGCGATTTTGTCGCGGCGGTGCTCGGCGAAACCGAAGATGTATGGGGCGCCATCTTCAGTGCGCGGGGCGAGCAGTACCCCGCGCCGACGCTGACGCTGTTCAGCGGCCGCGTCAGCTCGGCCTGTGGCTCAGCCAGTTCCGCTTCGGGTCCGTTCTACTGCCCCGGCGACCGCAAGGTGTACATCGATCTGGAATTCTTCGGCCAGCTGGCCAGCGATTTCGGCGCGCCCGGCGATTTTGCGCGCGCCTATGTGATCGCCCACGAAGTGGGGCATCACGTGCAGACCCTGACCGGCGCCAGTCAGCGCGTGCAGCAGGTCCGCGAACGTTCACCGCAGGACGCCAATCGCGCGCAGATGGCGCTGGAACTGCAGGCCGACTGCTATGCCGGCGTGTGGGCGCAGCGCGCCGACAGCGCGCGGCAGATTCTCGAGACCGGCGATGTCGAGGAAGGGCTGGCCGCCGCTGCCGCGGTGGGCGATGACACCTTGCAGCGGCGCATGCAGGGCACGGTGGTGCCCGACAGCTTCACGCATGGTTCGGCCGCGCAGCGCACGCGCTGGTTCCGCCGCGGACTGGAGTCCGGCGATCCGGGGCGCTGCAATACCTTCGATGGGGCAGCGCTGTAGTGACGCATGCGCGCGTGCTGAAATACCTTGCCGCCGTGGTCGGCGGGCTGGTGGCGGTGCTGACGGTGGCGTATCTGGCCGGGTTCAATCCGGTCATGGTGCTGAACCTGCCGCAGGGCCTGCCCGAGATTGTCAACGAGGCCAATGAATCGCCGATCGTCGTCGACGAAGAGAAAACCGATCTGGTCGAGGAGCTGTTCGGCCAGGCCGACGATGTGTGGTCGGCGGTGTTCACCGAGCTGGGCGCAAAAAGCTATCCGGCGCCCATGCATGTGGAATACAGCGATCGCATCGAGTCGCCCTGCGGTCTTTCGGGGCCGGTGGCAGGAGCGTTCTACTGTCCCTCGCAACAGAAGATCTACATCGATCTGGCGCCGTTCAACCGGCTGGGCACCGGGTTCGGCACGGCTGGCAATTTCGCGCGCGCCTACATCGTTGCGCATGAAGTGGGCCATCACCTGCAATTGTTGCTGGGGGCGCTTGAGGAGATCCAGAAGGCACGCGGACGTTCCTCGCCGGAAGTGGTGGAGCGCACGCTGCTGGCGATGGAACTGCAGGCCGACTGCTATGCCGGCGTGTGGGCGGCGCGCGCCGGCATCGCCACGCAGATACTGCAGTCAACGGATCCGCAGGCCGGTTTGGCCGCGGCCAGCAAGGTGGGCGAAGAGCTGGTCGCGGCCGCGCAGAAAGTCGGTGCGCGAGTGCCGGACAGCCTTACGCACGGCAATGCCGATCAGCGCATGAACTGGTTCAGACGCGGCTTCGACCGCGGCGACCTGCAGAACTGCAACACCTTCACTGCGGCGGTGCTGTAGCCGCGCGCTTCGCTCAGCCGGGGTTCTTGGCGCGGAAGGTTTTCAACGCGGCATTGAACCGGTCCGCCACCTTCTGCAGCTTGTCCACTTCGGCGTTCTGCTGACTGGCGTAGCGCTTGCCGAGGGCGAGGCGGTCAGCCTCGGTCAGCGTGGTGCCGCCCCTGGCAATTTCCGCATCGAGCTCGCCCTGCAGGCAGGCCGCGTAGGTCTTCACTTCTGCGTCGTAAGTCTTCACCGCGCGCTGCGCAGCAACCATCTGTTCCCTGGTCGCCGAATTGCCGTCGGGAACGACGACGTTGCTGGCAGGGGCCAGGCAGGCCGCCAGCGCGGGGCCCGCGCACAGTACGGCAACAATCGTAACGGGCAGCAGTGCTTTCATTACTTGAAAATCCTTAGCGTTGACGCCAGTGGTGCGGCGTATTTTCCGGACATTTCCCTGAACGGTGGCTTAACGCCATCGTCCGACCCGGCTGCTATGTTGAAGCAGCTGGCGGACATTGTCATCCGGTGCAAAGGCGACAGCGGCGCTGCGAGGCTGCGCTTGACAAGTCTTTACCGGGAGGTCCGTTCCAGCCAGGTCCGCCAGCCACCGAACCCGGTGATGTCGGTGGCGTCGCGGACGGCATGGCCCTCGCAGATGAAGCCGCAGACCTCGTCGCCGTCCAGCAGTCGCAGTTTGCCGATGCCGAGCGGCGCGGGGATGGCGGCCACGAAGCTGCCGAACTGCTGTACCGGCACCGACCAGATCTCCACGGCAATCGATGCCCCGCCTTCAACCGTCTGCACCAGACCAGGCCGCAGTGGCGGCCCGCCCGGCAACGCATAGAAGCGATACAGTGGTGCGGTGGTCGTGCTGCGTTTCAACACTGCGCCACGCGAGGTCAGCTGCAGGTTCAGCGGCAGGCCGCTCATGTGAGCGCCGCATACGGCCACGTCGATCCATTCATTGACAGCCACGGCTGCGGCAGTCGGTGTGGGTACCGGCTGGCCCAGCGCGCCGGTCGTGCTGTTCAGGCTCCGTTGCATGCGCGACGCCAGCTGCAGCAGCGCGCTGTCATTCCATGCCGGTGCGCTCAGCGTAATGCCGAAGGGCAGGCCGTTGCCCGCCATGCCGGCCGGCACGGCCACCGCGCACAGGTCCAGCAGATTGACGAAATTGGTGTAGTAGCCGAGCTGGGAATTCAGCTCCACCGGCCGCGCCTGCACATCGGCAATGCGATGGATGGTGCCGGCGGTGGGCGTGATCAGCACGTCGATGTGGCGCCATACGGCTTCCACGTCGCGGCGCAGCGCGGCCAGCCGGTACTGGCCGCGGAAGGCATCGACGGCGTTGAAACGTGTTGCGCCTTCGATGATCTGCCGCGTCACCGGCAGCAGTGCTGCGGGGCTGCGTTCCAGCAGCGGTTCGACCGCCGCATAGCGCTCGGCCACCCAGGCGCCTTCGTACAACAGCCGTGCCGTGGCCAGAAAGGGTTCGAAGTCGATCTCCACCGCCGTGCCGCCGAATTGCGCCAGCGGCGCGCGCAGCGCCTGCCAGGCTTCTGCATAGTGCGCATCGCCGAAGAACTGCAGCTGATCGGTGCGCGGCACGCCATAGCGCCACGGCAGGCCGGCACTCCATGGCCGCGGCTGCTCGCTCCCGGCGTGTCGAGAAAACGGTTCGGCTTCGTCGAAACCGCCGGCAATCTGCAGCAGCTGCGCCGAGTCCTCGGCGCACAGGCTGAACACCGACAGGCTGTCCAGCGAGCGGCAGGCTGGCACCATGCCGCGCGGACTCAACAGTCCGCAGCTGGGCTTGTAGCCGATCAGGTTATTGAAAGCGGCCGGTACGCGCCCCGAACCAGCGGTATCGGTACCCAACGCAAAGCTGCACTGGCCCAGTGCCAGCGCCACCGCCGAGCCGCTGCTGGAACCACCGCTGATGTAGTCGGCATCGAAGCTGTTGCGACAGGCACCCCAGGGCGAGCGGGTACCGACCAGTCCGGTGGCGAACTGATCCAGATTGGTCTTGCCGATGGCGATGGCGCCAGCGTCGATCAGCTTCTGCACCACTGGCGCCGATCGTTCGGGCAAGTAGCTGAACTCGCGGCAGCCCGCGGTGGTGGGGAGGCCGACCAGGTCGATGTTGTCCTTGATGGCGAACGGCACGCCATACAACGGCAGTGTGGTTGGATCGCGCTGCTCGAGCTCGCGGGCGCGCTGCCGCAGCTGAGCCTCCGGCATCAGCGAGATCCAGATGTTCCGATCAGATGTGGTGGCAATCCGTTGCAGCAGCACGTCGATCAGCGCCGAGGGTGTCAGGCGCCGCTGCAGATAGGCGTCGCGCAATGCAGAGAGATCGAGGGTGGGCAGGGCGTCCATCAGTTTTCCTCGGGTTTGAACACCAGCAGCGTGGCACCGGCATTCACCGGGCGGCCGACGGCGCACTGCACTGCTTGCACGGTGCCGGCCGCTTCAGCGTGCACCGCGATTTCCATTTTCATCGATTCCAGCACCAGCAGTTCATCGCCGGCCGCAACCTGCTGGCCCGCTGCCACGCGCAGCTGCCACAGGCTCCCGGCCACCGGAGCGCTGATCGCGACGCAGCCCGCCGGCAGTTCGGTGGCCGTGGCAATGGCGTCGGGCACCTCGATCGGCGCGCTGTCGTTGCCGCTGCCCTGCCAGCGTTCGCGCTCGGCTTCGAAGGCGGCGCGCTGCACGCTGCGGAACGATTCGATCGAGGCCGCGTTGTCGTGCAGGAACTGCCGGTAGCGCGCCAGGCTCAGCGTGGTGGGCTCGATGCGTAGTTGCACGCGGCCGTACGGAAAATCCTCGCGCAGCTGTAACAGCTCCGCGGCGCTGACCGGATGGAAGCGCAGCTGATCGAAGAAGCGCAGCAGCCAGCGTTTGCCGCCGAAGTCGCCGGGGTCGCGCCAGCGGTTCCACATCTGCAACGTGCGGCCGACGAACTGGTAGCCACCCGGGCCTTCCATGCCATACACGCACAGATAGGCGCCACCGATGCCCACGGCGTTTTCCGGGGTCCAGGTGCGTGCCGGGTTGTACTTGGTGGTCACCAGCCGGTGACGCGGATCCAGCGGTGTGGCCGCCGGCGCACCCAGGTACACATCGCCCAGCCCCATCACCAGGTAGCTGGCATCGAACACGATGCGCTGCACATCCTCGACCGACTGCAGGCCGTTGATGCGACGGATGAATTCGATGTTGCTGGGACACCAGGGTGCATCGGCGCGCACCGATTGCATGTAGCGCTGCGTGGCCAGCTGCGTGGCCGGGTCATCCCAGCACAGCGGCAGGTGCACGATGCGGCTGGGCAGTTCCATGTTCTCCACCGGCGGCAGCCGCGCGATGCTGTCCAGCAGCTGCTGCAGCATGCGGCGCTGATCGCTGCGGCGATTGTCGAAGTGGATCTGCAGCGAGCGGATGCCCGGCGTCAGATCGATGATGCCCTCGATGCGCCGCGCCGCGATAGCTTCGAGCAGTGCCTGCACGCGGAAGCGCAGCGCCAGATCCAGCACCGGCGCACCGAATTCCACCAGCAGGTTGTCCTCGCCGGCCTGTCGCACCACCAGTTCAGGCGCATCGCCGCTGGCCGCCGCGCGATGCAGCACCGGCGAACCATGGCTGCGCTGTGTGCGCATGGCCGGCCCCGGCGGCGGTTCGCTGAATGAATGCAGGGCCTGGTCCTGTTGCGCCTGCAGCTGCTGTGCGGTGGCCAGATCCAGCGGCCGGAAGCGCAGCCTGTCGCCCGGCCGCAGCTGGCCCACCTTCCACAGCTCGGCCAGCGCGATGGTGGCGGGGCAGACAAAGCCGCCGAGGCTGGGGCCGTCGGGTCCCAGTATCACCGGCATGTCGCCGGTGAAGTCGATGCTGCCGATGGCATAGGCATTGTCGTGGATGTTCGAAGGATGGAGCCCCGCTTCGCCGCCATCGCGTCGCGCCCATCGCGGCTTCGGTCCGATCAGTCGCACGCCGGTGCGCGAGGAGTTGTAGTGCACCTCCCAGTCGGTGGCGAAGAACATCTCGATGTCGGCGTTGGTGAAAAAATCCGGCGCCGCGTGCGGGCCGATCAGTACGCCGATGTCCCAGTTCGATGTGTACTGCGGGCGCAGCGCGACGGGCAGCGTGCGACAACCCGACAGATCCACGCCGGAGCAGTTCAGCCGCAGCACATCGCCGGTGCGCAGCGCGCGTCCTGCATGTCCGCCGAACTGGCCCAGCGTGAAGGTACTGCTGCTGCCCATGTATTCCGGCACATCCAGCCCGCCCTTGAAGGCCAGGTAGGCGCGTTGACCGGCACCGCGCAGGGCGCCGAGTTTCAGCACGCTGCCGGCGCGCACCGGCAGTGGCTGCCACATCGCCAGCGGCTGGCCGTCCAGCGTGGCCTGCATGTCGGCGCCGGTCAGCGCGATCACGGCCGGTGTTGCGAAGCGCAGCGTGGGGCCGCTGACCGTGAGTTCCAGTGCCGCCATGCCTTGCGGGTTGCTGACGATGCAATTGGCGTAGCGGAAGGCCAGCGCATCCATGGGGCCCGAGGGTGGCACACCCACATCCCACAGGCCGGTGCGGCCGGGCCAGTCCTGCACCAGCGTATGTGTGCCCGGCTGCAGCACTTCGACGGTGGCCGATTGATATTGCAGAGTGCCCAGCAGTGCGGTGGTCTGACGGCCGGCGCGGAACACGGGATCGGCGAGGATGGCGCGCAGATAACCGGCGTTGGTCTCGATGCCATGCACCGAGGTGCGCGCCAGCGCAGCATCGAGTTGCGCCAGCGCATCCTCGCGCGTGTCGCCGTGCGCAATCAGCTTGGCCAGCATGGGATCGTAGAAGGGTGGTACTTCGACGCCGGTCTCGATCCAGCCATCGACACGCAGGTCTTCAGGCAGCCGCACCCGCGACAGCAAGCCGCTGCCAGGGCGGAAATTGCGCGCCGGATCCTCGGCATACAGTCGCGCCTGCATGGCATGGCCGCGCGGCGCATGCCGGTATGCGGCCAGGTCCGGTGGATCGCCGGCCGCGACGCGGATCATCCATTCCACCAGATCGATGCCGGTGACGGCCTCGGTGACGCCGTGCTCCACCTGCAGTCGCGTGTTCACCTCGAGGAAATACGCCGCGCCGGTGGCGACGTCGTAGACAAACTCGACCGTGCCGGCCGAGCGGTATTGCACGGCGCGGCCCAGACGCACCGCGGTTTCGCACAGCTGCGCGCGCAGCGTATGGCTGATGCCCGGTGCCGGCGTTTCTTCGATGACCTTCTGGTTGCGTCGCTGCGCCGAGCAATCGCGCTCGCCCAGTGCGATCACCTGGCCGCGTCCGTCGCCGAAGATCTGCACTTCGATGTGCCGGGCCTGTGCGACGAACTTCTCGAGGAACACGCCACCTTCGCTGAAGTTGTTGCTGGCCAGCCGGCGCACGGCGTCGAAGGCGGTGCGCAGTTGCGCAGCATCGTCGCAGCGCTGCATGCCGATGCCGCCGCCACCGGCGGTGCTCTTCAGCATCACCGGAAAGCCGATGCGCTGCGCCTCGGCCAATGCTTCGGACAGATCGGCCAGCAGGCCGCTGCCCGGCAGCAGCGGCACATTTCCGGCCAGCGCCAGTTCGCGCGCCGTGTGCTTGAGGCCGAAACGGCGCATCTGTTCCGGCGTCGGACCGATGAAGGCGACGCCGGCGGCTGCGCAGGCTGCGGCGAAGTCCGCGTTTTCACTGAGGAAGCCGTAACCGGGATGGATGGCCTGTGCGCCCGTCTCGCGCGCGGCCGCAAGGATCCGGTCCTGGCGCAGGTAACTGTCGGCGGCGGCCGCGCCGCCGATGGCCACGGCGTGATCGGCCAACCGCACATGCGGTGCATGACGGTCGGCTTCCGAATACACCGCCACCGATGCAATACCCAACCGCCGCAGCGTGCGCAGGATGCGGCAGGCGATGGCGCCGCGGTTGGCGATCAGGATGCGGTCGAACATGCCCTGGTCAGTCGGCGCACACCAGCAAGCGGATCGGCGTCGGGTTGTACGCATTGCATGGGTTATTCAACTGCGGGCAGTTGGAGATCAGCACCAGCACATCCATCAGCGCGCGCATTTCCACGTAACGGCCGGCCGCCGAGAGGCCATCGGCAAAGGTCAGTCCGCCCTGCGGCGTCACCGGCACATTCATGAAGAAATTGATGTTGGCCGGCAGGTCGCGCTTGCCGAGCTGCAGATCATGCTGCTGCAGCGCCTGCAGGAAATTGTCGCGGCAGCTGTGCATGTGACGCTTGTCCAGCGCATAGCGCACCGTGTTGCTCTCGGCCGAGCAGGCACCACCCAGCGTGTCGTGGCGGCCGCAGGTGTCGGCAATGATCTGCAGCATGGGCCGGCCGAGATTCGAGAGCAGCAGCGATCCTGTAGTCAGGTACAGCTGGCACTGCGCGCGGATGGTGTCCTGCGCGCTGTAGTGTTCCGTTGTATCGGCCGCGTTGTAGAACAGCGTGTCCACCGCCTGGTTGCCTTCCAGGTCCACGATGCGGAAGCGCTGGCCGCGCAGCACGCGACCGGTCCACGGCTCGCCGGCCGGCACCACCTGATCCAGCAACGGTGCAGTGCTCATGCAAACATCATTTCGGTATTGCGGAAGCCGCGTTGATTCTCGGGACAGCGATTGCGGCAGGCGTCCGCAGCCGGTGCCGGACCTGAACGCCAGGCCGTCAACGTGACCGCACGGGGTGCGAAGCGCGGTGAGGGATCCAGAGGATGGGGGCCGGCGTAGAAGATCGCCAGTGTGTCCATCTCGAAGCGCAATTCCACGCAGGCACCGGCGGCGCAGTGATCAGGCTGCCACTGCAACCCACCCTCATCATCGACGGTGACCTTGCTGAAGAAATTGATGTTGGGCACCAGATCGCGTGCGCCCAGGCCGTACTTGCCCAGCTCGTTGAGCATGGCATCACGCCCGTTGCCATGGCGTTCGTTGCGTTGTTCCTGGAAGCGCGTGCTGCCATGGCGCGCGGCGATCAGCGCCGCGTCGCTGAGGCCGCACAGCGCGTCATGCCAGCCGCAGCTGTCGGCGGTGATCGAGCACAGCACCCGGCCCATGTCCGAATAGCAGACGCAGGCTGCCGTCAGGAAGGCGGTGTGCTGGGCTTTGAGCGTGTCGGCCATGTTGTAGCGCTCGCTCAGCTGCTCATGGTTGTAGAACAGCGCCGCCACGTTGGCGCCGGCCTCGCGCGCCGTCAGTCGCAATGTGATGCCCCGGCGCAGCACGCCCGACCAGTGCGCATCGCCGCGCAGTTCCTCCTCCCACAGCAGCGGGGGCGTATCGCCATTCGATTCCATCGCGTCCTCGCTCTGAAGCTGCGCTGCTGGGTGCAAGCCACATACCAGCGCAATGCGCGGATGTGGGGCGCTGCCGGCCACCTTCTTGCACCAATGAGCAGCGCGTGACGGGCGTTGCCGCCTCAGCATGGTGCACGAAGCGGTGTTCGTGCGCAGCTCGCTGCGAAAAATCGAGGCATGGGACTTGCAAAGTCCGCGAGGCAAATGTGCGTCCAGGGTCGCGCACAGGAGATTCACGATGATTTCATGTTCCAGACGGAGCGCAGTGCTTGCTGCGCTGTTCGCATCGGCGGTGTTGTTTGGCGGCAGCGCACAGGCCGCGCAACCAGCGAAAACCTACAAGGTGGCATGGAGCATCTACGTCGGCTGGATGCCCTGGGACTATGCGGCACAGAGCGGCATCCTGAAGAAGTGGGCCGACAAATACGGCATCAAGATTGAATTGACGCAGGTCAACGACTACGTCGAGTCGATCAACCAGTACACCGCTGGCAAGTTCGATGCCTGCGTGATGACCAACATGGACATGCTGACGATTCCGGCCGCCGGCGGCGTGGATTCGACGGCGCTGATCATCGGCGACTATTCCAACGGCAACGACGGCGTGGTGCTGAAGGGCGCCGGAAAGAAGCTGGCCGACATCAAGGGCCAGTCGGTCAATCTGGTCGAGCTGTCGGTGTCGCACTATCTGCTGGCGCGCGGCCTGGCCTCGATCGGCCTGCGCGAGCGCGACGTCAAGGTGGTCAACACTTCAGATGCCGACATCGTCGGTGCCTTCAAGGCGGCCACCGTTACCGCTGCCGTCACCTGGAAGCCGCTGCTGTCCGAAATTGTGTCGCCGACTACGTCGCTGGTGTTCGATTCCAGCAAGACGCCGGGCGAGATTCTGGACCTGATGGTGGTGAACACGAAGACGCTGAAGGCCGATCCGAACCTGGGCAAGGCCCTGGTGGGCGCCTGGTATGAAACGCTGGCCGTGATGAATGGCAAGGATGCCAAGGCCACCGCGGCCAAGCAGGTCATGGCCAAGGCCTCGGGCACCGACCTGAAGGGCTTCGATGCGCAGCTGGCCACCACTTATCTGTATGCGACGCCGGCCACCGCGGTGGCTGCGAACAACAGCGCCGACCTGCCGGCCAAGATGGATCTGGTACGCAAGTTCTCCTTCGACCATGGCCTGCTGGGCGCCGGCGCCAAATCCGTCGATGCCGTCGGCATCGAGTTTCCGGGCGGCAAGACGCTGGGCAGCGCCGCCAATATCAAGATGCGCTTCGATGTCAGCTACATGAAGCTGGCCGCTGACGGCAAGTTATGAGACTGCGTTGAACAGACGCTGATGCGTCGCCTGATCAACCAGCGCCCCGGGCGAGGCGAACGCCTGCTGCTCGGGGCGCTGCCGTTTCTGGCGCTGGCGGTGCTGTATGTGATTGCCTCGCAGCTGCGGTTGGCGGCCAATGCCGGCGACAAGCTGTTGCCGCCGGCCTCGGCCTTTCTCGACACCTTGCGCAGCTATGCCCTTGAAGAAGACCTGCGCAGCGGCCGCTACCTGCTGTGGAGCGATACCTGGGCCAGTCTGCGCCGGTTGCTGTCGGCGCTGCTGATCAGTTCTGCGATCGGACTGACGCTGGCGCTGGCCATCGGCGTGGTGCCGCGCATTCGCGCGCTGCTCGCCCCGCTGGTCAATGCGGTGGCGATGATTCCACCGCTGGCGATGCTGCCGATACTTTTCATCATCGTGGGTCTGGAAGAAACGGCGAAGATCACACTGATCGTCATCGGCATCGCACCGTGCATCACGCGCGATCTGGCGCTGCGCGCCGCCGAGCTGCCCGCTGAGCAGCTGATCAAGGTGCAGACGCTGGGCGCGTCCACCTGGCAGCTGCTGCTGCGCGTGGTGCTGCCGCAGATGTGGCCGCGCCTGATCGACTCGCTGCGGTTGAGTCTGGGTTCGGCCTGGCTGTTCCTGATCGCTGCCGAAGCCATCGCCTCCACCGAGGGGCTGGGTTATCGCATCTTCCTCGTGCGCCGTTATCTGGCCATGGACGTGATCCTGCCCTACGTGCTGTGGATCACCGTGCTGGCGGTGAGCATGGATCTGGCGCTGCGGGTGCTGCGGCGGCGCGCTTTTCCGTGGGCCGAGGCGGGCTCCTGATGGCCACGGTATCGGTTCGCAATGTGTGGAAGGAGTACGGCACGCAGGTGGTACTGGAGAACCTGCGGCTGGAAATTGCCGATCACGAGTTCGTCACCATTGTCGGCGCTTCAGGCTGCGGCAAGACCACCTTCCTCAGGATGTTGCTGGGCGTCGAGCAGCCCACGCGCGGTGAGATCTTCATCGATGGCCAGCCGCTGCGGCCCGAGCCCGGTGCGGACCGCGGCATCGTGTTCCAGCGCTATTCACTGTTTCCGCATCTGACCGCGCTCGGCAACCTGGTGCTGGGACTGGAGCTGAAGCGTTCGCGCTGGCTGGGACGGCTGTTCGGCGCGCCGCGCCGCGCGGTCATCAGGCGCGCCACCGAAGTGCTCGAGTCGGTGGGGCTGGGCGCGGCACGCGACCGCTATCCGGCGCAGTTGTCCGGCGGCATGCAGCAACGGCTGTCGATTGCGCAGTCGGTGATCTGCGAGCCGAAGATATTGCTGCTGGATGAGCCGTTCGGCGCGCTGGACCCGGGCCTCACCGCCGACATGCACAAGCTGATCCTGTCGCTGTGGGAGGCCAACCGCATGACCATCTTCATGATCTCGCACGACATCCGCGAGAGCTTCGAGCTGGGCACGCGGCTGCTGACCTTCGATCGGCTGCGCCACGATCCGCAATCTCCCGAGGCCTATGGCGCCAGCGTCACCTACGATCTGCCCCTGCAACGCCGTCACGATCGGGCGCCCGCCAGCATGCCGGGGTAAACTACCGCCATGGCAGTGAGACCCATCCTGCGCATGGGCGATCCGCGGCTGCTGCAGGTCAGTACGCCGGTGCAGGTCTTTGACACGCCCGAATTGCACGCACTGATCGCCGACATGCGCGAGACCATGCTCGCGGCCAATGGCGCCGGCCTCGCGGCGCCGCAGATCGGCGAACTGCAGCGCATCGTCATCTTCGGCATC